>JBEIKL010000008.1:0-33020 GCA_040379745.1 Bdellovibrionales bacterium | reverse complement strand
TTTATCTCTTTTTTGGAGGGTTGCATCAAGCGGTTTTTTTCGTTCGGACTGAAGCCTCCCTCGGGTCCGACGATCAATTCCACTTCCAGTTCGCCGCTTTCTGAAAGGATCTCATCGGCGATCCGAGGCAAATAACGGGAATTCCATTGATCAATTTCCCTTGTGTAAGCAAGAGTTTCATCCAGCCAAATCAGGTTCGAATTCTTCTGGAGCACGCTTTCGAATGGAGTGGGCAGATTCACGGTCATGCGGCTCAGTCTCCCGCATTGTTTCAGCGCTTGGTCGGCAATTTTTTGCCAGCGTTCCTGGAACGCTTCCGGACCTTTTTTTCGCAAGTCGACGACGGAAAACTCGGATTGGAACGGAGTCAGGCTGCGAACTCCCAGTTCCACGGCCTTTTCGATCACCCATTCCATCGCTTCGCCCTTCAGGATTGCCATGGAAAGATGAAGCGGGTGCGATTGGAGGTGGGGAGTTCCGATCGGTTCGCTGATCAGTTCGGCGAACAGGTTTTTACCTTTGAAGAATAACGTGGCTTGGGCGGAAGTGCCGTTTCCATCGAGAATTTCGATTGTATCTTGTGGTTTCAGTCTCAATACCGAAATCAGGTGATTCGCCTCGGCGGGTGGGATCTCGACGCTTTGTCCGATCTTGATTGGTAACTGCGCGCAAAGAGCCTTTCTCATGGGCTTATTGTAATTGAAGGTGTTTCAAAAAGCGAAACGAATAATCGAAGTCACGTTCGACACCGTCCCCCACGCGTACGCGGGGATTCACGATCAATCCATGCTTCCAGCGAAAGAGAGGAATGAGGTCGGTGTGCGGAAGGTCGAGAATCGTTTTCATTCCTTCAACCGCTGTGGAAGAAAACAGGTCAAAGTCCCGGTTCCTGATTTTGGCATAGAACAATGCCGGTTCATAAATATGAATGCGCACATCGAAGCCGGATTTTTTCAGAGCCTCGCGGGTCAGGTGAGCCAATTGCTGGCCTTCACGCGTCGGTGTTGCCAGATAGCGAAGAACGATGCGGGTTGCGCTGGCGTCCAAGGGAGTGGTTCCGGTCAGCGGGGCTGCGTTCGCCTGATCGGCCGGTTCCACCCAGTTGAGAAACACTTTCTCAATCCAGTTCTTCAGTGGCAGTGCGCTGGCGACTCGCGCACGTGTATCCGCATCCCGAAGTGCGAAACTTTCCTGATTCAGGACAAGGTAGGAGATGGCATCACCCCGACTGGAAAGGATCCGGATTCTCCTACCGGTCATTTTTTTCCGTACCCATTCCGTCTTGGCGACGGAAAGGTTGTCATAAAGGATGTCGGCATCTTCTTTCAGGAAGATCAGAGCCCGGGTGTTTTCATCGCGCACAACCTGAAAGCGCAGGACCGGTTTGCCTGTTTCGGGCGGAATCAGGTCGAAATCCTCTCCATGTGACTGATAACGGTAGCCTGAGTCCGACACGAGAGGTGTAATGCGCGGGTGATTCGGATCCATCGGTTTTTCGACCAGGATTCGAATTGTGTTTTCCGGAGCTTTTTGATGAAATGAAAAGGAAAGCAGCGCAATTCCAATTGCGAATCCGAAGCCCGTCATGATGAGCAAAATCTTCTTCCTGTTCATGATTTTCTTTTCCAGCATATCGCAAGCGGACGAATGGTCGCGAGCGCAAATTGATTTTTGGAAAAGAATTTATACCGTTTATTCAGGTAAAGAGTGGGTCATCCACGATTCGATGAACCTTCGGCATGTCTACCGCGTGGTTTCGTCCGACCCTGATGCCGCGAAAAAGGAAGTTTCGAAGGCTCTGAAAGGCATTTATGACAAGAACAAGTCGCGGAAAACGATCGATGTCGAGGGATTGACCGATGTCGAGCGAAGCATGTTCGAAGTGCTCGAAGCGAACGAAGATCCGCGAAGTTATGACTTTGCTTCCGACCTCGGGCGCATCCGGGCGCAGCAGGGTTTGAAAGATCAGCTTGATCGGGCAGTGATCCTCTCCCGGAAATACCTCGGTCGTATGGAAGAAATGTTCATTGAGGAAGGCGTACCGAAGGAAATCACCCGACTGCCTTTCGTCGAAAGCTGTTTTGTGAACGAAGCTTGTTCCGTAAGTGGAGCGATTGGCATCTGGCAATTCATGCCGAAGACGGCAATGAAGGATCTCCGGGTCGATCAAGCAATCGATGAGCGCTATGATCCGCTGAAGTCGACTCGGGCGGCGGCGCGATTCCTGAAGGAAAACCACCGAATCCTGAAAAACTGGAATCTCTCCGTGATGGCCTATCATCACGGTGCCGGGCTGGTGTCCAAGGCGATGAAGCGCCTCAAAACCGAAGATCCATATCAAATCATCCGGTTCTTCAAGGATCCACGATTCAAGTTCGCCTCCCGGAATTACCTGTTCGAGTGGCAGGCCATGGTGGAGATTGATTCGGAAGCTCCTCTCGAGCCTTTACCCGAGTTCATCACGGTGAGTTTTCCGAAGAAAATGACCATCGGCAGTGTGATTCAACACCTTCGGTTGCAGGAAAAGGAAATCCGTCTGTTGAATCCTCACTTCCGGGAGCCGATTTGGAGTGGAAAATCACTGATACCGGCGCATTATCCGGTGCGTTTGACCGGAATTACCCTTGAGGAGTTCCGTAAGCGCGGGTATTCTCTCTGAATCTCTTATGTACATCATCGGCATTACGGGTGGATCCGGTTCCGGCAAAACCACCTTCACGGAAAAAGTATTGGCTCAAGTGAACAGTAAGGACGTTGGAGTTCTTCATCAGGATTCGTATTACCTGCCGAAGCACCCTGCGAACCTCAAGATCGGTGACGAGCCGAACTTTGATCATCCGGAAGCGTTCGATTGGGAACTGTTCAGAAAAGATCTGGCCGCACTCCGCGCCGGCAAGAAGGTCGATTCCCCTGTGTATGACTACAGTGCCTCACGTCGTACCTCCAAAACCACTCCGGTTGGCCCATGCAAGGTTCTGATCGTGGAGGGTATTTTCACCTTGTGGGACGAGGAAATTCGCAAACTGATGGATCTCAAGTTTTACCTGCATGTCGAATCCGACATCCGGTTTATCCGCCGTTTGTTCCGCGACCTCAAGGACCGCTCACGCACCATGGAAGACATCATCCGCCAGTATTACGAAGCAGTCCGTCCGATGCACCAGATCTATCTCGAGCCGACCAAGCAGTATGCCGACATCATCGTGGGTGAGGAAACCGACACTGCGGCGAACATGCTTTCCGGAATGATCAAACAGAAACTCTACGAATCGAAATCCTCAAAATGAGCAAAAAAATAACGATTACGCCTTACGGTGGATTGGGCGAGATCGGCATGAACTGCATGTTGATCGAAACCGACCAGTCCGCGATCCTGATTGATTGCGGTCTGATGTTCTCTGAACTGGATCATTTCGGGGTTGAGTTTGTGATTCCGAATTTCACCCATTTGCTGGCTCGAAAGGATAAGATTAGGGCGATTTTCGCCACTCATGGACACGAAGATCACATCGGCGCGATTTCCTTTGCACTCAAGGCGGGTGTTCGGGCGCCGATTTACGCATCTGAATTCACCACGTTGATGATTCGTGAACGCCTTCGTGAAGGCGGAATGACCGAAGCCACCACACTGAATGTGCTGAATCCGGGATCGTTGGTTGATCTCGGTGATTTTAAGGTGCGTGCCGCATCCGTGAATCACTCTATCATTGATGCATATGCACTCTTCATTGATACGCCGATTGGCAAAATTGTCCACACTGGCGACTTCAAGATGGATGCTTCGCCTTACTTTGGCGATGTGATGCAGAAAAATGATTTTCTGCAAGCCGGCGATGAAGGCGTTCTTTTGTTGATGTCGGATTCAACCAATGTTGAACGCGAGCATCATGATCTCCAGGACGAGAACATCGCGGTCCGCATGGAGGAGCTGTTCCAAAAAGCCAAAGGGTTGATTCTGGTTTCCATGTTCTCCTCGAATGTGGGCCGAATGGCGAATATTTTTGAAATTGCCCGCAAAACCGGCAAGAAAATTGCACTCACTGGAAGAAGCATGGAACAGAATGTGCGCCTTGCCCATGAACGCGGTGTGATTTCTTTTGATTCAAGCATGTTCATCCCGATTGAAGAGATCAAGCGTCATAAACGCAATGATGTGATTGTGATGTCCACGGGATGTCAGGGAGAGCCACGCTCTGCGCTGAATCGCATCGCTCATGACGAACACGCGCATGTGAAGCTCGACACCGGAGACCTCGTGATCCTGAGTTCCAGCCAGATTCCCGGTAACGAGGTTCCGATCAGCAAGTTGATCAATGAGCTTTTCAAGTGTGGCGCTGACGTCCTTTATAATTCGATCGAGGATGTACACACCAGCGGACACGCTACCCGCCCCGAATTGAAAAAAATGCTCGAGATGGTGAGGCCGAAGTTTTTCCTCCCGATTCATGGGGAATACCGCCACCTGGTCCATCATGCCGACTTGGCTGAGGAAACCGGGGTGAAGCCGGAAAATATCTGTGTTGCCCAGAATGGTGACGTGGTTGAGATCACTCCTGATTCGATCGACATCACCGGTGAAGTCACGGATCTGCGTCTTCTGGTCGCCGGCCGTGAAGGCACTGAGGTGACAAAATCGCTTTTGAAGGACCGTCGTCGCCTTGCAGAAACCGGTGTGGTTTTCTGTCTGATGACGCGGGAAAAGGATTCCGGAAAAATCCTCTCCAAGCCGGAAGTCATTGCCAAGGGACTCACGAATGAATCGCTGGAATCCTGGCTCATCACCGAAGCGGTGAAGGTGGTCGAAGAGCAAGTGATCCGATACAAACAGGATCTGCGAAACGGCGTGATCAACAAGGACTTCGGAGAAGAAGTGCGCATCGAGCTGAGACGCTATTTTGAGAGAAAAACGGGTAAAAAGCCCACGGTGATTCCGTTCATCATGGATGTGTGAATGGCTGAACCGATCACCCTGCATTTCTTGGGGGCCGCAGGCGAAGTGACCGGTAGCAAAACAGTGGTTCGCTTTGAAGAGCAGTCCTTTCTCGTTGATTACGGAATGTTTCAGGGAGAAAAAACCTCGAGACTGAAAAACTGGGAACCCTTCGGAGTCAACGCGCGAAATCTGACAGCAGTGGTGCTGACGCACGCCCATATGGATCATAGCGGGCTGTTGCCCAAGCTCGTGAAAGAGGGGTTTCGCGGTGTCATCTATTGTAGCAGTGGAACCGCCGACCTCTTGAAGATCATGCTCGCCGATTCGGCGCGACTTCAGCAAGAAGATGCCGAATACGCAAATCGCACAGGGCATTCCCGTCACAAGCCCGCACTTGCCCTTTATGATGAAGATGATGTGCGTGACACCCTCCAGTTGATCGAGGTTCGTGAACTGGAAAAGTGGTATCAATTGGGCGATCATGTTGAGTTCCAGTTTTTGCGTGCTGGTCACATCACCGGTTCCACGTTTGTCCGTTTCCGTTTCATCATCGATGGAAAACCGACTCATGTGACCTTCAGTGGTGACATCGGCCATGACCGTCAACACACGGTAAAAAAACCTTCCATTCTTCCAGAAACAGACTTCCTCGTTCTGGAATCCACTTATGGCGATCGTTTGCATGCAGCTGAAGATTCGCTCGAAGAGTTGGCAAAGGTCATTCATCGCGTTCATGAGAGCAAGGGTGTGCTCGTGATTCCGGCATTCGCGGTGGGGCGTGCCCAAGAACTCATCTATATGATCCGCACTCTCGAAGATCAGAGTCGGATCCCGATCGTGCCGATCATCCTGGATTCGCCAATGTCCCGCGAAGCGACTGCAGTTTATCTCGAACATTCCGAGGATTTTCCTGAAAACGCGACTTACAGCCAAAACCTGCGCAAGTTTTTCCCGATGAAGTTTGAGATGATCAAGAGTGCTCAGCAGTCGATTGATCTGGGTGAACGCAAGGGCCCGATGGTGATCATTTCGGCATCGGGAATGCTCGAGGGTGGGCGGGTGCTCCACCACTTGAAGAATCATCTGCCTTCGGATCGAAACACGGTTCTTTTTGTCGGGTATCAAGCTGAAGGAACCAAGGGCCGCTACCTTCAGGAAGAGGCTCTGAAGCATGGCTTCATGAAGATTCACCACGAAGAGGTGAAGGTGAAGGCCAAAATCGAAGTGCTCTCGTCTCTTTCGGGGCATGGTGATCGCAATGACCTGATTCAGTGGTTGAAATCTTCGCCTACGAAACCAAGGAAAATCTTGCTCAATCACGGCAGCCCGCATTCCCTTCAGAGTTTTGCCATCAAAATCGAAGAAGAAACGGGAATCCACTGCGAGCCGATCCTGGAACCCAAAAAAATCGAACTCATCTAAGTTCAGCATTGCTCCGCTATCGGTTCTTCGGTAGGTTTCGCCCTTATGCAGACCAATGAATTCATGAGCCGTGCCATCGAACTCTCCAAACGGAATATGGAAACCAATGCGGGCGGACCGTTTGGGGCGGTGGTGGTGAAGGATGGCAAAATCATTGGTGAAGGCTGGAACCAAGTAACCAGCACGAACGACCCAACAGCCCACGCGGAAGTCCAAGCCATCCGGAACGCTTGCAAGAACCTGAACACCTTTGACCTGAACGGGGCTGAGATTTTCACCAGTTGTGAGCCTTGTCCGATGTGTCTGTCGGCGATCTACTGGGCCCGTCTGGGAAAGATCTATTACGCCAACACCAAAAAGGATGCGGCTGCGATCAACTTTGATGACGATTTCATCTATCAGGAGATCCCGAAACCTTATCCGCAACGCTCCATTCCACTGGTGCCATTGATGCGGGAAGAGGCGCTCCAAATCTTTAAAATTTGGGAACAAAAAGTCGACAAAATTCCTTACTAAATTTAGTCTCTTGGCATGAGCTACCAGCCATCCAAAATCGAACCCAAGTGGCAAAACCACTGGGAAAAAGAACACACTTTCAAAACTGAACAGACCTCTTCGAAGCCGAAGTATTACGTGCTCGATATGTTTCCGTATCCATCCAGCAGCGGTCTTCACGTCGGTCATCCCGAAGGTTACACCGCGACCGATATTCTTGCCCGTTACAAGCGTGCCAAAGGGTTCAACGTTCTTCACCCGATGGGTTGGGATGCATTCGGCTTGCCAGCGGAACAATATGCAATCAAGACCGGTGTTCACCCGGCGATTACCACGAACGATGCGATCGGAAACTTCACCAAACAATTGAAGAGTTTGGGATTCAGTTTCGATTGGTCACGCGAGATCAGTACTTGCTCTCCTGAATACTACAAGTGGACCCAGTGGATTTTCCTCAAGCTTTATGAAAAGGGACTGGCATACCAAAAAGAAGTGCCAGTCAACTGGTGTCCTGAACTCAAAACCGTTCTGGCAAATGAAGAAGTGGTGGATGGAAAGAGCGAGCGCGGAGGTCACCCGGTGTATCGCATTCCAATGAAGCAATGGATGCTCAAAATTACCGAATACGCTGAACGACTGCTGCAAGATCTTGATGGCCTTGATTGGCCGGAAGGTACCAAGGAACTTCAACGTAACTGGATCGGCAAGAGCGTTGGTCTTCAGATGAAATTCAAAGTCGAAGGCAAGGCCGCTGAGTTTGAGATTTTCACCACCCGCCCGGATACCCTTTGGGGAGTAAGTTACACGGCTCTTGCGCCTGAGCACCCATTGGTGGACGAAATCACCACTACGGATCAAAAGGCAGCAGTCGCGAAATACAAACTCGAGGCTTCTCAAAAATCTGAAATCGCCCGCCAGGATGCTTCCAAGGAAAAATCAGGCTGCTTCACTGGCGCATATGCGATCAATCCGGTGAACGGTGAGAAAGTCCAGATCTGGATTTCTGATTACGTACTCATGACCTACGGCACAGGTGCCGTGATGGCGGTTCCTGCACACGATGAGCGTGATTTTGAATTTGCGAAAAAATTCAATCTTCCAATCAAGCTTGTTGTTGAAGGCGGAAAAGACGGAGAATGCTTCTCGGGTGATGGTGTTGCTGTCAATTCTGGATTCATCACCGGCCTTAAAACCGGTGAAGCCACTGCAAAAGTGATCGAATGGGCTGAGAAAGAAAAAATCGGCACAAAATCGGTGAAGTACAAGCTCCGCGATTGGTTGTTCTCTCGCCAGCGGTACTGGGGCGAACCGTTCCCGATTTTGAAGGATAAGAACGGAACGATCATTCCATTGAAGGACAACGAGCTCCCGGTGACTTTGCCCGATGTGAAAAGTTACGAACCGACCGGTACCGGCGAAAGCCCGCTGGCAGGCATCACCGCTTGGCGTGAAGTCAAAGATGAAAAAACAGGAGAACTTTATCTTCGTGAAACCGACACGATGCCAGGCTCTGCAGGTTCCTCTTGGTATTTCCTCCGCTATATTGACCCACACAACTCAAAAGAAGCGTGGAACAAAGAGGCCGAGAAATACTGGATGCCGGTTGATCTTTACCTCGGTGGAGACGAACATGCGGTGGGGCATTTGCTCTATTCCCGTTTCTGGATGAAGGTCCTTTTCGATTGTGGCCTCGTCAGTCACCACGAACCGTTCAAGAAGCTCGTTCACCAAGGAATGATCCTGGGCGAAGACAACGAGAAGATGTCCAAATCTCGCGGAAACGTGATCAATCCGGATGATGTCGTGAAGGAATACGGTGCGGATTCACTCCGGGTGTATGAAATGTTCCTGGGACCTCTGGAAAAGGATAAGCCATGGTCGACGAAGGCCATCGAGGGAGTCTATCGCTTCTTGAGTCGTGCTTACCGCCTTTACTTCATTGATGATAAGGATGGCAACGAGACGCTCAAGGTGGCCGATGTGCCGATGACTGCAGAAGACGAAAAGATCCTGCATCAGACAATCAAAAAGGTAACCGAAGACATTGAAGGCTTGCGCTTCAATACCGCGATTTCCCAGATGATGGTATTTGTGAATCATTTCACACCAATGGAAAAAACGCCAAAAGCGGCGATGCAGGTTTTTGCTCAGTTGCTGGCACCATTCGCTCCGCACGTCGGCGAAGAAATGTGGCAGGTTGTGCACTCGATCGGACAGAGCGGTGCCGGCGTTACCCCATCCCTTTCTTACGCAAATTGGCCGGTATTTGATCCGGAACTCTGTAAGGCAGATTCAGTCACCGTGGCAGTACAGGTGCTGGGTAAGTTGCGTGGGACGCTTGAAGTCGAACCGGGTACCGCACAAGCGGTGTTGGAAGACATGGCCAAGAAAACCGAAACCATTGCGCGATTCCTTGAAGGCAAAGAGATCGTGAAAGTGGTGTACGTACAAAACAAGATTTTGAACTTCGTAGTGAAGTAAGAAGGAAGGAAGTCAGCATGATTCTCTCAGATCAGGAAATCCTGAAGGAAATGGAAAAAGGCACGATCAAGATCGAGCCTTACTACCCGCACTGTATGGGTACAAATAGTTATGATGTGCACCTGGGTAAGACACTTGCCGTGTATGTAGATGACGAATTGGATGCAAAGAAACACAACCAGATCCGCAAGTTTGAGATTCCTGCGGAAGGCTTTGTTTTGCAACCCGATGTGTTTTATCTCGGTGTGACCCTTGAATACACAGAAACGCACGCGCACGTACCATTCTTGGAAGGAAAGTCTTCCACAGGGCGACTCGGAATCGACATCCACGCCACTGCCGGTAAAGGCGATGTGGGTTTTTGCAACTACTGGACACTGGAAATCTCCGTGCGCAAACCAGTCCGGGTTTATGCCGGCATGCCGATCGGACAGTTGATTTACTTCGCTGTCGAAGGCGATGTGAAGACCATGTACAACTCCAAGCCGAACGCGAAGTACAATACCAAGGCACCGGAACCGGTGGAATCCATGATGTGGAAAAACGTCGAGTCTCCAACCGGTAAGGTGTGGATCGATGTGAAGTGAAGACTTCATTCAAGGTGATTTGAAAATCAAAACCCCGGAACAGCCAATCTGTTCCGGGGTTTTTTGTTGGGGATTATGCAGGTGATATAAAACCTTTAAAAATCCTATATCACCATCTTGTCGCTTCTAATTGTGCAATACTGATGCCATTTTCGGATTCAACACGATTGAAAAAAATCTTCAGAAAATATTGAAAGGGGCATTTGTTCCTAAAGCTCTAGGGGAAAATATTCCATCGTGCTACTGAAGATTCATGAGCAACGATGTACGCGCAAAACTGCTGGTGATTGATGATGATGTCGAAATTCAGGATCTACTGATCGCTTTTTTCAAACCGAAGGGTTTTGAAGTGATCATCCGGGATAACGGTGTGAAAACCCTTCAAGAAATTCAGAAGGGAGAAATCTCGTTCGACGTGGTGATTTGCGATTTGCAACTACCGGAGATGAGTGGGATCGAATTCACTCGGAAGGTTGGGGAGTTGGAAATTGAAAAGCCGATCATCATGGTGACGGGAAGCAGGTCCATCGAAACCGCAATCGAATCAATCGATGCAGGAGCTTATGATTTCATTGTCAAGCCGATCCACCTTCAACAACTGCTCGTGGTGGTCGAACGTGCGCTGCACTTCGGAAGAATCAAGTCCGAGAACAAAACGCTGAAAACAGCAGTACAGATCAAGGAAGGGAACCTTCCGGATGGAGTGATTGGAAAGAGTTCCGGATTCCGTAAAGTGATGGACCTGGCCCGCAGGGTTACAAACAGCCAAGCGAACATCTTCATCGGTGGTGAAAGCGGAACAGGCAAGGAAGTGGTGGCCCGTGCAATCCACAACATGGGACCAAGATCGAAAAAGGAATTCGTAGCGCTGAACTGCGCATCGATTCCTGAAAGTCTTCTGGAGTCTGAGCTTTTCGGCTACGCAAAAGGTTCGTTCACCGGCGCAATTGACAAGCGGATTGGTTTGTTTGAAGAGGCTGACGGAGGAACCCTCTTTCTGGATGAGATCGGAGACTTGAGTCTTCCGCTTCAAGCAAAAATCCTAAGGGTTCTTCAGGAAAGGCAGATCAAGCGAATCGGCGAGAACAAGTATCGCAAGATCGATGTGAGAATCCTGTCTGCAACCCATCGTGATCTTCGTCGCGAAGTTGCGGAGGGACGGTTCCGTGAAGATTTGTTTTTCCGTCTAAACGTGATTGAGATCAGGATTCCACCGTTGCGGGAGAGAACCGAAGATATTGTCCCGCTGATTGATTTCTTCTTGAAAAAGTACTCGATTCTGAACGGTATTCAGGTGAAAGCCTTCTCGAAGGAAGCCCTGGATGCAATCATGGCTTACTCATGGCCAGGAAATGTCCGCGAGCTGGAGAATGCGGTGGAACGCGCGGTGATTCTCTGCAGTCAGGACGGCATGATCAGGCCTGAAGACCTGCCTGACTTCGGCGGAGCTTTCGTTTCGAAGACCGCAACCTTGCATGATCCGATCTCAGCAATGGAAGGCAGGATCATGACCGTCGATGAACTCGTGAAAAAGTACATTCGCTTCGTTCTGGATAAGAATCAGGGACTTAAAGACAAGACGGCAACCGAATTGGACATCGATCGCAAGACCCTCTACAGGAAGCTCAAGGAAATGGAGTTCGAAAAGCACTGAAAGTCTCAGGATCTGAAAGATGGGAAGGGGGATTGATCAATCCCCCTTCCCACTCCCATCTGCAAAGCTCTACGTCGTTTCTTTCAGTGCGAACTTGATGATGTTTTCTGCGATCTCTTTTGCGTTGTGTTTTCTTTTGTCGATGAATCCGGAGTATCGAAAGTGTTTCGTGTTCGAGGTTCTGCATTCGATGCGATCCTTCCCGGTCATGATGACGACCTTGGTTTTCTTGTCTTCCCATTCAAACGGAAGGTTCGGATCGCTTCGGAAGAACTGTTCTGTACGGGCAAGAGTGTCTGGACCGCTCATTTCCGGTAGATTCCAATCGAGAATGATCGTATCAAAGACCTGCTGGTTCAATTGATTCATCGCCTCGAACGGGTCCTCCGCAAAAACGGTTTTGATTCCTCGTTCATTTCGCAGAAATTCGCGCAATATGACGTTCATTTCACGATCATCATCGATGATCAGTACGCGCTTGATCCGTTTCTCATTCGGATTGGCACGACCAAACGGATACAGCAACGGATTGAGTGTGGGGTAGTAAACGCAATTGAGTTGTTCAAGAAACATCTGATAATCCTCCATTTGATAAGGATTAGCAAAATTGATGCCAGTAAGAGTTGCCTAGGAGTGTCGTTGGTGATTCTTGATGATCTGATCCAATGAAAAGCGGTATTCATCGATCATGCTTGCCATCTCGGTTTTATTTCGAATGAGTGAACCTTTTTCGATTCTCGAACCGATTTCACTGATTCCGGGGAATCCGAACATCATGCCGTTGCCTTTGAGTTGATGACCGATGCGGAAAAGCACGGAGTAATCATCATCAGACAAGGCCTTTTCGAGCAGATTGACTTCCTCGATTCTGCGCTTCAGATAGTTGTCAATCAGGGCATCAGGAATCCTAATTGCTTCAGCCATGGAATCGATATCCTTCCCCTGCACTGGATCGAATGAGGTTTCCGTAACCTTCGAGTTTCTTTCGCAAATAGCAGATGTGTGCATCAACCGTTCGGTTGGTGACATGGATTCCATCACCCCAGATCTTTTTCAGGATGGTGTCACGGGAATGGGTGATTTTGGGATTCTTCGCAAGAAGATGAAGAATCTTGAATTCGCGTGGAGTCAGGTAAATCGGTCCCTTCAAGCCCTGAAGTTCCACAGTTTGGGTCTGAAGGTTCAATTTCACCGGACCAGCGACCAGTGTTTCGAATTCACTCTGCTTTGCCATGCGGCGTTCGACTCGTGCGCGCAGTTCAAGAAGGTGGAACGGTTTGACGATGTAGTCTTCGACTCCTTGGGCAAACGCATTCACTTTCCGGTCCAGTTCAGAATCTCCTGTCATGATCAGTATCGGGGTATGGCGATTCAGCTCGTTCGTCCGGAGAGCGGGGATGAACTCCATGCCTGATCCATCTGGAAGGTGAAGGTCAACGAGAATGAGCGAGAATTGTTTCTCGTTGATCCGTTTCATCGCTTCAGTGAGCGTGGTGGCATGGGTGATTTCAAGATCAGCGGATTCCAATGCATAAGTCACCGCACCCGCCAGTTCAATTTCATCTTCGATCATCAGCAGTTGTTTCTTCATTGTGTACCGGTTTACAGCATCATCCATGCCAGCGAAAGGATAAAAATGAATTCCTGTTCGAATTTCTAAACATTGTTTAATAACTCTTTAGACTTCCTTTTTGCGGTCTGAAGAATTGGATGATCCGGCGAAAGGTTTGATTTGCAATCGGAAGGCGGAAAGCGGGGCGATCCCAATTCCGCAGGTCGGGCACTTTATCGAAAAAACATTGTTTTTTCCTTCAAATTTCACGGCTTCAATCATGGAAATCCTCTCACAGTTCAGGCAGTGATGGCGGATCTCAATCGATGAAATCTTTTCTTTTTCTTTAGGGTGCGCGAAGCGCGCTTTTCTGGTCATCTGATGAAGAGATTCGAGATTCAGTGCGGTGATGTTGGCACCGTTGATGAAGACACTGACGGGACCGTCTTCTGAAATGGTGATCACAATCACTTCGGAATGATCGTAGGAGTGACGAATGGATGAAGTATGACGGGTACCCTTGAAATCCGGAATCACCCGAGCGCTTTTGGATGAATAACGGATATGGATTTCACTTTCGATCAATTCCCCGTTTCTTGAAATCCGGATTGCCCCATCCGAATTGACAACGAGATTCAGGATCGGATTCAAATGCGATTCATTCAGAAGCGAAAACCGATTGCCCAGTCCGGAATTGGATTCGTCTCCGTTCTGGGATTGGTAGTTCCAGATCAGGATTCCTCCCGCTCCATCGACAGGGCTGACCAGATAGTTCGCGAATTCGAGAAGCAATTGAAATGTTTTCTTATCCAGCCCCGGTACACACGATGCCACCGTGGTTACGGTGTTTTTAACGTCGGATTTTCTGATCCAGTTACGGCGATCGTGAATGATCATCGCATCACCTTGATAGAATCGGCATTGACCATTTTCATTGCGATTGATCATCAATCCGCCACGAGCCGGAAACCGTCTCAACATCTGCATTTCCAGTGATTGGGTGACAGGAAAACGGACCATGCCATAGAAATGTTCACGATCATAGAGCAGATACCATTCTTTTCCGTCGACCATTTTTCTGGCCCTTTGCAGACCTTCCGGTGGTATGGGTGACATCTCATAGCGCTCCAAGTCCTCCAGAGATTCCGTAAAGAGCACTCCGTAAGGATGGATTCTTCCTTCGTGGATCTCCGGTCGTATGGAAAGAACGATTTCATCAATCACCGATTCGTGTACTAGCCATTCTGAAATGGTCATATCGATTCCGGTGTATTCCAATTCCTTCCGGATGATTTGACGGAAATCCCATTTGTGATCCATTTCCCGATTCATGACCAAGGAGTCTATCTCCTTTCTTTTCCGGTTCCGGTTAAATTTCACACATCGTTGTGTAGCACGTTTATTGCTTCCTGCCTTATGGGGGATGGTCCTGTCATGGTTCGGAATGGAATCCGCAAATCCGTTTTGGTGGTCGAAGATGATCTTTCGGTTTCGAACTTGATTGAACGCGTTCTCCGCGGAATCAGTCCCGGTTTGCAGTTGGACTGGTCCACTTCCGCAGAAGATGCAATGGGCTATTTCAATTCCTCTTCAGATGATACCGACAATTGCCCATACCAGTTGGTCATCTGTGATTTTTACCTCGAAGGGCCCAAAACGGGACTGGATTTTTGGTACTTCTTCCGCTGTCGCTACCGGGATGTACCATTCGTTCTGATGTCATCGGTCAATCTTGAGGATTTTTTCGATCCGGATGAATCGAGTGATATTCCCTACTTCCTGAAGAAACCGTTTGATATCGGTCAGTGCAGGGCCTTTTTCTCAGGAATTCTGAATGGTGGCGAATCGGATGAAGAAGCCCCTCTTTAATCCGTGGTGTGAAGATTGCTATCCATCGGATGGGAAGAGGGAACAAGTAATGGACACGAATACCGTTTTGAACCAGGGCAAGGACACTATGAAAGAGGTCGAGCAACTGACACTGGAAACAATGGCTCAGGTTGCCGAAAGGATGCGGGATTCAGGAAAGAAACTCAAGATTTTGTTGAAGGACAATCCGGGACTTTCCATCGCCGCGGGTGTGGCGGTTGGGTTCATCCTCGCACAGCTTTCAAAAGACAAGAAATGAATCTCATCAGGACAAAGGAGTCAAAAATGAATCAAATGGACATCAATATCGGAATTTATGAATCGGATCGCAGAGAGGTGGCAACACATCTTGCGGTCATGCTGGCTGACACCTACATGCTATATCTGAAAACACAGAACTTTCATTGGAATGTGACAGGTAACATGTTCGGGACCCTTCATCTGCTTTTCGAGCGACATTATCGGGAAATGTCGGAAGCGGTTGACGAGATCGCCGAAAACATCCGAGAGTTGGGATTTCATGCTCCAGCCACTTTTGACGAGTTCCAGAAAAGAACGGCTATTCGTGAACCGGTGGGCATTCCCAAGGCGCGAGACATGATTCTGGAATTGGTAATCGGTCACGAAGTGGTGATCGAGACTTCCCGGATTCTACTCGAAGCGGCTCAGGTTGCCGGTGATTCTGCAACCGCCGATCTTGCCGTGCGCAGGATTCAATCACACGAGAAAGCTGCCTGGATGCTCAGACGTCATCTTGAGGATTGAAACCTAAGGGCTGCCGATTGTGGCTTTTTCTTCGGATTCCTGTTTTTGGAGATCCACACCTTCGGTCATCGGTTGTTTTTCTGGAGCCATCGGAGGTGCATCCGGTTTCGCCTCGTTGGAGGCGGGCGCTCGAGAAGTGAAGTCAAGTGGATTGATTCCACTGGCCACGGTTGGCATCAGACTGATTCCGTATTTGGTGAAAACGGATTCTTCGCGTACTGACTTGTTTTCCACCGGGATCCATTGATCGAGTGCTTTTGGTCCGGCTCCGGCTGCGATGGCAGCCGTATTTTCTGCAGTGGGTACTACCTTGCGGTAGAACACCCACTCTGAAATCTTCGTATAGTATTGTGTAGCCCATCTCAGATATCGGGAATCGTTATAGACAGTCAGGAATCCATTTGCGATCGGAGTCAGGAAGGTGAATGTCTTGAAAACCTGTTTCTGGCGTTCGCTCCAGGTGGTGTCGGTTTGAAGCGTGTCTTGAAGGCCGGAGATTTTTGCATAAAAGCACCAATGCATTCTCTCAGGATCCGTAGAGACCAGTTCGCCTGCGGCCTTGTTTCTCTCTTCATTGCTATTGGAGAGTTCGGCCAGTCTCATGAATTCGGAATCACAGGTTTTTACGAATTCTCCGTGAATTTCCGGTGGTGCCAGTGGACTGAAGAAAATCGATCTCAAGCTGGAGAGTTCGAATCCGGATGGATGCGGTACTTTCACATATTCCGGCACTTCAGGAAGAGTCGGTCTTTCCTGTACGATCGTGGTGCTGGAACAGCCCACGGTAGTCGTCAAAAACATGCCTAGCAATGCGCCCAAATGGCTCTTCTTATTCATAGATACGGTCCTCGCCATTTTACTTATCGTCAAGATTCCTTGAAACGTTAGTTTTTTGTCGGTTTTTTTCACAAAGTTATTTTTTTTCAAGAACTTATCGGGTGTGTCCGATCAGCAATTGTGATGAACCGAAAACACATGAAAACAGGCGCATTCAAGGTATTTTCATCGATGATCGCAGTCTTGGCAGGCTTGGTGAGTCCTGCCATCGCGGCAGAACAGCCACCGGCTCCGAATGGCGCAAGGAACTTCTACGGAGTATTGGACGAAGTCCTTGCTGATTTCGAGTACGATCTCAAGTCCGGTCAGGTCATGGGCATGAAGGATCTTTCGATCCGCAACATCGCCACCAGCGAGAACATTCCGGCCTCCTTCAAGTCTCACCTTGAACTCCTGATTACCGAGAAGATCATGAAGAACACCAAAAGTCGGGTGGTTCACTGCATTGCCTGCAGATCGAAGAAAACCCAGCTCGACGGTAAGACCATGACCATCACCAGTGCTGAGTCCAATGCAGCTGAACTTCAAAGAATCGCCAAAATGAATGGCATCCAGAATTTCATGGATGTTTCCTACGCGTATCAGCCATCAGGAATGATTCTTTCCCTCCAGATATCCGATGCAGAAACCGGCACCATGGTGTGGACTCACTCCTATAATTCTGAAAACACCCGGGCTTCGGCGATCCGCCGTGGTGTCGATTACCAACAAGCCGACGAAGCAAAGTTCAAGATGGAATACATGCCATCCGTACAGGTCAAACCTACCATCTATACTCTCATGGCTCCGAAAGCAGGTGGAGGATCCTCCACCGCACTCGGTTTCGGAGTTCGCACGATGGAACGTTACGATAACCGTCAGAAAGAAGTGGGATTCGAGATCAACTACTATTACGACATCTCGAAACTGATCGGAATCACCCAGCCTGCCAATAACGTCTGGGCGAAATTCAACCTGACCATGCTATTCACGCATGCGTGGGGAATGTTCGGAGAAGAAGAAAACTACAATGTCACACGCGGTGTGATCCACGCTGGAATCGGAGGAACTTATGCATCCGGATTCCTGGGGGGCCTGATCCGCGGTGGTTACGAGTGGCGATTCGCGAAGCACTGGACCTTGACGTCCTTTGTTGGATATCGCCCGACCGCAACGGCCCTGATTTCGGGTTCACAATTGAAATTGAGTGGTATCGAAGGAGGTCTCGGTGTTGGCTACATGTTCTAAATTCATGATTGCGTTGTTCGCAGTAGTGGTGATCGGCGGATGTGCAGGCAAATCCGGACAATCCGACAGGGTACGTCCGATCGACAATCCTTTTTCTGAATCCGGATGGACTTCAGGTGAATCGGCTTCCAAAAGCATCACCCTTCGAACCAAACGCGGAGACGAGTCGGTCGAAGTCGAGATTCCGAATCAATACGATTCCGATCTGACTGTGCCGATGGGTGGCGATCGTGCACCGGCGAGTGAGAGTGGCCTCAAGGCGGGAGTGGATTATTCCTACTCAGCGTTGAAGCCGACCATGGCCGACCACGAGATTGCGACCACTTTCAATTCCACGGGGAACTTCGAGGATGAGAAAAGAAAGCGTGAAATCGAACAGTCACTCGGGCTTCAAGAATCCGATGAATTGCCGAAACTCGATGAAAGTTATCTTGGCCGCCTTGATGTGGTGAAACAACTGTTCAAAAGCAAGCGTTATGAAGCATCGCTGATCGAAATCGACAAATTGATCCACCAGTATCCGACTGATTCAAAGCTTTTTGAAATGCGCGGAACGGTGCTGGATCGACTCGGTTATCGGGATCTCGCGCTCAGATCCTGGAAACAATCGCTTGAATTCAAACCGGATCAGATCGCACTGAAGAAATTGGTCGACAAGCGGGAAACACAACGGAATGTCGCTTCTGAAAAAGTGGAGGGGAAATAAATGAAAACAATCCTGATGACTGCATTATCCATCATTGTGACGGTTCAGGTGGCAGTGGCCGCTCCTTCCACGATTGAAGTCAAAAAACAAGGTGAGAGTCAGATCAAGCAGATCATGGAACCACTGGTGGACAAGTATTGTCGCGATCAGTGCCGGATCGTGCATATCGACACCGAAGTCGACATCGCGGTCGATGACGTGACCACTCCCGGCTTTGAGGATGGCGGAGGCAAGGTGACCCTTGCACCTGCATCCGGTAAAGTGAAACTTCTCATCGACGAGAACCTTGGGAACAAGAATCGCACCATGATCACGGACATGATGAAGGAACACCTTCTATCCCTGAATTTCCCAGTCGAACTTGACGTCAAGGTTTCGAAGTTTCCACAACCCGCATCATCGAATTACAAAGTGGCGGAACTTCGCGAGAAAGTTTCTCGTGACATCAAGAACTCACTCACCGGACTTCTGGGGCAGTTCTGTTCCAAACATTGTGTTCTCGGGGAATTCGAAGTGCAGACCGAAGCGGTGAATCCTGAAGATGTGGATTACGCTTCCACACAGGAATTTTTCCAGGATGGCCCTGCCGCAGTTCGCGTGAAAAGTGTAAAAGCGAACATCATGGTGGATGAGATCCTCCCTCCGAGCGAAGCTGCGGGAATCATCGACATGGCGAAACTGAAAGTAGGCCAATTCAAGAATGCCGAAATCACCAGCCAAACCATGAAGTTTCCGAAAACAGCTGAAGAGCTTGGAAACATGCTGGCAACCAACGCAAAATTCGCCGGAACCGACCGCTATCCTTCCTCGATCAACAATGGCGATGCGAAGGAGTTGCGTGACAGCCGTGAAACAAAGGATTCGAAGGAACTCAATGAGTCCAAGGATTCCAAAGCGGAGACCGCCAATAAGAGTGAGCGTATTGAAAAGTATGAGAAAATCGAGCGGGTCGAGAACGGCGATGCCGTTCAGAAAACCCTGGAGAAATTCCGCAACTACGGAATCATCATTTCTGCGATCATTCTCGCATTGCTGACCACTCTCGTAGTGACCTCGTTCCGCAAACAGATTTTCACCTCTCTGGGATTCCCGGGTGGTGGCGGCGATGGCAAGGCGAACGAAAGCAAGATCACCCATTCTTACAGCTTCGGTGGTCTCAGTGACCCGAGCCTGACGACAGATGAAAAGAGTGCTTTGATTGCAAGGCGGATTGAAGCCAATAACCTCTTCAACGAGATGATCAACATCTTCGGTGAGCAACCGAAAGTCGCGAAACATGTGTTCACCAACATCCTGACGGAAGAAGGGGTGGAGGAAGTGGCGAAGTACCTTGAAATGTTCGGAGAATCGGTGGTCATGGATCTTTTGAAGGATCCGGGACTTCAGTCCGATTGCGCCGAGCTCATGGATTTCTACACTAAAAACACCTTTGATTTGACGGAAGAGGAGAAGTTCAGTCTCCTGAAACGACTCAACCACCGTACAACCACGGCAAAAATGCAGATTTACGGAAGCCGTTCGGCGACCCTCTTCGACTTCCTTGCGGAAATGGAGTCGATCCAGATCGCAGACATGGTCAAGAACGAGTCCAATACGGTCAAAGCGATTGTTCTGACCCAGTGTGATCAGAAGAAGCGCCAAGGGGTGTTCAATTCATATGACGAAGCTACCCGTCTCAAACTCATGACCGAGTTGTCACGGATCGATCACTTGCCGAAGAACTATATCTTCAACGTTGCTTCTGCCCTTCGCCGCAAGAAAGCGGAGAATCCGAAGTACAACACGGAAGCATTGCCTGGTTCGGATGTTCTGGTGTCCTTCCTGGAGAAATCCGGCTTGGAAACCCAGAAGGCCATCGTTCACCAGTTGATGAGTTCTTCCAGTGGCGATGCGATCCACGCGCTTAAGTCGAAGTTGGCCAGCCTTGAGTCCCTGCGCTACATGAAAGACAGCCAGGTCACTGAAGTCGCAACCAGTCTCAAGCATGATGAACTCGTTCAATTCGTGAAGGGTACCACTGCGGACATCCGTGATTCGATCCTGAACAAGGTTTCCCATGATCTCGCCATCGAGATTTCAGAGGAGATTGATCTGGTGGAACCGGTTGGCCGTGACACCTTCAATGGAATCGAACGCAAAGTTCTTAATAAGATCAAGATTCTTGCCAACCAGGGTCAGATCAATCTGGCCGAGGTGAACGAGAAAATGTTTGCGAACGAATTCGGATTCGACAATACGGCTGAAATTGAAGCCGCTGACATGAAGAAAGTAGGTTAATCACATGAATATCTCATCATTGGTCGGAGTATTGGTCGGTCTCGGAGTCGTAGCGGCATCCCTCATAGAAACGGGGATGGATCTGAAGTTCTTCCTTAACTTTCACGGAGTGATCATCGTGTGCGGAGGAACCTTCGCCGCAGCGGCGATCAGTTATCCGTTGGGCAAGATCTTCATGCTTACCCGGGTCTTCTTCAATCGACTTCTTGGTAAATCCCGGATCGACTACCAGGGTTCGATCGAACAACTTCTGGAAATCAACAAGAAGTTTTCTCTCGGCTTGGTCAGTGGTTCCGATGTGGCGAATCTCGCCTCGCATCCTTTCCTGAAAGAGGCGGTGATTCTCGTCGCTGACGGCGTTCTGAATGAAAAGGAAATCCGCGCGGTTCTCGAACAACGATTGAAAACAATCGAATATCAATACCAGCATGAAGCTCACATGTTCAAGGCCCTCGGAAAGTATCCGCCGGCTTTCGGATTGTTGGCGACCACGCTCGGGATGATCGCTCTGCTTCAGCAGATCGGAAAACCCGGGGCGGAAAAATTGATCGGACCGGCAATGTCGATCGGTCTGGTGGGAACCCTTTATGGAATCGGCTTGGCGAACCTGTTCTTCATTCCTGTATCGGATGCCCTTGCGGACAAGACCGAGGAAGAAATGTCGCTCAGAAGAATGATGGTCGAAGGCGCCGTACTCCTGAAACAGAGAGTGAATCCGTTGTTCATGCGTGAGAATCTCAATTCATTCCTCATGCCGAAGGACCGGATCCGCAGAAAGACGGCGGCGTGATTTATGGCAGTCATTCGTAAACTCGAAAAACAACAAGAGCCGAACACGCTGTACATCATCGACAAGAAGAAGTCGCTGGAGGAGCATAGCGATGCAAACTGGATCATCAGTTATGCCGACATGATGACCCTCCTCTGCATCTTCTTCATCATGCTTTTCAGCATGTCGAAGTTGAATACGCCGGAGTTCGAATCGGTGAAGAAGGAAGTGGCTGAACATTTTGGAACCAAGTATGAGTCGCCGACCGAGGATCTCGGAAAGTTCATCAACATGGTACTCGTGGAAGCGGGAGTTCAGAAACAGGTGACGATGACCAGTGATGGCACTTCGGTCGCCATCGCTTTCCACTCGACGATGTTCTTCGACACGCTCAGTGCGGAAATCTCGCCTGCCGGTCGAGAGATTGTGGACAAGATCGCTTCCAAGCTTTCGGAGTTCCAGCAGAAGAAAAACAAGAAGTACAAGATCGTGGTCGAAGGTCACACCGACGATCAACCGATTCTTGGTGGACCGTTTCCGACCAACTGGGAACTTTCCAGCGCGCGAGCCTCGCGCGTGATCCGCATGTTCATCGATAAGGGATTCAACCCTAAGGTCATGTTGCCGATCGGTTTGGCCGACACTCAACCGGTCGCTTCGGGACGCAATACGGATGGAACCTGGAATCAGGAAAACCTGGCAAAAAACCGTCGCGTGGTGATGAAAATCCTTCTTCCCGAGACGGACACCATACCGTTTGGCAAGGAAGATGCGCAGAAGACAGCAGTACCGGAAGAGAAAGCCGCCGTTCAACAACCGAGTGGGAAATAATTGCCCGCTGCTTTGTTGCGACTGACATGGGAAAATGGATGCATGGGAATGAAAGCCAGCAAAAATAGCATTCAGGCTAAAGCGGAAATCCGGGATCTCTGGGTGGAGCGCATTCCACTTTTGATTTCACTTTTCTTTTTCGCTTTCGGGATCGGAATGATTGTCGACGGCAAGAAGATGTATTCAAAACAGCTGAGAAAATCGGAACGCGTGGACTACCATGCGACATTGAATCCCTACCGTACAAAATAAAAAACCCAATCGAATTCGCGATAAAGCAAGCTTGATTGGGTTCCAGGTTGGATGTTTTTACTAAAGGTGTCGGTACGGCCAACACTAAAAATGGCTCCGGAGGTAGGATTCGAACCTACGACCAATCGGTTAACCGCCGATTGCTCTACCACTGAGCTACTCCTGAATAAAAAGTGGTTGTTCAAAATTTGTAACGAAAAACGACCCCGTTGTCTATAGCTTTTAAAGCCCAGTCTCGTTACCCTTGAAGAATGAAAAGGATTTCATAATGTTTTCTCCTTGCCGCCCTTTTTGTTGCGCCGTTTCACCCCCTTCAATCCACATGGGCAGGCCCTAAAACTCGAGCCACCAAGTCGGACTCAAAAGTAAAACCATTGAAGGTGAAAGAACCCCCGCTGAGAGGTTTGCCCGATTACCTCGCCTTTGAAAAAGCGAAAAATGATTTTCTGGGCGGTCGACTCAGTTTGCGTACCCTTCAGAGTCATCAGAAAACCCTTCGGACAATGGCTTGGAATTCCTCCAGTCGCACTTTTCAAAAAGAGGTCGAAGATCTTTATTGGATGATGGAAATCAATCGAGCAGAGTCGATTCCGGGACAGGATGCTCTTGATGTATGGATGCATTCACTGCAATCCCTCAATCAGTTCAAGTGGCTTTACGCATGGACTGAAACCACCTCTCAGTCGCTGGTCCGGATTTGTAAAAAGCAGAAAACGAAGTCAAAGGTTGCCTCATCCACCCTAAAACTGGAAAAGTGTGATTATCTCGTGAAACGGGTCAACGACGCGTTTCCAAAGGGGGCGATGGAAACCTTGCCGTTGAAGCCCCTGATTTCCGACTCCACTGGCAGTATCGATGCCAATCTTGAGCGTTTTGACCGTTTGGGGCAGACCTATTCCGAAAAAAAAGAAAAAGACGAAGAGGCCTTTGCCGAGGTTCTGGAACACTATCTGAATCGTCGGGATGACGATCTCGATCGTTCCGGGAAAGCATTCAACGAAGCCTTTCCGCGATCCATGCTGCGGTTCCGATCGATGTTCCTCATGGCCGAGCGGCTTTTCTCCAATGACGAGAAAAAAGAAGCCGAGAAATACTATCTCCAGATCATCGAACAGATTCCTTACAGTTATTACGCCATCGTCGCTAGTGAGCGCCTGGGCAGATCACTTTCCGAAAAAATTGGCGAAGAACCCTTGCCGGAATTAAATGGTCTTGAAGAGTTGAAACTCAATCTTTTTGAAAAAGATTCTCTCTGCAAGGTGGAAAATCTCGTTCGCCTGAAGAAAGAGGAGCCGGTGGCGATCGAACTCGAGCAGTTCGGGCGTATCCGCACTTATCCCACTTCCTTTCTGACTTATCTTTTTCAGAAAGCGCATGAATCCAAACAGGATCTTGCCGGTTTCCGCTTTGCCACCGAGATTCTTCAGCGCAAGGGGGAAGCGCCCCTGAAACGTGCATTTGTAAACATGGTTTTCCCGGATCGATTCCAGAAGGAGATCGCCGATCAGGCCAAGCTTTCCAAGATCGATCCCCTATTGGTGATTTCGCTGATGAAGCAGGAATCCGGATTCAAAAGGTCCATTCTTTCCAGTTCGGGAGCGATGGGATTGATGCAACTCATGCCGTTTACCGCGCTGGAGGTCCAGAAAGATCTCTATCTCCGCAAGTTGCGCGAACCCTCCAAGAACATCGAAGTGGGTACCAAGTATCTAGCCTCGCTTTTGAACGACAAGTTCAACGGTAACGTGGTTTATGCCCTTGCCGGCTACAATGCGGGTCCGACCCGGGTCGGGAAATGGCGAAAGGACGCAAAGCCTGACTGGGGAATGCAGGAATTCGTGGAGGCCATTCCTTACAAAGAAACACGTGATTACGTCATGTCCATCCTGAGAAACCGTTACTGGTACCAATACCGGAAGGGTATGAAGCCCCAAAGTGTGTTTGAGGCATGGCGTACGCCTTGATTAATTGCCTGAAACGCAGGAAACTCAGCTCATGCAACGAAATCGCGAATGGGTCCTGCTTTCCGGTCAAGCCAACCTTCCGTTAGCCAAGAAAATCAGTGAACAACTGAATCGCCCGCTGAGTCCGGTCGAGATCCGCCGATTCAGCGACGGCGAGATCTTCGTTGAGATTAAGGAAAACGTCCGTGGTCGATCGGTTTATGTGATTCAAAGCACTTGTGCTCCGGTGAATGATTCCCTGATGGAACTTTTGATCATCATGGATGCGTTGAAACGGGCAAGCGCCAAGGAGATCAATGTCGTGGTTCCTTATTACGGTTATTCCCGTCAAGACCGGAAGGTTTCACCGCGCACTCCGATCAGTGCAAAGCTCACTGCTGATTTGCTGACTGTTGCCGGTGCGGATCGCATTGTTTCGGTGGATTTGCACGCGGGTCAGATCCAGGGGTTCTTCAACATTCCCTTCGACAATCTTTATGCGATGCCGGTGCTTCAGGAATACTTCCAAAAAAGCCCGGAATTCTCCTCGATTCAATCCGATGAACTGGTGATTGTAAGCCCGGATGCTGGTGGGATGCTCCGTGCCCGCAGTCTCGCGAAACGCATGAACACGCATGTCGCATTGATTGATAAACGCCGTACTGGACCGAACGTCGCCGTGGCCATGAACATCGTGGGGGATGTGCATGGAAAAACCGCCCTCATCCTGGATGACATGATTGATACTGCCGGCACACTGACTGAAGCGGCAAACGCCGTGATGAAAGCTGGGGCAAAACGCGTTTTGGCCATGGCCTCTCACGGAGTTCTTTCCGGTCCTGCCGTAGATCGCATCAATCAATCAGCGATCGACAAATTGATTGTCACTGACACCATTCCGCTGACGGAAGCGGCGGCTGCATCACCGAAGATCATTCAGGTTTCAGTGGCATCGTTGCTTGCCGAGGCCATCAATCGCATTCATCACTACGATTCCGTGAGCAGCCTTTTCACATGAAACTCATCGTTGGCTTAGGCAATCCCGGTCCCAAATACGAACAGACCCGTCACAATGTCGGGTTCCTGTGTATCGACTATCTTGCCGATCAATGGCGCGCTCAAGGTCCCTTGGTCAAGAACCAAGCCGAATACTGGCAGTGCACCATCGAAGGCGAGCAAGTGCTTTTGATCAAGCCCCAGACCTTCATGAATCTTTCCGGTCGTGCGGTGGCGCCGTTTTACCAGTTCTACAAATGCACGCCGGCCGACGTGATGGTGATCCATGATGAGCTCGACATTCCGCCGAACGAAATTCGCTTCAAGGTCGGTGGAAGCAATGGTGGTCATAACGGCTTGAAATCCATCGACGAATGCCTGGGGTCGATGAATACGAATTATACCCGCATCCGCTTGGGCATCGGTCACCCCCGCAACTTCAATCCGAACATCGGGGTCAGTGATTGGGTCCTGGGTAAAATCCCGAATTCCGATGGGGATGGCTTGCCGGATCTCTTTGACAAGGCCGAGCAGGGTATCCGCTTGGTTTTAAAGGATGATCTCAAGAAAGCCATGGCCCTTTTTCACCGAAAAACCCCCTAAAAACTTGCCCTCTGACCCGCCAGAGTTTAAGGTAGGGCACTATGAGTTTACAGTGTGGAATTGTTGGTTTGCCGAACGTCGGCAAGAGTACGATCTTTAACGCCCTGACCAATGCCAAGGCCGAAGCGGCGAACTACCCGTTTTGCACGATTGAGCCTAATACCGGCATGGTGAAGGTTCCTGATCCTCGTCTCGATGAAATCGCAAAATACATTCCGCCACAAAAACTGATTCCAGCCGTGATGACCTTTGTGGACATCGCCGGTCTCGTGAAGGGCGCGTCCAAGGGCGAAGGCCTGGGGAACCAGTTCCTCGGCCACATCCGCGAAACCGATGCGATCGCACACGTGGTTCGTTGCTTCGAAGATGGCAACATCGTTCACGTTGAAGGAAGCGTGAACCCGATCCGCGACATCGAAACAATCGACACCGAACTCATTCTTTGTGATCTCGAACAGATCCTGAAAAAAATGAATAACATCCAGAAGCAGGCGAAGACGGGAGACAAGAAATCCCAAGCCATGCTCGGCGTGATGGATAAACTCAAAGTGGGTCTCGATGCGGGCAAGACCGCTCGTGCTTGTGGCCTCACTGCAGAAGAAAAAGAAGTGATCCATGATTTGCATCTTCTCACCATCAAGCCGGTGATGTACGTCGCCAATCTCGATGAAGCTTCGATCGGTAATCCTGAATCCAATCCACACTTCATGAAGGTGCTCGAGCACGCAAAAACCGAAAACGCACCGGTGGTGCCGATTTGCGGAAAGATCGAATCTGAAATCGCGGAACTCGAGCCGGAAGAAAAAACCGAATTCCTGAAAGACCTCGGAATGAAAGAGCCGGGTCTCGCACGCGTCATTCGTGCAGGCTATGATCTTCTCGGTCTTCAGACTTACTTCACTGCGGGTGAAGTCGAAGTGCGCGCTTGGACGATTCACAAGGGTGACAAGGCTCCTCAGGCGGCGGGCGTGATCCACACCGATTTCGAACGCGGATTCATCCGTGCGGAAGTCTATCACTACAGTGATCTGGTGAAACACAAGAGCGAGAACGCGATCAAGGATGCAGGAGCTCTTCGTGTAGAAGGCAAGGAATACGTGGTGAAAGACGGCGACGTCATGCACTTCCGATTCAACGTCTGATCAGGATCAGTTCCTGAAATCGGTGCTTATCGGTTGATCCGGCTGATGCGGATGATCGACACCATCAGGATCGTCGCGGAAAGTAGCTGGATCTTTTCGAGCTTCAAGCCGAGGAATTTCCAATTCACCAGCACGGCAGTCAGTGGAAACGCCAATTCCAATAGGGTTGCTACCGATGCCTTCATTCGGGTCAGGCCGCGATAGTAAAGTGAAACACCGAGAAATCCCGGCACCAATGCCATGAAGAACACCGATCTCATTACGGTCGGATCATTCGTGATCAATGGGATTTCGATCTTAGTGTCAGAAAACACATTCGTCAGGATCCAGAGAGCAACGAACCCGAAAAAGAATCTCCACAGGGCCAGGTGATTGCCGTCCATGCGTTTCAGGGTGAGTTTGCCGATGACCGTGCTGATCCCCCATAGACAAGCGGCTAACAGGGCCAGGATCACTCCGGCGAAATCCGAGTTCTGGAATTCATCGGTCGGCAAGCCGTTCGGGAAGCTGAGAAAATAGGCTGAGCCGATCGCAATCGCACCCCAGATGAGGAAAGTTTTGGTGAGTTTCTCGCCGAGTAGCGCCCAAGAAAGAAAGATCACCACGATGGGTTGAATCTTCTGCAAAAGGATCGACACGCTGGGATTCACGTATTGAAAGCTTTTGGTGAAGCAAAGAGTGGCCAGTGCTGAACCCAGGATTCCGATGAATGCGGCACCAATGAGAGGAACGGGAGCCAGTTCGATTTTTTTTCGACGAATGACGAAAACCCAGATCGATGTGATCAGAAGTGCGAATAGGTGTTCCAGAAAGACAATGGAGAGAGCCGAGATCTGTCCTGACATTGGATGGCGAAACAAGGCATCCGTCGCCCAGAGGCCGGCGCCTAGGATCAGGAAAACTGAGTTGAGCATTCTTTCATCCAGTCTTTGAAATAGAGAGGCGCCTGACGAGCCATTTCCTCGCGCACTTTATCTTTATCGAGTCCATCCAGACCATCGAAGTATTTTGGATCAAACAACGAAAACTGAATGTTGTTCGGTTGATAGTTTTTGATTTCACTGGAAGTCACGTGACTCAGTAGCGCACCGAGCGCGGTATTGGTCGGTGGGGCCAAGTGAGGCAAACCGCGCACACGTTGCTCGATGAAGATTGCGGCCAGCATTCCACAAGCTGCGGATTCCAGATAACCTTCCACACCGGTGATTTGACCGGCAAAATAGACGCGAGGGTGGTTCTTCAGGGACAGATCCGGGCGCAACACTTTGGGGCCACAAACGTAGGTATTGCGATGGATGGATCCCATGCGCAGGAATTCCGCGTTCTTCAGTGCCGGAATCATGCGAAGAACTTTCATCTGTGAGCCGTATTTCAGGCGTGTCTGAAAGCCTACGATATTGTAGCAGGTTTTGGCGCGGTTTTCGGTGCGCAATTGGACGTTCGCATACGGACGTCTGCCAGTGCGCGGGTCATCGAGTCCAACCGGTTTCATGGGCCCAAAGCGCAGACTGTCCTTGCCGGTTTTCGCGATCGCTTCGATCGGTTGACAACCTTGGAAGAATTTCTCTTTTTCGAAGTTTTTCGGTGGAACCATGTCACCCGAGAGCAAGGCTTCGATGAAGGAATCATATTCCTCTTTCGACATCGGGCAATTGATGTAAGCGTCTTCTCCGCCCTTGTTGTAGCGGTTGGCGATGAACGCGGAATTCATGTCGATACTGGCTGCATCGACGATCGGGGCGATCGCATCGTAGAAGTAGCAACCATCGCTGCCGGCTTCCTGCATGATCCAGGAGGTGAGCGTTTCACTCGTCAGCGGTCCGGTGCAGATCAGAGTGATCTCATTTTCGTCAGCAAAGGGTTTGTTCACTTCACCGCTGACAAAGGTGATGTTCGGGTGATTGCGGATTTTATCCGTGATGAATGCCGAGAACAGGTCCCGATCTACGGCCAGGGCCTCGCCCGCAGGTACTGCGAACTGCTCGGCGGCATCGAGGACCAAGGATCCGACCATTCTCATTTCGGCTTTCATCATGCCCGGTGCGGACACGGGCGACTTCGATTTCAATGAGTTCGAGCAGACGAGTTCGGCGCACATTCCGGTCTTGTGCGCTTCGGTGTATTTGTCCGGTCGCATTTCGTGAAGAACAACCTGGACTCCGCGTTCCGCCAAAAACCAGGCGGCTTCGGAACCGGCAAGACCGGCACCGATGACATGCACTTTCATTTTGGGCTGGATTCTCTCTGACATCGCTTTGGATTTATCATATTCCGGCTTATTCTTATAGAAGAATGGGTATGGACCTGACGGAGTGGTCAAAGGAATTTCTGGAGTTCGGTCGCAACGAAAAGCATTGGAGCGAGGAAACCCTTCGTGCCTATGAGGTCGATCTGTCTCAGTTCTGTCAGTATCTGAAATCGGAACATCCCGAAATCCATGAAAACCCAGCCACAACCGTGAGCGCCGGTCATTTCCGCGCTTTCGGCAGCGCCATGATGGAAACCAACCAATCCGTCTCGATCGCCCGAAAAATGAGTACTCTTCGCACCTTTTTCCGATATTTGAAGCGGAGAAAGGCGGTCACCCAGAACTGGATCGCCCTGATGCCTTCTCCCAGAATTGAAAAGAAACTGCCCCGGTTTTTCAAGATCGAGGAAGTATTGGAGTTGATGAAGGCTCCGGACCTGACCCATTGGCTGGGAAAGCGCGACCGCGCCCTCTTGGAACTGATGTACGGATGTGGTCTGCGGGTGAGTGAGGTTGCGGAATTGAATCGCAGCCAGCTGGAATCACGATCCGGGTGGGTGCAGGTCGTGGGAAAGGGGAATAAAGAACGTTGGGTTCCCCTGAACGAGGTGGCGCAGTCCGCACTGGATGAATACTTCAGGAGCAGGCCAATGTTGAATGACCCTGAACTCGTTTTTGTGAACTACCGATTGAGTCGCCTGACCTCCAGGAGCATTGCTCGCATCCTGGCAAGGCAGTTGATTCGTGCCACTCGGATTCTTTCCGGAAACCTCAAAGCGTCTCCACACGCGCTCCGGCACAGTTTTGCCACTCATCTTCTGAGTGCTGGAGCGGATTTGAGGAGTATTCAGGAGTTGCTGGGCCATGTGAACCTTTCGACAACGCAGCGTTACACGCATTTGGATCTAGGGTTGCTGATGGACCAATATCGAAGTGCACATCCACTTTCAAAAAAGTGATTTTTCGTGTCTACTGAAGACCGGAACCACAGGACACCATGAACTACATCGTAGACTTCCTGATCGACTATTCGAACGGGCCCATTCCTTATCTCGCCATTTTCCTCATCCTGCTGGCATGTGGACTGGGGATTCCCATTCCCGAAGACATCACCCTTTTTGCTGCTGGAGTCCTGGCTTACTACGGAGTTTGCGATGTCTGGACAATGATCGCGATTTCCCTCTTGGGTGTGATGATCGGCGATTCCTTTGTCTTCTGGTTGGGAAGGCATTTCGGCCGTCGTCTGATTCTGAAGTGGCCGTTCCGTCTGTTTTTGAACGAGGAAAAAATCGTCAGTGTGCGGGAAAAATTGCAGGAGCATGGCGGTAAGTTGTTATTCGCTGCGCGCTTCATGCCGGGATTCCGCGCCAGCATTTTCTTCACCACCGGCCTTTTGCACATGCCGTTTCGAAACCTGCTGATCTATGACGGGTTGGCGGCATTGATCAGTGTTCCTGCCATCGTCTACTCGGTTTATTATTTCGGTGATCTTCTCGAACACGTCATCGCGATGATCAAGAAGGTCGAAGGTGGAATTGTTGGCGTAATCATTCTCGTGGTCTTATTCTTTGTAGTGCGACACTTTTATAGAAAGAGACAGAAAAAGGCATGACTCTACGGATTCTCACGGCATTCGCATTTTGGATTTCCCTGCTCGGCACTGCAGAAGCGGTGATTGAAAAAAATCCGGGAGAGCTTTGCTCCGCCTTGGATCAGGCATTCAAGAAAAGAAAATGGGGGAATGAATCCTGTACCCTCGCCGGAAATCCTGATGTTTGGCAAGTTGGAGGAACATCGGTCAAGGGCCGGCCGTTGATGTATGCCGTATTTGGAAAGCCCGAAGCGACGAACACGACCCTGATCTTTTCCATGGTTCACTCCGATGAGATCACCCCTCTTTATCTTGGCTTCCAGATCGCCGCTTGGGCGAAGGAGAACATGGCCAATCTTCCGGATGCGAAATTGATCATCGCTCCACTGGTGAATCCCGACGGATTCATGGATGTTCCGAAGACCCGCACCAACGCAAATGGTGTGGATTGCAATCGGAATTTCGCAACAAAGGACTGGCACCGCGATGCCTTGAAAGCATGGAAAACCAAATTCCATTCGAATAAGCGTCGATTTCCGGGACACAAACCGAACTCGGAACCCGAGACCATTTTCCAGAAAATGCTGATCGAGAAGTTCAACCCGAGCAAGATCATCTCGATCCACTCTCCACTCAATGTCATCGACTATGACGGCCCTGACTCCTTGAAGTTGAACGTCTTTTCAAAAGAGTATGTTCAAAAGTGTGAAGAGCTTCGCAAGAAGGTCAAGGCGAACTCATCAGGATTCTTCCCCGGCTCACTGGGGAATTATACGGGAAGGGATCTGGGGATTCCGACCATCACGCTTGAATTGCCCACCGCCCGTGCAGACAAGGCGATCGATTACTGGAATCAGCTGAAAAAGGGGATTTTCACCGTAGTCTCCCATGTGGTTCCACCCAAGGAATAGAGACCGACATGCACTCCCTTTTCACGACTCACATTGAACAGAAGTCTCTCAGGATCACTCCAAAAAAAATCGCTCAGATGAAGTGGACCGCATCCCAGATGCCCGCTGTTGATGACGAGGGGGTGAAGTGGAGTCGGAAAAACTATGTGGGTGGTTACACTTCCTACGGATCCATTTCGAGGATCGATTTGCATTTCAGTGTTTTCGAGGAGTTGAAGAAGAAACTCGACCGCGAAGTGAAGGCTTATGTGAAAAAACTTGGCCTCAAGTTCGACACCGGCTCACTGGAGCTTTCTGCAATGTGGGTCAACGTCATGCCGAAGAATGTTTATCATGCCTTCCACATCCATCCACTTTCGGTGATCAGCGGAACGTTCTATGTGTCAGTGGGCAAGCGGGGAAAATCGAGCCCGCTTCGGGTGGAAGATCCGAGGGCTTCCTTGTTCATGGGTTCTCCTGCACGTCCAATCCAGGTCGATCTCAAGCCGAAGAATGGCGATGTGATTCTTTTCGAAAGCTGGATCAAGCACGAAGTGCCTCCCCATCAGAACAACGACGAACGCATCAGTGTGAGTTTCAATTACGACTGGATCAATCGCTGATCATTGAATGACATTGAATTCAACCCGGCGATTCAATTCGAGCGCTTTCGGGTCGTCATTCGGGACTTTCGGTTTCATTTGACCGAATCCACGTGCTTCCAGGATGCTTGGTGTAACCCCTTTGGTCACCAAATAGTTTTTCACTGAACGGGAACGGTTCAGTGAAAGCAGCAAGTTATGCTTTTCGCCACCGTTGTTATTCGTGTGACCATCGATCTGTATTTTCTTCAGTGAACCGCGATTCTTACGGATCACCGCGGCCACTTCATCCAACAGTGATTTTCCATCGACGGTCAGGATGTCGCTGTCTTCCTTGAATTGAACCTG
>JBEIKL010000007.1:0-34170 GCA_040379745.1 Bdellovibrionales bacterium | reverse complement strand
CGGGATGAATCCTTTGGAATCCACACGCACGCCTGCCTTATCGAGACCGAGGTTCTCAGAGTTCGGCGTACGACCGATGGTCACGAGAACCTTGTCGAAAGTCTGCTTCTTCTCACCTTCGGCAGTTTCGAATGTGACTTCGACGTTCTTCGCGTTTTTCTTCACGGCCTTCACTTTGGTTGAAGTCAGGATTTCCACGCCACGTTTTTTCAGGTTCTTTTCAACAACGCGAACGAGATCCGCATCCACGATGCCCAGGATCTGCGGGCCCGCTTCCACCACGGTCACCTTGGTGCCGACTTTTGAGTAGAAGGTACCCAATTCCATGCCGATGTATCCGCCACCCACACACAACATCGTTGCCGGTGCTGCATTCTGGGAAAGGCCTCCAGTGGAATCGAGGACCAATTCCTGGTCGACATCAAAACCCGGAATCTGAGCAGGACGGGAACCGGTCGCGATCACTGCGTTCTTGAATTGCAGGGTCTGGGTCACCGATGAAGACTTCACTTCAAGCGTGTTCGGGCTGATGAATTTTGCATCCCCCTGAATCACCGTACAACCGTTGGCCTTCAACAGGCCCGCGATTCCACCGGTGAGTTTTTTCACCACTTCGCCCTTCCAGTTCATGAGCTTGTTGAAATCGAGCTTCATGCCGGAAACGGTGATGCCCACTTCTTCCATGTGCTTGGTCTTGTCGAACATCGTGCCCGCGTGAATCAGGGCCTTGGACGGGATACAGCCGCGGTTCAGGCAGACGCCACCCACATCGGCTTTCTCGACCACGGTCACTTTCTTGCCCAACTGGGCAAGACGGATCGCGCACACGTAACCGGCAGGGCCGGAACCAATCACCACTACATCTGTTTGAATCGCACTCATTGTTGAATTCCTTATTGCTGGGTTGTTCGATTAATCTTCCATGAAGATCAGGGCAGGGTTCTCGATGTAATCGATGAACGTTTTCATGTATTCGGCCGCGTCCGCACCGTCTACGATGCGGTGATCGAGACTGATCGAGAAGTAGGTCCAGTCACGGATCACGATTTTCTCGACACCGTTGACCATCTTCACCACTGGCTTACGCGCGATCTTGTTGAAACCGAGGATCGCCACTTCCGGGTAGTTGATGATCGGAGTCGCGAACAATCCACCGATTGAACCAGCGTTGGTCAGGGTGATGGTGCTGTCCTGGAAGTCTTCCATGGTGAGCTTTTTCTTGCGCGCACGATCGACCACTTCCTGGATTTCTTTCGCCAGTTCGTAGATGCCCTTATCCTGCACGTTCTTGATCACCGGTACGGTCAAACCATCTTCAGTCTGAACGGACAATGAAATGTTGTAATAGTGCTTGATCACGATTTCGTTCGTTGCTTCATCCACTACTGAATTCAGGCGCGGGTGCTTGCGAAGAGCTGCGACCATCGCCTTCATCACGAACGGAAGGAAAGACACCTTGATGCCTTTTTTCTCGCCAATGGTTTTTGCACGAGCGCGCAATTTCACCAGGCTGGAAACATCGGCTTCTTCCACATAAGTGAAATGAGCCGCCTTGTCTTTGGATTGGCGCATTTTCTCGGAGATCTTCTTGCGCATTCCGCGGATGGCAATGCGCTCGTCGGCTGCAACCGGTTGAGGGCCACGGGAACGTGCCACACGGGCAGAACCACCACCGGACTTGAAGTTTTCAACGTCGTCACGCAACACGCGACCGTTCGGACCGGTACCAGCCACGAGGCCAAGATCGATTCCTTTTTCCGATGCCAAACGACGGGTGGACGGAGAGGCCAACACATCCGCGCTATTGGTGTTGGAAACCGGTGCCGGCGCCGCTGTTGGTGCAGGGGCTTTTGCCGCTGGTGCCGCCGCAGGAGCGGAATGAGTGGGAGCCGCGTGTGCCGGTGCTTCCACTTTCGCAACAGGAGCTCCACCTTTCGCATCCCCCTTCAGCATCAGTTGATGCACTTTCACGATCTCACCTTCTTTGGCGGTCAATTCGGTGATCACGCCGGAGAACGGAGAAGGAATCTCAATCGTTGCCTTATCGGTCATGATTTCACAAAGTGGCTGATCGTCTTTCACCGCATCGCCCACTTTCACCCGCCATTTTACGAGTTCGCCTTCGTTCACACCTTCGCCGAGTTCTGGTAATCGAAATTCCATGTTTATTTCCTTTCGTGAATCAAACCTTCAATGAAAAATTCCGCAGCCTTGTAACTGGAGCGCACCATTGGCCCAGAAGCTACGTATAGAAATCCTGCACGCTTTGCATCGTCCCCGATCCGAGTGAACTCTTCCGGAGAATAATAACGTTCCACTGGCAAATGGGTCATCGACGGACGCAGGTATTGCCCGATCGTCAACACATCCACATCGTGAGCACGGAGATCCTGAAACGCCTGCTGGAGTTCGGAATCTTCCTCGCTCAATCCCAGCATCACCGCGCTCTTGGTGTAGAGCTTGTTTTCCCGTGGCTTGGATTCGGAATATTGTTTCGCATAGAGAAGCGTGCCCAGGCTTTGCTGATAACCCGCACGCGGATCACGCACGCGATACTGCAAACGGTATACGGTTTCAATGTTGTGAGCGTAAACGTCGAGGCCACTGTCGACGATGATTTCCACCGCTTTGGTGTCGCCGCGGAAATCCGGGACCAACGCTTCGATGATCAGGTTCGGATCCAGACGTTTCAGCTCGCGGATGGTTTTCGCAAAGTGCTCGGCACCGCCATCCGGCAAATCATCGCGATCGACCGAGGTCAGCACCACATACTTCAAATTCATTTTCGAAACTGCTTCCGCGATTTTGAATGGTTCTTCCGGATCGAGCGGTGGCGGACGACGAGAGGTTTGAATCGCACAGAAGCGACAAGCACGCGTGCACACTTCGGTGCCCAACATGAACGTTGCCGTGCCCGTGGACCAGCACTCGGCCACGTTCGGACAGTGAGCTTCTTCACAAACGGTGTGCAGTCCGCGTTCGCGCAAAAGTTTTTTGATCTGGGTATAGTTCTCGCCCGCAGGTGGACGGATCTTCAACCACTCGGGTTTTTTCAACGGTGAAATCTTTTTTGCTTCAGACGGAGAAATCGGGCGAGCCTGATCTTCGCGCGACGGCAAGGGCGCACGAGACTGCTTCTGAAGGGTGTTTGAGTCGAGAACATCCAACTCTCTAAAAATGGCCATGATGCCCCATAGAATAGCGGATGTGCGGCGTGTCGATCAAGGTATATCCGAGTAAAACCCGTGGTTCATTTCCCCAGCTCGGTAGGATTAACCTGTTTCGTTGTCACTGGGGCATAATACTGCTCATCCGGTTGAGCAAACTGAGGGGCAAGGCCTTTGCAACACTCGTGGCAATAGCCCTGAGTCTGACAAACCGTGGGCATTTCAGTTTGATAAGCCCGGGCTTCAACCGAAAAAATTGAGCAAATCATGGACACAATCAACAAAAAATACTTCATCCTTCTCCCATCCTATCCTTCTCACCATTCATGACAAGTGCGCCAGAGGCGACACACCGGTTCCACCTCATTCAGATGGACATCGTCACACCTGCCGGAGCAGTGATATCCACCAAGTCCTGCAGGATTTGCATGACCTGAACCGCCACGCCCTGCCCGCCATTGGACTGGATCTGGTCGACTTCGCCCGAATTCTTGTAGGTGAACTTGACCACTCCCAGCTTCGGATCGGCGATCTCGATCGGCTTGGACATCTCATTGTATTTCAAGGTCAACTGACGCCCATCCTTGTCGGTCATGGCCCGGATCCGTCCTTGCGAATCGTAAACCAGCTTCACCAGTTTCTTGTCACTGTTCTTCGCCAGCGTAAGATTTCCGCTGGTCTGGTCGTATGTAAACTCACTGGTCAGGACGAGACCACTCTTCATCTTGCGCACCACTTTGGAAACCTTGCCCACTTTCGGATCGTAGGACATTTCGGTGGTTTCAATCGAAGTGACTTTTTTCGTCATGCGTCCCTTTGCATCGTACTCCATGGTGGTTTCGCGACCGTCGTTCACGATCTTCACCGGGAAGCCGAGCTTCTCGTCATACGTGGTTTCCGTCTGGTCACCATCGACGGTTGCCACCATCTTCGCGGTATAGGTCTCACCGCCAACGCGGACCTTGGAATAATACTCGTACTTCGAATCACTGATCTTCGAACCGTCCTTGTCATTGTTCAAGATGCGAACACCGTAATAGGATGGATCTTTCGGATTCTTGAAATACTCGTATTCATTACTGGTGCCATCGCGGTTCACAACCTTTTTCACGCTCCAGCGATTTTCCCGTCCGTAGTAGTAGACCTGCATCTTCTCTTTTGCAGATTTTGCATTTTTACCGCCGGAATAGCCGATTTCGGTAAGGTTCTTCATCGCATCGTTCGCATAAGCGAACGTGTTCTCTTCACCCGTTTCATCCCGCGAATAAACCATGTACCCGCCCGGATTGTAACGATACTGGACGAACTTTCCGCTTTCACCGGTGATCCGTTCGACCAGATTCAAGGCATTGAACTTGAAATCCATCTTGCGGTTCTGGTGATCGGCCAATTGAGCCAGACGACCGTTACTGTCATAGGTGAAATTGATGAAGTTCTTGTTGCGATCCATGATCTGAACCAATCGCCCCGCTTCATTGAACTTCTGAATTTCGCCGGCTTCCTTCACGCGAATGTAGCCACCCTTGGCGCGGGTAATGTATTGGTAAAGATACTTCGTCGAAATGAATTGTGAACCTTCCGGAATCGCCACCTTCGGCAGGAATCCCCGTTGCACCAGAGCGGCATACTGCTTGGCGCGGAATTCATAATCGTTCTTCATCCGGTTACGATAGTCGTCCATCTGTTTTTGACTCGCCAACAAGCCGGCCTTCTTCGCTGCTTCGACGATTTTTGCGATCGAGGCATCGACATCCGCGGGTTTGAATCCCTTCGGAACGAAACGGTTGTCGGCACCGCCACCGTACTCGGTTACAAGAAGACTGCCATCGGAATCCTGCTTCAGGCTCGTTTCATATTCCGAACCCCAGCCGTATCCGAAAATGCCCTTATAGTCGGTTTGCGAGTTGTAGATCCGTTCGATCTTCGGTTCGATCCCGCCGGGATAGGAAATGTCCCGGAATCCGACATAGAAATTACCGTTACGGAGGCTCACATCGGCCCGGGCGAATGCCACGCCGGTCAAATGCAAAAAACCCACCAAAGAAAGGAAAAACAGATTTTGTTTGTTGTTCGTTCTCATCTTCATTTTTCTCCGTTAAACATCGATTGTGGTGACTTTCTTGATGACAAAAAATGCGGCGATCTCGAGAACCACCACTGCGGTCAGCATCAGCCAACCGATCGGCTCATTGAACATCGGCTTCATCAACTCGGGATCGGTCTGCTGCAGGACCACGCCCATGAACGGTGGAACCATCATGAGGACCACCCCCTGATAAAACGAGGCCGCAGTCAGAGCCTTGATCTTACCCTCAACCTTGATCCGCTCGCGGATCAACACGGTGATGGTATCGAAGGTTTCGGCGAGGTTACCGCCTGTTTCCTTCAGGATGTTCACCGAGGTGACGAACATCTCCACTTCGTCGGCAACAATCCGCTTGGACAGATTCACGAAGGCCTCTTCGAGGGATACACCGAGTTTGTTCTGGTTCATGATCAGTGAAAACTCGGAGCGGATCGGATCAGGCATCTCCTGACTGACCAATCCCATGGCCTGAACCACGGACAATCCCGAGCGCATTCCGTTCGACATCAAACCAAGCGCATCGACCATCTGATTCACGAAGTGGTCACAGCGTTTGCGATACATCATGTCCACAATCGGCTTCGGCAGAAACCAACCGATCACCGTGGTCAATGCCATGAAAAAGAATGCTGCTGCGAAATTCGGAAGACACAAGAGGAAGACGATGGAACCGGTACCCAGACTGAGCGCGAGCTGTGCGATGAGGATTTTTTCCGGCGGAACCTCTATCATCATCAGCTGGAGCTTCTCCGCGATGTAATCACGCGTTCCGATCGACTGGAAGCGGATCCAGTCGATGAGACGGGTTGAGAATTGATTGGCCACCAGGAGCGCGGCGATGAAAACGATCGAACCGAGCAACCAGTGTGGAACCGAGACATTCATGCCTAAATTATAAACAACATTTATTAATTATTAACGTGAAAACTATTTGACGGCGAAGAGTCCCCGGGAAATCTTCATCCCCTTGGCTTCCATCTCCTCGACAAACTTCGGAATGAATCCGGTCGGCACGAATCGGCCGATGATCTTGCGGTTCTTATCCAGGCCTTCCTGTTTGAACACGAAAATATCCTGAAGCGTCACCACTTCGCCCTGCATTCCGATCACTTCCGAAATATGCGTCACTTTTCTGCTACCATCACTGAGGCGCGACTGCTGGATGATCAGATTGACCGCACTGGCAATGGTTTCCCGGATGGCTTTGAGCGGCAGGCCCATGCCCGCCATCATCACCAGGGTCTCCAGACGTCCCAAGGACTCGCGCGGATTGTTCGCGTGAACGGTGGTCAACGATCCGGAGTGACCGGTGTTCATTGCCTGCAACATGTCCAGCGCTTCACCACCACGACACTCACCCACCACGATTCGATCGGGACGCATCCGCAAACAACACTTGATCAACTCGCGAATGGAAACCTCACCCTCGCCTTCGATGTTCTTCGGTCGCGTCTCGAGTCGGACCACATGATCCTGACCGAGTTGCAATTCGGCGGCATCCTCCACGGTGATGATACGTTCGCTGGCGGGAATGAAGTTGGAAAGAACGTTCAGAAGCGTGGTCTTACCGGAACCGGTACCTCCCGACACTACGATGTTCAGTTTCGCCTCCACGCAGGCCCTTAGGAAATCCGCGATTTCATCGGTCATGGAACCGAATTTCACGAGATCGGCAGACACGATTCTTTTCTTCGGGAACTTACGGATGGTGATGGTCGGGCCCCGCAATGCGAGCGGCGGAATGATGATGTGAACCCTCGAACCGTCGAGCAAGCGTGCATCCACATAAGGAGTCTTCTCGTCTACGCGACGACCAAGCGGAGTCACAATCCGCTCGATCACGTTCATCATCTGCTGTTCACTCGAAAACGTCACTTTCGAAAGCCCCGGTCGACCACCCTGTTCGATGTAAATCTGATCGCGCGCATTCACCATGATCTCCGAAACACTGTCGTCTGCCAGAAGATCTTCCAGCGGTCCCAATCCCAATGCCTCGTCGAGAACCTCTTTGACCAATTGCTGTTTCAACTCACGGGTCGGACAAAGCGTGCTGACATCCTCTTTGGCGAGGACATCGAGAATCGCCTTTTGCGTTTTTTCCCGCAAAACCTCGCGTATTTTCGGATCCGTGGTATCGCCCGTTTTTTTCATGTCCACGACATCGATGAGCGCCTTGTGGATCCGGAGCTTCATGTTCGTCCATGGATCGAGATGGCCGGACTTCGATCGCGCTGATGGTCCGCCACCGGATTCCGCACCTGCACCGGCTCCCTGCGCCCCCCCTTGGATCACCTGCAACTTCGCAGCAGCACCGGTGGGTTTGTTCAGCTTCGCCAACTGATCCAGCATCTTGGTCTGGTCCATCCGTCGAACCAGATCCGAGTACGAGCGCGACACCTGCGCCGCCGGAGCGGACAAGGTGAACGGCTGACTCTTCGCAAGAGCGCCATCACAGGTGGCGGCTTCTTCCGGAATCATGAAAAATGGTGTTTTACCGAGGTTTTTCTGGATGATCTGCGCATTGACTGCATTCGATGGCGAATAGCGGTTCACCACGACCTGAACCATCTCCTGCGGGAACATCAGTTCCTGGATCTTCGACATCACCCTGCGGGTCTGATTGAGAACAATCACGTCCGGCGTGGTCACGACAAAAACAAGAGACGCCTGCTCCATTGCCTTGATCGCATGCGGCTCGGTTCCGTTACCGCAGTCCACCACCACCCACGGAAAAATCTGAGCTGCGGCTTTCAGGAATTTACCGAGACCATCGATATCGATGTCCCGGGCGATGGCCGCGTCGCGGGGAGCGGCGATGAAGCTGAATCCCTGCGGAGCATTGGCCAAAAACGGCGCCAGTGTTTTCGGTTCCCACTGCGGAACCTGGGTCTTGGTCAGTTCGACGATGTTTTTAGGCGGATTCAATCCCAGAATGATGTTCTGATCACCCAACGATTGGAAATCAAGATCGAGAATGAGGGAGCGTTGCTTGAAGTTGAGCTGATAGGCGATGGCAAGATTGGCGGCAAAAACGCTTTTGCCGACTCCCCCTTTACCACCCACGACTGCGATTATGTGTCCCATCGTTCACTCCCGTCGAAACTCAATTCGACTTCATCCTGAAATTCTTCTTCAAATCCTCGCTGCCTTCGGACGCGCTTTCTATGATCTGCGGACTGATGAACACCACGAATTGCCCTCGCTTCTTGCTCATGCCTTTCGACCGCTGAAGCGTGAACAAGGGCTTGGTCGCCGAATTGGTGATCGTCGATCCCGGATCATCGCGGTTGAAAGTAGTGCTGACATCGCTGTTGTTGACGCCGGCAACCGCGCCGACCTCGCCCGATTTGAGGTAAAGTCGCGAACCGATGTGATGGGTTGCCGTGATCGGCACACCACCCAGGCCTTTTCCAAGAGCGTTCACCTGGTGAAGACTCACACTGAGATCCACGTCCTGCCCCTGCAGGATCGTCGGCGTGATTTCGATATCCAATCCGACCTTGATCGGCGATCCCGTTCCCACGGTACCGTTCTGGCCGATGGTCTGGGTCGGAATCTCCTGCTGATCGCTGATTTTGGCCCGCTCCGCACTTTTGACAATCACGGTTGCCGACTTCAGGATCCGCCCGTAAGCGGAGTTGGCCGGTGTCGAACTCAGTGCCGGGAACAACGAAGACAAGGTTCCGGAGAACGTGAAACCACCCGAATCGGAAGTTCCCACTGAACCGGCGGCCGTCGTACCGATCGAAATCGAAGGATCTGCGGTGAAGCCCGGTTGCCACTTGAATCCGAAGGTCTTGAGGAAGTCCTTGCTGAGTTCCACGAAATATACCGTCAGTCGCAACAACTTGCTCTCTCGCTTCGGTTGCGGAGGTGTGACTTGAATGTCGCTCTGCACTAGCTGCATCGGTTTTTCATTCTTCTCGATGTTGGCCGGATCCTTGTTCAGCGGATCGCTGATCTTGATCGTCGGCAAGTACAATTCCGCCCGCTTCATCGCCCGTTGACGAAGACCATCGCTGTCCACCGTACCGTCGAGAATGATCTTGCCGTTGAGTACGCTTGCTCGAACGGTCGGCGCGAACACTTGGATGTCCTGCTCGATTTTTTTCGCCAGCGCATTGAGAGTGACCGGTGACATCACCACGCGATTCGAAACCACGTCGGCATAAATGCGGTCATTGATGACGTTCACCACCGCACCATAATCATTCGGTGTGATCACTTCTCCGTCGACGACGATCTTCTGTCCTTCCAGTCGGATGCGAATCCCCTCGATCTCATGAAGCGTGTCCTTGAGTTCGCGGGCCATTCGCTCGAGATCCTGCTTGGCCACGATCACGTTGTAGATGATCCTGATCTCGCCCGTCTTGTCACGGACCACGACATTCGCGATCCCTTCGGTCAGCCCCTTGAAAACCAATTGCTTGCGATTACCGATCTTGAATTGCCCCACCTTCACGACGGTCGTGTTCGATTCGAGGATCGACTCCTGTCGCTCACCGAGTTCCAAATCCGCATCTATGTCATACACTTTGTCCAGACCCACGCCTAACCAGACGTTCACCTGATCGGACTCTTTCTCGGAACGCTCGGAAGTATAACGGGAAATCCGGTACTCGGAAGGCTTTTTCACCAATCGCTTGGACGGTTTTTTCGGTGAAGATTCGGCGACTTCTGGTTGCACCTGATCCTGTGACCAGGCACTCACCGAAGAAAGCATCGAAAACGTCATCAGCATCGCTCCACCCCAAGAGCCCGGTTTCAGTGCCTTCATCGGTTCCCCGTTGTCTGCGCCGGTTCTCTCGGTCCGGATCCCAAAGCGTCCACGGCGCGAACGCTCTGAAGGTTGATCCGGTCAGTGTCATCGTTGTTTCTCAACGTCAGGACAATCTTGTTACTCGATGTCGTCATGATCGCAGCCAGGAGCTGGGCCTGGTTCGGATCAACTTCGAGCGTGACCGAACTGAATCCGTCGAACTCGGTCAGCGCCTTGTATTTCACTTTGGTACCGGAAGAATCCATATCGACTTTCCGGGCGATGTTGTTCGTGATGTTTCTTCCCACCGCAAGGATGACCACATCCTGCATGATCGTCTTCGCCACGGAGTACGGCCGTCCGGTGGAATTCACCCCCGCTTCGATCACACCGATCAGATCGACCCGATCACCCGGCTTCACGAGTTTGCCCACGGCCTCAACTTCACCAACCGGAATCGTGATCGCGCGTCTTCCCGGTGCGACTTGCGGAGCAAGCCCGGTCCGCATGCTCGGCTCGGTGATCTTGTTCAGGGAAATCTGTTCGCCCTTCTTGATCGGAACGATCGCCACGGTTCCGTTGATACGCTTCACTTCCATCGCATAACTCTCGGAGCTCTCATCGACTTTCGTATCGAAGCGGACCGCAGACGGTTCGACGAACTGTTTCGGAATCGAACGGGGCTCGATCATTCCATCCGTAAGATTACTCATCTCCTTGATGTCATCTTTCGCAACCAGTACGGTCACTTCGTTCCCGAAGCGGTTCCGCGCATCCTCTTCGATGCTGTTTACCGAAGCCATCACGAAATAGACGGCGATTGCGGCCATCACCAGGGACAGGGTCATCGCATTCTTGTTCATATCATCCCCTCATAACGGCAGACTTCACGCTTGAACGGCCAACGCTCGTTCGAAGTGACCGGAATGCCATTCAATTGTGTACAGATCGCGGAGGTATCCCTCACACGAAGCTCGGTCCGCCTAGTCACTTCACCGCGATCGGAACTGCCCTTCGCACTGTTCTTGCCAGCAGCGATTTTCTGGGTTTGCGGATTCGGTTCGATGTTTCCATCATTGTCGAGACTGTCGATTTCGGCCACACCCAGAACCATGCGATCCTGTTTTGCGGAGGTGAAAATTTTCGGACCATTGCGAAGTTGGATCCGCGGATACTCGGGTGAGTTCGCGGTCAACATGTATACCTGGGAGCGCGCGAACTGGGTGTTGTTGATCGCCATCTGCACCGCGAGCATCATCTTGAACAACACGATTGAAAAGGTGAACAGAATCGGAAGCAGGAACACCAACTCCAGAATGGTCTGTCCCTGTTCGTCACTGAGTTTGCGTTTCAGGATTTCAGCATTCATCCCACTGAACCTCCATCGCACCGGATATACCCTTCACTTCCACGGCTTTTTTCCTGCACTCCTCGGTGGTTTCCTCACGTGCCATCCAGCTTTCGCTGACCAATTCCATTTTCACACTCTGCCCCTGCTTGTTCCAAGGATAGAGGGAAAGCGTGGCGGTATAAGGGAACGAAACTCCCTGATTCCAATAGTTCAGCGGTTCATCTTGGAAAATCTGACCGGGACCGACCTTGCCGGTTCCATTCTTCGGTTTGATCAATCCCTTCCATCTTCCGCCCACCATGTCCTTCATCACCTGTTGTGCGGATTCTTCCTGGGTGGATACCTTGTCGTGTGAAGCCATGTAACTTCTTGCGCCCATGAAGGTCGCGTAGTGAATGTAATTTCCGATCGCGAACACAGCCGCCATCTTGATGAAGAAAAACGAGAAGGAGATCAGGATCATCATTCCCAGGATGAATTCGGTCAGGGCCTGGCCACACTGACCAGACTTCAGACAACGGACCGAATGCGACTGTACTGTCTTTTTACACTTCATACCCATTACTTGATCGGCGGATTGATGAAAATCCTGAAATCCTCGTCATTCTTACCATCCCGGTATTGCGGTATGTATTTGACGCCGCCATCATCGGGACCTCTCGCCTTGGGGTGACCGTAGCGGTAGGTGTATTGATAATCCTTTTCGAGGGGGCTCCGGATGCGGTTCATGATTTCGGAACCTCCCAACAATTTCAACAAGAGGGAATAGAGGCTGACCAATACGGCCAGCAGCAACACATACTCCGTAATCGCCTGTCCGGATCGATTCCTCACTTTGTCCATATGTCGGGGGGGGCGGATCCGGTGCGCAGTTGTTTTTCGAGTTTTCCACCGATTCCGGCTGTCATGTTGCCGGATGCGACCCCGATCTGACGCACAAAGAACCCCAGTCCGATCACCACGATCAGCAGGAGAATGATGTATTCCGTAATGGCCTGACCGCTGATGGAAGAGCGGTCTTTTCGTGCGTTCCTCACCCTGAGACCATTATCGCACGATTTTTTACATAATTTGGATGTAAAGAAGGTGCCCGAATCAGAACCCGGCAAGGATTGCCGATGCGTTTGACACCATTGGATTTTCCGATCGGATGGCGTCAAGGCGTTGACTGAATTCATCGCGTGTATTCAATCGCAGCAGTTGATCGCGCACCGTTTGCTTCAATCCCGAGGTCCCGAAGCAAATCCGGTCACCCGGGCGCAATTCGATCTCGACGATCTCGGGCTCGAGCTGCCTTGCGGTTCCCAGACTCATCAACGGTACCGCCGAATCGGAGTCCTCCAGGAACGGATTCACCTGGCGCTCCAGGGTTTTGGGACTGACGATTTCCTTGACCTTGCCCTCTCGGAACAGGTGAACACCACACGCGCCGACATTCGCCAGCGCCAAGAGCCGACCCTCGAGATAACCTGCAACGAGCGAAGCTCCGCCCCGCTCCATCATCGGCGCATCGGCGAACTCACGCAGCAGCTTCTGATTCGCAAATGCCACGGCATTGAAAAGAATGTTGCCCGCGAGAGAGAAATAAGGCCTTAACTCGAACGGCATGGTCGCATCGAGATCGCCCGCTTCCGCCTCCAAAAAACGCTTCATCGATGCGGTCACTATTTCCGCAGCACGCTTGCCCGCCCCGCCGCCGAATCCATCGGCGAGAATGAAGATTCCACGCGCAGGATTCACCTCGAGGAAATCCTCCTGGACCGGCGACAATCCCTGGAACTGGAACCCTTCCGCCCAACTCATAGGGATGCGTGATTTCTTCCAGCTGTCGGTCTTGCTCATTCGATGGTCCCTTCGGTCACACTCTTTTTCAACACGGTGAGCTTCCTCAACTTCGATTCCGCCTTGTTATAGTAGCCATCACCTTTCGGCACCACTTCCATCACTTCCCGGTATTTTTTCTCGGCCGTTTCCACGTCTCCGAAACTTTCGGCAAATACGCCTTCGGTGTAGATGTGTTTAGCGCGTTCAGCGAGAACGTTCTTGATCCTCTTCATGCCTTCCGGCGCCTCTTCATCCATCGGATCGATCTTCGTCACTTTCTGGTATTCTCGATAGGCTTCCGTGAGCTTGCCGTCTTTTTCGAACTGTCTTGCAGCCGCGACGACCGGATCCCTCGCCGCATCGATGGCAGCTTCGTTCTTGCGGATTTCTTCCTTCACTTGCTCGTTGAACTTCTGCACATCGACATTTCTTGTCAGCAACTCGTCCAATTTGTCCAAGGCCTCGTAGTGCAACTTCTGGTCATACATCGGCTTGATCGTTGAAAAATCCCTCCACGCAGTGGCACGGAACTCCTCGAGCTTGCGTTTTTCCTCAGCCTCACGGGCGACGCGCTCGGTTTCGGTTATGATCTGCTTGCGCCATTCACTCACGGCAAAATTCTCCGGTTGGATGAGCTCGATTTCCGGAAACAAGGCTTCGGCTTCCTTGTATTTCTTCGCTGTCATCAAGTGACCGACCTGCTCGAGTAACGACTGGAGCTTCAACTGGGTTTGTCTTTCCTGTTCCTTGCGCTTACGCTCTTCCTCGATCGCCTCAAGTTTCCGTTTTCCCTCACGGGCAAAAGCAGCGATTTCGCGAGCGTTATTGTAATCGCTCACCAGGCTGAAAACCTTGTCCAGCTCCAACAGGCATCGATCGTATTCGCGGTTCTTGTAGAGATCGAACGCGAATTGGTACTGAGTCTCGACATACTTGCGCTGTTCGGGGGTCAGCATCTCGAATGTTGCCCCACCTTCGGTCTTTTTCTGATTCTTCTTTTGAACCGCGGTTTTTTTCGGCACTCCCGTGTTCAGCTTCACTTTTTTCGGATCCTCATCCTCTTCCAGCATCATCCAGACCACTGCAAGAACAGCGATGCCCCAGATGATCTGTCGACGGGTATCCATCATCCGATAGCGATCGAGCAATCCGCCGATCAGAGAAGGCTTCTTTTCCGGCTCTTGCTGGAAGGTCGGCTCCTGATCAGTCGGCTGAGGATTTGCGAACGGATTCGGATTCAATTGAGGCTGGGCGAACGGCGACTGAAGGGATTGCATCGACGGCATCAGTTCCGGCGGAGCCATCTGGATTTCCGGTTGCGGTACGGAAATGAAATCCTGCTTGCGAATCTCATAGTCGGATTGCACCACCTGAAAACGGAAAGTGGTGTCACCGACCTTGATCTCATCGCCTCCGTGAAGTTCGGCTTCATCGATCTTCTCGTTGTTCAGGTAGGTTCCGTTCGCCGAAGAAAGATCCTTGATGACGTAACGGCCGTCCTGCTTGCGAATGAGTGTGTTCTTGCGCGAAGCACGGCGATCCTCGAGAACCACATGACACTGCTGGGACCGGCCGATCGCCACTTCCTCGTCACCGATTTCGAATTCGTTTCCACCGCCGAAATCAAGGATCGCACGGACAGTTTCTTCCTTGCGGATGAAGCGGGTACGGTCGTCCGTCTCGACGCCGAAATCACTTGCAGAAGCGCTTCCGGAATCCCCTGTCGCCGGATCCACCATTCCACCCTCTGCAAAACCACCGCCATCGGACGATACGGAGTCTGGTGCAAATCCATCCTGCTGATCGGATGCAAGGGCGAACGGGTCCACCTCATTCACTTCGGGTGTTTGCGCTTCCGGTTCAAGCGACACCATCGGATCCGGTTGCTGATCCACGGGTTGTGCTTCGACCGGGATATTCTGTTCGATGTTACTGGCCACTTCCACCATCTCAACCGGCTTTTCCACGGGAGTAACCGCTTCTTGCATGAGTCGGATCTCGAACGGCCCGACCTCGATGCGGTCACCGGCTTTCAGCGGGGAGTGATCAGCGTTCTGACCATTCAGTTTCATCACGCCGAATTCGGAAACCTTTTGCACTTCCATTCCACCCTTGATCGAACGAAGAACGGCATGCTTTCTTGAAACAGATCGATCATCGAGCCGGATCTTGCACGAGTCATCCCGCCCCATCCAGACTTCCTGATCCTGGAGGTTCATTTCCTGCAGCAACTGCCCCTGACGGAATATCTCAATTCTCACCTGATCGGAGTCCTTTCGATCTCACGGTTGATGTTCTTCAACTCTTCCTCGCACTCGATGAAATCCGGGTTGCTCTGATCATTGTACATCAGTCTCATCGCCGCTTCCAAATATCCTTTGGCCTCCCGGAAACGGCCCGCTGCCTTGGCCTTTTGGGATCCCTTGATCATCTTGGCGATCTCTTTCTTGATCTCATTCTCCGCCAGCAACAGATAGTGTCGCGCCAGCCAGTGATTCGGATTCACCTGAAGGGCCAACTCGAACTGCGACTGCGCGCGCATGTAGTTCCGTTCCCGATATTCACGAAAACCCTGACGGTAATACTGTTCCGCCGTCTTCGCCACTTCCAGGTCCACGGACTCCGCAACCTGAGTGGCGATGTTCCGATCCGCATCGCCCGCCTCGCGCTTTTTCTTTTTCACTGCATTCACGGCCGGAGCAGGTTGATCCATCATCTCCATGTAATAATATCCACCCGCCAGAAGAAGAACGAGCAGCAGCGTGCGCGGATTCATGCCCTGCTTGCCACCCGATGCGGCTGAACCGGATGCCACCTTCTGTCCTTTTGAAACTTGCTGCACCCGCTGACGTTGTTCGATCAACGCACGATCCATCCGATCGAGTTCCGCACCGGCACGCAATGGCGCGGTCAGAACACGGGTTTCCTGATCGGAAGTCAGGAACTCGAAAATGGTTTCTCCAAGAGAGAAATGCTCTCCACTTCGGATCGGCAACTTTCTCGAATACTCACCATGATAAAGGATTCCATTAGCCGATCCGAGATCGTTCAGCTCCCATCCTTGATGGGTGTAATCCAATCGTGCATGTACCCGGGATGTCTTCAGATCGGAAACCCTGATGTCGGCCTCTTCGCCACGCCCCAATACCACCGACGAGTCCCGGATGATGAAGATGATTCCACGGTCAGCTCCTTTCAAAATCCGAAGGCGCGCGACTTCACCTTGCTGTCGCTCCATTCCCGGATTCGAATAACGCTGTACCTTGCCCGCGCTCATCTTCTATTCCTCAATCCTTTCTCTTGAACACCATTGCCAAGCCGGTTTGCCCCATCGGACCCACTGCCGACCCCACCACCTGATATGCAACCCCGCTGAACTCGAAATCATCATTCGCGCTGCGATTCGGTGAACCCTGCACCCGCTCCATCAGATCTTTCGTCAAGGAGATCATCGACTGATCGCGCGCCACTTGCTGGAGGTTTTGTCCAACGGAGTCCGCACGGATCCCGCTGATTTCCTCGAACAGGGCATTGATCGAAACGGTGGTCAGCGTCGGATCAAACGCGATGAACCCAAGACCTGCGGTATCGCAAAGCGCCCGCATCGGAGCGAACTCCTGATCCCAATTCACCAACTGTTCACTTCCGCTTCCACCGCCACCTTCTTTCGAACTCCTCTGGACCGCAGCATTGACGTTGTCCCAAAGACGGTTCAGTTCCTCGAACTTGAACTCATGGGTGACCTTCGGCAATTCTCCGCGCAGAACCCGATCGAGATCATCGTTCAGCACTTCGAACGGCTTGATCGTCAGACGCAAAAGAATGAAGTAGAACAATGCCGCCATGATACCCGCGATCGTGATGGCCAGTCCGTAGACGACCCCCAGCTCATCCGACTCGAGCATGTTATGTGAAAAATCAATCGACACCACGGCCATGCCGGCGAACTGAGGCTTCAACAGGCGCGGATCAACGATCCGGATCGGCTCGACAAATACCGCAAGGGAATTACCCACTTTGCCGACGCCCTTGATCTGGCCATCCTTGAACGACTTCACGAGAAGAGTGGCCATCTTCGCCTCGACACCGGAACCCAACAACTGCCCCATTCGTGCTTGCGGAGCGATGATCTGGAGATTCGGATCCAGCAACACTGCAACCCGAACCGTATCATCGCTCTCAAGAAACGAGAGATCAATCTGCGATTCCGCGCGGTTTGCCAGAGCGGGCGCGAATCGGTCGGCCATTTCCTTTGCAATGATCCGCGCGCGCAACTGCGCCTCGCTTTGAATGCTTTTTTCCGCCAGATCCTGAATGGGAATCAATGCGCCCATGACCGTGACAAAAGAAAGGATCCCAATGAGGATCGCGACAATGGCGCGGTACTGGTTTTTGAGCAAAATACCGTAGAAATACGGCATGAACTTGTGTTCGAAGATGAACTCCAATTTACCCGGAAGATCCTCGGGCATTTCCACTTCCGGCGCAGGTGTGGTCAGCGCTGAAGATGCAAGAGACGAAGACGACGGATACCCTTGTGACAAGGTTCCGCTCATGGCGCCGGCCATTTCACCACCCATCGCTCCCGCCATCAACCCCTGATTTCCAGCGGCAACCGGGAATCCTGAAAAATCCGTCGATGCTGCAGTTGCAGCCTGCATCGGAGACACCAACTCGAGCACGAACTCACCGACTCCGATCTTGTCACCCGACTTGAGTGGCATCTTGCGGATCATCGCACCATTCACAAACGTGCCATTGGTACTGCCTTCATCGCGCAGGAACACTTCCTTTGCCGTGACCAACATGGAACAGTGGCGCTTCGAGACCCTGCCGGAAGAAAGAACAATGTGATTGTCCATCTGTCTTCCAATGGAATTCTCACCTTCTACGAGGGAAAACGAACTTCCACGATTCGGACCGGATACGATCACGAGCCGATGCATAGCACGTCTCCTTTCTTCAATGACAACGCTTCAACCGTTCCGGATGGCAACTCCAGGACATCCTGCGAAGAGAAATCCGAAACCGGCATCAGTTTCCAAGGCTTCAAATGAGGAAACACCTTTCCGACTGTCCATTTTTTTGCACCGTCGGACCGACCCGCCTCGAGGAAAACCACATCGATCGGAATACTCATCATCCACATGTGAACGCTGTTGCAACGGGGAAACAACAAACCCTCTCCGCGCGAAAACTCACTGCGGCCGATCAACCCCTTGAGGCGCGACCAATACGTGTCAGCGGTCTCCAGCCGGTCCACCACGCAAATGCGGTCGTTCTCGCGGATCAGTTTCGTCGTCATTCCATTCCTCCTCCGGAAAGGTAGAACGGCCCCATCATCATCAAAAGAATCGCGGGAAGAATCAACGCGAAGGTCGGAAACATCAGTTTCTGTGCGGCCACCGCACCCGCCCTTTCGGCTCTCACGAAACGGAGATTCCGAATCTGATCGGATTGCTGTCTCAGCACCTTGCCAATGGATGCCCCCATCTGATCCGCGGAAACAAGGACGGCGATGAAAGAATTCACTTCCTGCATGTTGATCCGGAAGGCGAGCTCCCTCAGTGCTTCCGCACGGGATGAACCGACCTTGATTTCTTTAAGAGCCTGCTCGAGTTCGTCGATCAACGGACCGGGCAAGGCCTTGTCGACGACCTTCTGAAGAGCACCGATGAAGTCGAGACCGGCCTCGGTCGAGAGGGCAAGCAGGTCGACCACGAAGGGCAGGGATTTGATCACGGACTTGTGTCGTTCCTTGATCAGGCCATCCACCCAGATGTCGGGATAGAGATAACCGATGAACGGAAGTGCGGGAATGATCATTCCTGGAATCGACGGAAGATCACCCGGCTCCAGCAACTGCAGATCAACCATCATCTTGGTCAGCAATGGTGCGGTCGCATTCCACATTCCCGCCATCAGCGGAAAGAACACCACGAGAAAGATCTTGAAGGCGATGAATTCATCGGCGGTCAACTGGTCTTTCAATCCCGCACTGATGACTTTTCTGCGGTAATTCGTGCGCATTTTATCGAATCGCTGTTTGCCACGGATCGATGGAAGAATGTATTGCGTGAAAAAAGGGCGCGTAATGCGGACGAGACTGTTCGAGGTTTTCTTGCCGTCGATATCCCGGAGATTTTCCTGCGTGGAAAGATTCTCCTGCTCGGTCAGGATCATCCGCATGAAGATGAACATCGCCATGAAGGCGAGGAAGTAGCCGGCGTATAAGACGTATTCGCGATACTCGAGGATCTTTTGCATTGATCTTCTCCCGTCATCTCTTCGGCATCTTTCCTTAATAACTGAAATCAGTTACGATGATCCTGTGGGAGAAACGCCATGTACGAACTCTTTAAAAAACGCTGGATCCGAACGTCAATTTTCGCAACGCAACTTTTATTGCTCCCGCTCACCTCAGGAGCGCAAGTCCTGTGGGACAACTGGTATGTGGTGAAAACCAATGGAGCGACCGAGGGTTATTACAACGAACGCGCTGAAATCTCGGGAACGAAAGCCAAGATCCGGGTGAATACCTGGTTGCGTGAAGGTACACGCATCCGGAGCGAGAATCTTGGCGCCACCGCCAAGAATCTGCCGACTCTCGACCCTCTGAATTACAATTTCCGCACCCAGGAAATCGGAATGGAAAAAACGATCGACGGCACCGTGTCCGAAAACGGCAAGGTGTTCTCCTTCAAGATCAAGAAAGGACCGCGCACCCTGAATCCGCTTCGGGCGCAGATGGTTCCGAAAATCATCCTCTCCTCTTTCTTTCCGTTGTGGGTCCACAAGAACTACAAGAAAATCAGTCCGGTTCAACCGCGGGAATTCATGACGATCAAGGAATACGATGTCGAGAACCAGGTTCCGGTCGCGAAGGGCGATGTGTTCGAAATGCAACCCGATGAGTTTTCGAGCAAAACCAAGACGAGGAAAATCCGCGTGAAATACGACAACGTGGTGAACTTCTGGTACATCGATTCGCGTGGCGAAGCCATCCGCATTCATGTACCTTCCATGAACCGAGACACCCGCAAGACCACGCGTGAGGAAGCGGAAAAATCACTTTGAAATTCCTGCTTCGCCTCTCTCTTGTGTTTTCACTGGTCTGGATCGTCGCCCGAGGCGCAATCTACCTCCTACCGGGCGATCCAGCCGATTACCTGATCCAGGAATCCCTGATCCGGATCTCCGATGACAAAAGCATCGCTGAAATCCACCGGAAGATGGATCTGGAAAAGCCTCCGCTTCAACGGATCCTCTCGTTTCCATCGGGCAATTCCCTGTTCAGCGACGCACCCGTGAAGCCGATGATTCGAGATGCGTTTCTCCACTCTGCAATGCTCGCAGCACTGACACTGGTGTTTTCATTCGGAATGACCTTCGTTTTCCTCTATCTCGGCTTCCGTTCGGAACGCTGGGAGAACTTCTGGAATGCAGTCTCGATCCTGCTCGCATCCATTCCGGTTTTCATTTCAGGCCCCATCATCCTCTTCGTGTTCTCGCTTCAACTCGATCTCTTTCCGGCCACCGGACACCCGCTTCTTCCCGCCATCTGTCTCGCACTTTACCTCACCGGATTCTGGTTCCGCTCGCTCTCCGGAAAAATCCGCAAGTACTTGCCCGTCAGTGCAGTTGCCGGCGCCCGCTCGCGTGGTGTCGGCGAATTCAGGGTGTTTCTCTTTTATCTGATCGCTCCTTGCAGTGGCGGACTCATTCGCTTCTTCAGTGGACAGATCGGGAATCTGCTCAATGGCAGCCTCATCGTGGAACTCATTTTCAAATGGAACGGTCTTGGCCTTTTGCTAGCAGATGCGGTGGCGAAGCGCGATTACCCGGTCATCGAAAGCGGATTGATCACGGTTTCCCTGATCACACTCTTGAGTTTGCAGGCCGGCATTTGGCTTGAAAACCGACTGGAGCCGAAGTAACCATGAGAAAATCGGGAATCCTGATCCGCTTCAGCAAGACCTGGCTCCTCTTCTTCTTCATCGCCTCGATCATCGCCTCCGTTTTTGGAGAAGAGATCCAACGCCACGATCTGGAACGCGCACTCCGTTTCGGATTCGATCCGTTCGGAAGGAACTGCCTCCTGCTTTCCCTGCATGCAGCCGTCAGGAGCATGCTCGAAATCATTCCACTGGGACTTTCCTGCATTGCCGTCACCCTGGCGCTCTCGTTTCTCTGCCTCGTACGGAATGGCACGTTCCGTTTTTTCTGGAACGCCCTCTGGGAAGCACTTTATTCCCTTCCCGGTTTCATCATGGCGATTTCGTTGACTGCGTTTTTCCCTGATTCGCGAATCACCTTTCCCGTTGCAGTGCTCTTTCTACTTTTGCCATGGCTGATCCGCTTTTTCGAAGGACAGATTCTCGCACTGATGAACCGTGAATATTTGAGACAGTCCATCTCTCTCGGGGCACCCTCACTTCATCTGTTCCGGATCCATATCCTTCCCGAGCTACTGGATGCCACCCGCGCGATTCTTCCGTTCCTGATTTCCCGATTGCTCATCATCGAAACCTCGTTGACCTTTGTCGGCATGAAACAACCCGGAGAAACCGCGTCTTGGGGCGAACTCCTCCACTTGGGAAAGGAATACCTCCTCGAAGCCCCGTGGATTTCTTTTTTCACCGCATTACCCTTGTTTTTGACCCTTTTTTCATTCCACTTGATTTCAAGGAACGACCATTCATAATGGGTGGATGGACAGCAACCGGAACTTCACCATCGGCGATCTCGTCATTCTCGGCTTCAAGGGGCAAAGCGTTTCGACTGAAACCGCAAAAACCATCCGTAACTACGGAATCGCGAACGTGATCCTATTCGGTCCGAACAATCCGAACAACAACTATGCATCCAAATTACAGCTGATCGAACTCACCGATGAACTCCAATCCCTTCGCGATCACACAGCATTTCCGATGATCATCTCGGCGGATCAGGAAGGCGGACGGGTTCAACGCTTTCGCAACGACTTCACTCTTCTGCCGTCTGCGATGAAAGTGGCGACCAAGAATTCACACGAACTGACTGTGGAGTTGGCAAAAATCCAAGCACGTGAATTATACGCCGCCGGAATCCAATTGAACTTCGCTCCGGTCTGCGACATCAACACCAATCCATCGAATCCGGTCATCGGCGATCGGGCTTACGGCTCCGACGAAGCAACCGTCAGTAATCTCGTCACTGCTGTGATCGAAGGGCATCTTCGGGAAGGTGTCCAGCCATGCATCAAACACTTCCCCGGTCACGGCGACACGAATCTTGATTCTCACTATGCACTTCCGACCGTGAATACTCCGCTGGATGTCCTGCGGAGTCGCGAATGGATTCCTTTCCAGCGCTCGATTCAGGCGGGATGCAACTTCCTGATGAGTGCTCACATCCTTTTACCCCACCTGGATGCGGAACGTCCGGGCACACTTTCGTCCACATTCTTGAAAAAGCATTTGCGCGAGGAACTGGGTTACCAAGGTGCAGTCATCAGCGATGACATGCAAATGCAAGCCATCACCGATCACTACGGAGCTGAAGAAGCTCCAATCCTTGCTCTCGAAGCAGGTTGCGATCTTCTTTGCTACCGCACGGAAGATGCGACCATTCTGGCCATGGAGTCGATCGAGAAAGCGATCCGAGAAAAACGGCTGTCGGTGGAAAAACTGAATGCTTCTGTTGAGCGGGTTAGTCGCATCCGCAGCCGGATCCGACTGGCAAAAGACCAAATGAACAGGGGTGAACGATCAGCGATTATCGGCGCGCAGGTTCATCTTGAATTTGTTCAGCAGTTCCAGTGAACTGGTCTTGAGAACGGGCGATGTGCACATAACTCGTCATCGCGCCATACAGTGAAAGCTCACTCACCCAGACATACCCCGCCTCACATTGATGCCGGCGATCATATTCGTCACAGGATGTCCCGTAGGAATTCTTGATCAGATAACGGCACTCTCCGCTTGCCGGATCGAACTTGCGGCCCATGAGCATGGTCGTATGAAGATCCGATACCGAATAGTCATAATCATCGATATTTTGAAGGAATCCGTAGAAATAATCCACAGTCACCGGTTGACGACGATCCAGGATCCGATTGATCTCGGTGAAAGTATTCTTGCCTTTCCACTCCATGCGGATATCCGTCGGGAATTTCGGAAAGGGCATGCGATGGGAATCACAGGCCGCCGAACGCACCTCGTTCAATACATTATCCGGATTGGAAAGAACCGCTTGAGCGACCGCTTCGGCACTCACGCCCTTGAACTCGTAGGAATACGGAAGATCGGCAGTCTTGCGATAAATGCCGGAACTCACCCCATCCGCCAACTGAAACAATTCCTCGATTGCCTTCTTGATCGGCACCTCAATCCACTGTCCTGCGAATGGTCCGTTCAGGATCCGCTTGGTCCAGGACTCCGAAGGGAAATAGTCTTCCGGACAATAACCGGTCTGTGAAATGTCATCCATTGCTGAGCGTGCGAATCCAGTCTCTGGCACCACGCCACCGATCAACCAACGCACCAAGCGTGGCCAACGACGCTGATTATAAAGCGTAGCGATATCTGCGGCGGAAATCTGCATCGGAATGCGATTGTAGAACTGGAGATAGTCAGCCGAGGCATGCGCATAACACCAGGAGATGTCCCCCTGATTCCGCATCTTCATCGGAAGATCCGTGCGCAAATCCACCGTTGAACAACGCTGCTCTTCCGTGATGTAAAATGCGTGTGACTGATTCGCAAAAGCGATCAACAATGAAACCGAAATGAAGAGCGCATCAAGCCTGATCAACGTAGAAATCCCCCAAGCACCCACTATGTCATTTTTCCATCATGAATCAACTTCTTTATTTTTCGCCACGCACAACCACCATCCCCCCTCCATCCGATGCGGTGATCAAGTCAGAATAATATCGTTAGAAATCAGTGGATTTCCTTTCTAAAATCAAAAGAAAGACGGCCACTCATTTGAGACAAAAGGGGAACAATGGCGTTTCCCGCAACCCGTGACCGTTTCATGGACACCATAAAATGATGAAGAAAACATTCTGGGCTGTGGCCCTGATCGCTCTCACTCAATTGATCACCAGCGCACCGGAAGCATCCGCCGCTTCTCGCGCCACCAAGAAAATCGGCCTCTCGATCGGTCTCCTGACCGAACCGTTTCCGAGCGTGATCGGTTATAGCCTCAGCTACAATCTCTTCAAACAACTCCGACTGACAGCCGGCTACGGTTCCATTTCTGCAACCGGTACCGGTTACACCGCCGACCTGACCACCATCGCCGCTGACGCAAAACTCTTTGTTGTCGACTGGAACTTCGCTCCGTTCGTGAGCGCAGGCTTTTCCAACGTGAGTGGTACCATCACCGGGACTTCTACCGCGGGCGGAACCAGCCTGACTCAAACCGGTAGCGCGATCGTATTCGGTGGCGGAATCGACTGGCAGATGGACTGGGGCCTCAATCTTGGCCTTGAATACAAAACCGCCAGCATCGGCGGAAACAGCGTGGCCATTCCGGGCTTTTATTTCGGTTTCTATTTCTAGAATCCGATCCATCCTCAATGAAAAGGCCACCCTGCAAACCGCAGGGTGGCCTTTTCATTTGAATTCCAAAAACCAGGGAGATCAGAAACCGGAATATTCCTGATGCTCGCCGAACACTTTGCGAAGGGAGTCGGAAATTTCTCCGAGGGTACATTCGCTTTTCACGGATTGATAGATCAGCGCCATGAGGTTTGCTTCGCCCTTCGCACCTTCGGTCAATGCCCGAAGCGCATCCTGGGCAGCACCACTTGAACGTTTTGCACGGTAAGCACGAACCCGTTCGACCGACTTCAATTCCAATTCAGGTGGCACACGCATGATCTCGACTTTTTTAGCCGATCCCGAATCCTGATAACAATTCACACCAATGACCTGGATTTCGCCCGAATCCATTTTCTTCTGATCCTGATAAGCGGAATTCAAGATCTCGGTCTGGATGTAACCACTTTCAATACAGGCAACGGTGCCGCCTTTTTGTTCGATGTCTTCCAGATACTTCCACACGCCCTCTTCGATCTGGGCAGTGAGACTTTCCACGAAGTAACTTCCTGCCAACGGATCCACTGTGGCGGTCACATTCGTTTCAGCGGCAATCACCTGTTGGGTACGAAGTGCAAGCAACGCTGAAGACTGGGACGGAAGTGCAAGCGCCTCATCCATCGAGTTGGTGTGCAACGATTGAGTGCCACCCAGAACGGATGCCATCGCTTGAATCGCCACGCGCACGACATTGTTTTCCGGCTGCTGTGCGGTGAGTGTCGAACCCGCCGTCTGCGAATGGAATCGCAACATCATCGAACGCGGGTCTTTTGCATGGAACTTCTCTTTCATGATGCGCGCCCAGATCCGGCGAGCCGCACGGAACTTGGCAATCTCTTCGAAAAAGTCATTGTGCACGTTGAAGAAGAAACTCAATTGCCCTGCAAATGCATCGACATCCAATCCGGCCTTCACCGCTCCATCCACATAAGCAATGGCATTGGCGAAAGTGAACGACAACTCCTGTACCGCAGTCGATCCCGCTTCACGGATGTGATAGCCGGAAATGCTGATCGGGTTCCATTTCGGCGTATTTTTCGAGCACCAGTCAAACATGTTCGTGATCAAGCGGAGCGCACCCTTGGGCGGGTAAATGTAATTTCCGCGCGCAATGTATTCTTTCAACACATCGTTCTGAACGGTTCCGCGCAAATCCTTGGCAGAAGCACCTTGCTCCTCGGCCAATGCGACGTAGAAGGACAAGAGAATCGGCGCGGTCGCATTGATCGTCATCGAAGTCGACACATCCTTGAGCGGAATCCCCTTGAACAGGGTTCTCATCTCATCCATCGTCGAAATCGAAACACCGACCTTGCCCACTTCGCCTTTGGAACGGCCATGATCAGGGTCATATCCGAGCTGAGTCGGCAAGTCGAAGGCGACTGACAAACCCATGGTTCCTTGCGCAAGCAAATACCGATAACGCTCGTTAGATTCCTCTGCAGTACCGAATCCCGCGTACTGACGCATGGTCCACAGGCGTCCACGGTACATGTTTTTCTGCACCCCGCGGGTGAACGGGTATTGAGAAGGCACGCCCAGGCGTTCCGTCAAATCCGCCGGAAGATCCGCGGCCGAATAGATTTCTCTCACCGGAATTCCGGAGCGGGTCACAAATGTCTTGTTATTGTTTTTTTCCATCACTTCTTCCGATCAAACAAAGATCAACAATTCGGCGCCGGTCTCGACCGCATGGCCTTCGGCAACTTTCACTTCTTTCACCACGCCATCCTGCGCTGACTTGATTTCGTTTTCCATCTTCATGGCTTCCATCACCATCACCGACTGGCCTTTCACCACCGTGTCGCCAGCCTTCACATGGATGCGTAGAATCTTGCCCGGCATTTGGGATTTGATCTTTGCACCTTTTTTCGCTTTTTTCGCGCCAGACTCACTGCCTTCACCGGCCTTCAGGAAGCTCACACCGACAATCAGCTCTTCCTTGCGGCGATTGAGCAGCATGTACTCGGCCTGGCCGTCATCGTTCACTGACTTGCGAACATCGTAACCCACCACGCCCTTGTCGGTTTCAATCCAGATGCCCTGATCGTCACGATGCCAGCGCACCGGTACCGGACGACCATCGACCTCCACCACCGCTTCACCGGTTTTTCCGCGTGGAGTGCTTTTCCAAATCAGGTTTTTCGATCCCACTTTACCTTGAATCATCTCAGGCTCTCCCACTTCGCACGCTGGTTCCAGTTGCTGGTTGGCGCACCGACATCACTGCCACCATCCACATGCGCATCCGACCCTTCAGTCAGGCGCAACAACGAGAGCGCAATCGCAGTTTCTTCACTCACTTCTTTCAACACTTCATCCGTGGTCAAAGAAGGGTTTCGCGGAATCAAGTCCGTCGTGGTGTTACCTTCGACCGCATCCGGACAACGCACCAATTTTCGCAAGAACGAAACGTTTGTTTTCAATGAACCCTTGATCTCACCACTGGCCGTTTTCGGCGCTTCGATCGAAAGCTCATCGAGTGCTACGCGTAACCGCGCAACCGCCTCATCGCGATTCCGACCCCAGACCGAAAGTTTTGCAATCATCGGGTCATAGAACATGGACACTTCGCTGCTCACGATCGGGCCCGATGCGTAAGACGAATCCCATCGCAAGAACGGTCCGTTCGGTTGCACGATTTTGCCGATCTTACCCGGTGCCGGCAAGAAGTGATGCGGGTCTTCTGCGTAGACACGCACTTCAACCGATGCTCCATTGGTGCTGATCTCATCCTGTTTCGGCAATTCCAATTCACCTGCGGCCAACAAAAGCTGCCACTCCACCAGATCCACTCCGGTCACCCACTCGGTTACCGGATGCTCCACCTGCAGGCGGGTGTTCATCTCGAGGAAGAACCAATCGCCCGCCCCATCCACGATGAACTCAAATGTACCCGCGCCGGCATAATTGATCTCGCGCGATACACGAACCGCAGCGTCTTGCATTTTCTTGCGTGTTTCAGGGAATTTTTCCAGAATCGGCGACGGAGACTCCTCCCACACCTTCTGGTGACGACGCTGGATCGAGCACTCGCGCTCGCCCAAGTGGATCGCCCCACCCTTGCCATCGCCAAACACCTGGATCTCGACGTGGTGTGGTTCCAAAATGTATTTCTCGACATACATCGATCCATCCCCGAATGCGGCCAATGCCTCACGGGATGCACCTTCTAAAGCAGCCGGAATTTCCGCTTCCGTGTCCACTCGGCGCATGCCCTTACCACCGCCACCTGCGGTGGCCTTCAAGAGGATCGGCAACTTCACCTTGCGTGCGAATTCAATCGCCTCGTTCGCGTCCTTGATCGCGCCGGGTGAACCCGGTACGCCCGGCATTCCGATTTTTTCCACGGTTCTGCGTGCAGTAATCTTGTCCCCCATTACATTCATCGAATGGGCGCTCGGGCCGACAAACACCAATCCGGCTTTCTCACACGCTTCCACAAAGTGCGCGCGCTCGGAAAGAAATCCAAAGCCCGGATGGATGTACTTCGCACCGTGCTTCTTTGCGGCGGCGATGATCTTGTCCGCAACCAAGTAGGATTCCTTCGGTTCGGATCCGCCGATGTATTCCGCGCGATCACAGAACTTCACGTGTTGTGAAAAACGATCTGCATCCGAAAAAACGGCCACAGTCGGAAAGCCCAACATCTTTGCCGTGCGGGCGATCCGGATCGCGATTTCTCCGCGATTGGCAATCAGAACCGGTTCTCTTTTTTTGAATTTAAATGCCATGACAAACCTCGTGTCGTTTAAAGAGGGATATTTCCATGTTTACGTTTCGGACCTGCTTCACGCTTGCCCTCGAGCAAGTGCAACGCCTGGATCAAACGCGTGCGAGTGAACTTCGGTTCAATGACTTCGTCGATGTAGCCCAGCTCCGCCGCCTTATAAGGGTTAGCGAACTTCTGTTTGTACTCCGCCACCAAGGCTGCTTTCGCCTGGTCAAGCTTGCCCGCTTTTTCCGCTTCCATCACTTCCTTGCGGTAAAGAATGTTGATCGCTCCGTCCGGGCCCATCACGGCGATTTCCGCATCCGGATACGCCAGGTTGATGTCAGCGCGAATATGCTTCGATGCCATGACATCGTAAGCACCGCCGTAAGCCTTGCGAGTGATCACCGTCAGCTTCGGCACGGTTGCTTCCGCGTAGGCGTAAAGCAACTTCGCACCGTGCTTGATGATTCCGCCGTATTCCTGCGCCGTACCCGGCAAGAATCCCGGTACATCGACAAAGGTCACGATCGGAATATTAAAGGAATCACAGTAACGCACAAAACGTGCAGCCTTGGTGGAAGCGTTGATGTCCAAACAACCGGCCAAGTGCGCAGGCTGGTTGCCCACCACACCCACGGTTTGTCCGCCCAAGCGACCAAAACCAACAACGATGTTTTGCGCGTACCCTTTGTGGATTTCCAAAAACTCACCATCATCCACCACATCTTCAATGATGCCGCGGATGTCGTAAGGCTTCGTCGAAACATCCGGCAGGACTTTTTCAATGTTCGCGCACAGGCGATCGAGAGAATCCTTGCACTTCACTTTCGGAGCCGCATCCAAGTTGTTTGACGGTAAAAAATCCATCAGCTTGCGAACGCCTTCAAACATCGCGCGCTCATCAGAATAAACGATCTGGCACACACCGCTTTTCTCAGCGTGTGTTTCCGCTCCACCCAAATCCTCTTTGGTCACTTCTTCATGGGTCACGGTCTTGATCACATCCGGTCCGGTCACAAACATGTATGAAGTGTTTTCCACCATCGCGATGAAATCAGTGATCGCCGGGCTATAAACCGCACCACCTGCACATGGGCCCAAAATCAAACTGATTTGCGGAATCACACCGCTGGCCTGAACGTTCCGCCAGAAAATTTCCGCATAGCCACCGAGGGATTCGACACCCTCTTGAATGCGGGCACCGCCCGAATCACTAAGGCCGATCACCGGCACACCGGTTTTCAATGCGAGGTCCATCACCTTGCAGATCTTCGTTGCATGCGCACCCGAAAGGGAGCCGCCAAATACCGTGAAGTCCTGGGAATACAAACACACCTTGCGGCCGTTGATGGTCCCGTAACCGGTGACCACGCCGTCACCCAAGAACTTCTGTTGTTCCATCCCGAAATCGGTACAACGGTGAGTGACGAATTTGTCCAGCTCCACAAACGAACCCGGGTCCACCAACAAATCGATCCGTTCACGCGCGGTCAGCTTGCCGGCCTGGTGTTGCTTCTGGATGCGGTCGGCACCTCCGCCGAGTTCAGCCAAATGATCATTGTATTTCAGGGTTTCAATCGGTGATTTTGACATAGGCATCAATGTAACCACATTGGGGGGATTAGGCAACTTTTGCCCATGGGGATCTTGATGCTTTCAGGCCGATTTTCGGGCCGTTAAACTGATCAGGTGAGAACCCTTTTCGCGTCCGTTTTGGGCGCCGCAATGATGCTGCTTTCCCCCTCCACCGCATCCGCATGGAACATTTACACCGAGATGGGAACGTCTGCGGGGAAGATCAGTGGGGCCACCGATTATTTTGGGCTTGGCACATCGGACGACTCTTCCAGTAATCTCGGGTTCATGGGCTCTCTCAGCTTCTATATTCAATCCAGCCCCACCCGATTCCCCATCAAACTATTCTTGGGAATGCAGAATCGCATGTACTTTGTATCCTTGGAAAATCCGTCCACCAGTTTGGCCATGGATACCCTGAACCTGGCCGCTCGAGTGGAATTCTGGAACCGATTCTATGCGGGAGCCGGCTATGCTCCGGTCACATTCAAAGGAGTGAACGGCCCCATGAGCCTTCGCAACGGGGGGGACGCCACCGCCTACTTTTTCGAGGGCGGGGTGATCTGGCGAGTGATTCCAGAACTGCAGATTGCACTCACTTACTCCATGGAATACGGTCTCTTGGCCAACGGAGTTCACAGCCCGGCCCCTGCAACCGAGTATGGCCTACGTTTTCGGTTCCCTATTTTCCCTTACGAAGCTCAAAAAGGCGCAGCTGGCGAATTCGATGGGTTCCGTTATCCGTTCGGTTTCATGAAATAGCCGCCTGACCAACTCTGTCACTGTCGCACATCATCAAAAACACTCGCCAAACTCAATGAATTCCATTAATGTCCCGTGCATATGGAAAAACTCAAAACGCTCTTCAAGTCCAAAGCTGACCAGCTTTCCACTGAGATCAAAGACATCATCAAAGAACACGGCACCAAGAAGATCGGCGAAGTCCAACTCGCACAGATTTATCAGGGCATGAGAGGCATCACCGGCATGGTGTATGAGACTTCTCTTCTCGATGCGCAAGAAGGCATTCGCTTCCGCGGTTTCTCCATCCCGGAACTCCAGGACAAACTCCCCAAAGCAAAGGGCGGACAAGAACCACTTCCGGAAGCACTCTTCTGGTTGATGCTCACCGGTGAGATCCCTAGCGAAGAAGACACCCAAGCACTCAGCAAAGACTGGGCAGAACGGGCGAAAAACATTCCAGAACACGTGTTCAAGGCGATTGATGCGCTTCCGATCAACACTCACCCGATGACTCTTCTCGTGGTGGGCTCCATGGCGCTTCAGACTGAATCCATTTTCGCGAAAAAATACGCAGAAGGCGTGAACAAAAAAGACTATTGGGCAATCACCTATGAAGACTCGATGAACCTCATCGCCCGTCTTCCTGCGGTTGCTGCTTACGTTTATCGTCACAAATACAAAAACAGCGAAACCATCACTCCCGACTACTCGTTGGACTGGGCAGGAAACTTCGCTCACCAACTCGGCTTCGATCAAGGCAGCTTCAAAGAACTGATGCGCTTGTACCTCACCATTCACGCTGACCACGAAGGCGGAAACGTGTCTGCGCACACCACTCACCTCGTGGGATCCGCACTTTCGGATGCATACCTTTCTTTCTCTGCCGGCATGAACGGTCTTGCAGGACCTTTGCACGGATTGGCGAATCAGGAAGTGATCAAGTGGATCATTGAAATGCAGAAAACCCTGGGAACTGAAACTCCAACAGGCGAACAGATCGCCGCTTACGTGCAGAAAACCCTTTCCGAAGGGAAAGTGGTACCGGGCTACGGTCACGCGGTTCTCCGCAAAACCGATCCGCGCTTCACCGCTCAACAGGAATTCGCGAAGAAGCACATGGCTCAAGACCCGATGGTCAACACCGTGTGGAAAATCTATGAAACCGTTCCACCAATCCTTCAGTCTTTGGGCAAGATCAAAAACCCATGGCCGAACGTTGATGCTCACTCCGGTGCGCTTCTGCTTCACTATGGTTTGAAAGAATACGATTATTACACCGTATTGTTCGGCGTTTCCCGCGCACTGGGCGTTTTGGCATCCCTTTGCTGGAGCCGCGCTCTCGGATTCGCCATCGAGCGTCCGAAGTCCGTGACCACCGAAAACGTCAAGGCTTGGATCAAAGGCGAAGACACCATCTGGGAATAATCGCCCTCCACCAAAAATTCAAAAGGCGTCTGTGGATTCCACAGGCGCCTTTTTTCCATCGATGAATGCATATCATCTTCAATTCATTTCAATTAGTGACATATCCAAATAATGCGGTCTTGGTTGGCTGCCGAGAGATTTTACTGAAACAGGATTCACCCTATACAACGTATGTCTTTGAAAAAGCGGTACTACAAATAGATTTTCCGAAATAACATAAGACATCTTTTTCAACCCACGAAATGCCCCCTCTGAGGTCTTCTCCCTATCCGCAAGATCGAATAAATGATTTAACATCCCATTATTCATGGGAGTCTCGACCACATAGGGAGAGTCCTTAACCAAAGTGGCAAAAATCATCATCGGATCAAACCAATCTGCCAAACGCGTAGAGATACGCATATCGAAATCATTCACCATCTCCTTAGTCATGATGTTTTCAGGAGAAGCCACAAACTCAACATTCAGACCGATTGATAAAAGCTGTTTTTTAATCTCCAAAATCTGATTGGATATCACGTTGGGAAAACTCTTGTTGTCGGGAGAATACACAGCAACTCGAACAGGGTTTTTAAGGAATTTTCTGGGAACTTTTGAAAGAAACCGTTTTGCCAATTCGGGGTCGAATGGATTCTTTTCAAATGAATCAATCAAACCACCACCACGGGTTCTTAATAACAATCGGGTTGCGGGCTTCAATTGATTCGAACTTAAAATGGCAGACTCACGGTCCACTCCATGATGGATCGCCTTTCTGAAATTGATATCATTTGACAACTTGCTTTTATTAACAAAAAAAACAGAAACCACACCTGAAGGGGATTCCGCAACATTAAGTGAAAAACCCGCCTCTGAAGCGGATGGGTCCACATTTTCAAACAATAAGTCATATTTTGGAAAAAACCGTTTATTATGGATAATGATTTTCAACGGAGCGCGGGATTTGGAACGATCCACCTTTTCCAATATCAACTCACGATTAGCATAATCCTTAACCACTTTGTAAGGACCAGCCCCAACAGGCTTGCTCTTCCAAATAAAATAATCTTTCTCTACAAGTTCCTCCATGGGGACCAGCTCGATAAACGGAAGAGAAAACCTGTATAAAAAATTAGGGCTGAATTTTCTTAATTTAATCCGAACAGTTTTATCATCAACAATCTGGAAACCACTAATATTTCCAGACCTAAAAGAATCCCCAGGCACCAATTTTTCAACGCCCTCTATTTCACTGAAAAAAAACCGGGTAAATCCGTTGTTCTTATCCAAAAAACAACGTGCTATCGAAAACTCAAAATCTCTAGCATTAATTTCCCGCCCATTGTGAAACTTAACACGATCAAGAGTTAAAGTATAAACATTCGACTTGAAGCTATAAGTCCATTTCTTCACAAATCCGGGCAACAAATCACCACTCTGAGATGTTCTGAGTAAAAGTCCGAAAATGGCGGGATTCACAGCTCCCTTAACAAGACCGGGCGCAACTCTGGAATAAGGTGCAATATCCATATCCTGGACAAATACTTTCAATGATTCATCCGCACGAGAGCAGTCAGCAAGAAAAAATGCGGCAACAAAAAAGACAATCTTCATAACTTGTGTCGTAATAACCACCAGCAAACCACAAAATCATTTGGATTCATTATTTTTTTTCTTGTATTTAAATTTAAATTTGAACTTAAAACGGCCAGGTTTCTTTTCTTGCTTTGCAATTGAATCCTTAGCAGAAACCTCTGGCAACACAGGGTAATCCTGTTCCACTTCTCCACCGGTTGAATTCGAGCAACCACCTGATAAAAAATTACCCGGAACTTCACTTTCCGAATAAAATTTCTGCAATTCCTCTATTCGATCCAATTCGATCAACTGTAGGATTTCTCCAAGGCAATCTTCATCAACATAATCTGATTCAACATTGCTTTGATTGATAGAATCT
>JBEIKL010000006.1:0-34170 GCA_040379745.1 Bdellovibrionales bacterium | reverse complement strand
TTTTTGAATCAGTAGGAATGAATTCGGATCAATTGGTGATTGATTCTGCAAGTGCGCACAGTGGTGGAGGAGAGGTTCTGAGTAAGCTCCTGCATTCCTCATCCAATCTTCAGAAAACGGGAAAGGTGTTCATGATTGATGCCGTTTATCATGATGCGACCAGGGATCGCTTGAAGCTTTGGTTGGGAAATCGGATTGAAGGATCAGCCAGAACACTCGAAATGCCGGTCATTCCGAATCAAAGCCCACAGAAGTACGGTGCCGAAATCCTGGGTTCAATCCAAGCGGCCGAAAAGAAACTGGATTTCCTATGGGCCGATTCCAGATTCGTAGGAGCTGAAAAAATCTCCGCCAATGGAAACACTTTCTTGCTTTATCAGGAATCAAAAACGATGAAACTCGATCACTGGACGATTGTGAAAAATCATTTTGAAATGTCCCTGAATCCCGAGATCAAAAGAAAACCGTCGTCGAAAAAGAGTTCACACTGATCGTGCTGTCATTCCGGTCGGTTTGAATCGCTCTGGAAAATGCGTATTCAATGTTGATTCGAGGACCCAGCCAACCGCCTCCGATTCCGAATCCGCTCCCGCGAGTCCCGAGATAGGGTATTTCAGCATCCTGGTATTTTCCCCCGCGCAGAAAGAAGTCAGCGAGCAATCCGAGCTCGACTCCGGCATGATATCCAGCTTTTTTCCCATTGCTGTATCCGGGACTGTAGAACGGATCAATGTAGATGTTCACATTCTTGGTAGGTACGAACTTGGTGCCGAGGTAAAAGGTTTGATCGAGATTCGCGAGCAGGTTGTCGATCACAAGAGTTGCATAAAGAAAGCTCGAAACCAAATAGGATGTTGAAAGTATCAAGTCTGAAGTGATCTTGTTCGTGTTGTCGTTGATGATGAATTTGGAACCCAGCCCGAAGCCGAGACGGTTAAAAGCGAGTTTGCTGGCTCCGACGTTTACCGCAGAAGTCCCTTCGCGTTTGGTATAGCCGATCCCGCCTTGAAAAAGTTCGTTCCTCGAATCCTGGATCGAAACATTATAGTTACGCCCATGGGGTTGAATCGGCAGGTAAGTGCCACTCAAACTGTAAACTGGTGCGAATGACGCATAGGATGGGTTGAGATAAATCGAGTCGGTCAACATGGGGTTCGCCCGTCCGGATCCTCCTAGGGAAAGGGTGCGGGAACTGTGGAATTCGACAGCCTGTGCTGAACCGAAATGAAGTGATCCCAGAAGAACAAAAAGAGAGAGGATTATGCGATTCATCGCTTTTTAGGTTAGCCCGAATCGTGTATCTTTCCAATATGAAAGCCGTTATTCCCGCAGCGGGTCTTGGAACCCGTTTTTTGCCCATCACCAAATCCATCCCCAAGGAAATGATTCCGATCATCGACAAACCGATGATTCACTACATCATTGAAGAAGCGATCGAGAGCGGAATTCATGATATTGTTCTAATTACCGCTCATGGAAAAGAAAGCATTGAAGGTTACTTTACCCGTAACACCGCACTTGAGGATCATCTGGCCGCGACTGGAAAAGAGCAGTGGGCAAAGGATATCCGTCGGATCGCCGAAAGCTGCAATATCATTCCAGTGATTCAGGACAAACCGGCGGGACTCGGGCACGCAGTCGGCTGTGCTCAATCCGTTATCGGCAATGAAGCATTTGCGGTTTTGCTTGGCGACGACATGATTGATGTTTCGCCTTATTCCGGTGTGGCGGCATGTACCCGACAGTTGATCGACATCCACCAATCCCAAGGCATGAGCGTTGTTGGTGTGATGGAAGTTCCACAGCAAGATGTGGTCAAATACGGAATCGTTGCAGGTACCGCAATTTCGAATAAAACATTCAAGGTTGAACAGATTGTCGAAAAACCATCGGTGAACGATGCTCCCGGCCGACATGCGATACCGGGTCGTTATGTCGTAGACCCGAAGATTTTCCAGTACATCGCCGAAACGAAACCAGGCAAGAATGGCGAAATCCAATTCACGGATTCATTGTTGATGCTTTCGAAAAGTGAAGGGTTGCTTGCCCATGAATTCACCGGGGACCGTTATGATACCGGTGATCGTCTGGGGTATCTCGATGCGACCCTGACTTTCGCCATGAGAAGACCGGAGCTTCGGGCCGGCTTGATCGATTTGATGAAAAAGCACTCAAAGACCTGATGAAGTTCCTGAAAATCGCCATTCCCAGACCGCTTGATCGTCTTTTCGACTACGGATATCCCGATGAAGAGCTCGGATCCGTGCACGTCGGTGATTGGGTGAGCGTTCCCTTCGGGAGATCAAAGCTCATCGGATGTGTTCTCGAAATATCCGATGAAAAACCAGTTCTTCCCGAAGGCGTCGAACTCAAATCTGTGTTCGCACGGATTCCGGAAACGTTCTCACTTACTCCTGAAGTGGTTCAACTTTGCAAGTTCGGCGCTGAATTCTATCAGTATCCGGTGGGTGAGGCGTTTTTCTCCGCCATGCCGCCATCCCCTGAAAAAGATCTGAGTACACGGAAGCAGAAGGACTCACCCATCGAGGCAAAACATATTCACTTGAATGACGAGCAGTTGGTCGCAGTGAATGTGGTGGAACAAAAATGGAAAGAGGGGCTGCATCCGGTTTTCCTTCTCGAAGGAGTCACCGGAAGCGGAAAATCAGAAGTTTATATTGAATTGGCGAAGCGTCGCTTGGCAGAAGGAAAAAGCGTACTGATTTTGGTTCCGGAGATCGCGCTGACTGCGCAATTGCGAGACCGATTTGAAAAATCGATCGGAGAGCCGGTGGCGCTCTGGCACTCGGCGCTTGCAGAAGGTCTTCGTCAGGTTCAGTGGAAGAAAATCAAGTCAGGTGAATTGCGAGTGGTGATCGGTGCTCGTTCTGCCGTGTTCGCACCGATGAAGGATCTCGGATTGATCATCGTGGATGAAGAGCACGATCAGACTTATAAGCAGGAAGAACGATTCCGTTATCAGGCGAGAGATCTTGCCGTCTATCGCGGCCATCATCAAAAAGTGCCGGTGGTTTTGGGTAGCGCGACTCCAAGCCTTGAATCCGTTCAGAGGGTGAAGGAAGGGCGTTACATTCAACTTTCTCTGACCAAGCGCTTTTCCGGCCAATTATTGCCGGAAATCCAACTGATTCACCTCAATGAAGAACAGATGGTCGTCCATGAAAAGGTGAAAACCCCGTTTGCCGAGCGTACCATTCAGATCATGCAGGAGACCATCCAGCGGGGTGAACAGATCATTGTTTATCTGAACCGTCGCGGATTCTCTCAGTTCATCCTTTGCCAGGATTGCGGTTGGATCAAGGAATGCCCGCAATGTTCGATCACTCTTACGCATTATCAACGAAAGAGTGAGTTGAAATGCCATGTGTGCGGATGGCATGAACCGGTTCCGTCCGTCTGTGAGCAGTGTGGGAGTTACGGTTTGCAAGGAATGGGTTTTGGAACCGAGTCACTGGAAGACGAGCTCGGAATCCTTCTTCCCGAAGCGAAAGTACTTCGCTTGGATCGCGATCAGATCACCTCGCAAAAGCGTCTTGAGGAGACCTTGGATGGATTCCGCAGGGGAGACGCCAATATTTTGATCGGTACACAGATGCTCGTGAAGGGACATGACTTTGCGAAAGTCACCTGTGTTGTTGTAGTCTCGGCCGATATGTTGCTTCGCTGGCCCGACTTCAGGGCAACTGAACGCGCGTTGCAGACTTTGATTCAAGTGGCTGGTCGTGCAGGTCGCGCCGATCTTCCCGGAAGAGTTCTCATTCAGGGGTTTGATCTAGAACATCCCGTGATCAAGGTGCTGTGTGGTGAGGAATCCAAGGACGACTTCATCGAAATGGAACTCGATTTGAGAAAACAGCTGAATTATCCGCCATTTTCACGATTTGTCCGGTTTCGTTTTCAGGACAAGAATGAGGGGATGCTTCGTAAGAAAGTGGAGCGGATGGTGGAGCATCTTGATAAAGAGTCAGAATTCGATCGCTCCCGGTTGATGGGTCCATCCGAGGCCCTCTTGTTCAAGGCCAACACCGATTACCGGATGGATCTGCATTTCAAGGCACCAACGATTGATTCCCTGATGAGACTGTCAAAAAAATTGAAATCCATGGCACAAGTCGAGGAAATCGAGCTTGTAGTGGACGTTGACCCATATACCTCTTAAAATGAAAGGGTGAGCGAAGAAAATACACTTTCGATGCGGGCACGGCGTAAGTACAAAGCGCAGATGGAAAAAGTTGCGCGTGAAAACTACATCGCCCGTTTTAACAAGCGCATGGAGCTGGCCAAACTCGGAGTCGAATCCCAGAAGAACCGGAATTTCCGACAGGCGTTACAATGTTATCTTTCCTATGTGGACATCCTCCAACGAAGCAAAGGAGGAGGCGAGTTGGTTCCGTCGGCATTCGACGTCAAAAACGATTCGGCTGAATTACTGATGTTGACCGGCATCTACTGGGACCTTGCGAAGATCTATGATCGGGTGAAGGGCAAAGATAAGACCAAGACCAAGTATTATCTCGATAAGTTCGTTCTCTTTTCTAAGGGTACGAGTTACCAGCGACTGAGTCGCGAAATGCTGCGTAAGTTTCTCACTTATGAATCACCTAGAAACAGGCCGCTTTTCAAGGAAGCTTATGTCAGCCTCGGTGGAGGAAAATGTTTCATCGCAACAGCCGTTGAGGAGCATTTCACGGATGACACGGTCACGGTTCTCAGAAGGTTCAGGGATGAGGTATTGTCGAGAAATGATGCCGGCAGGTTGTTCATCCGCCTTTACTATCGGTTCAGCCCGCGTGTGGCAATCCTGCTGATCCGATGCGGGTCACCAGTACAGAAAAAAGTGGCCAATGTCCTTGAGTGGATTGCTACTGTAGTAGAGTCCCGATTCTTTCCGGATGGAAAGTGAAGGATTTCTTGTCGAAGTCCATCCAGAATGAAATCCAGATCAAAACGGCGTTACCCTTGATGTAATCAAACGGTACGTATCCCCAGACGCGGCTGTCGTTGGAATTATCCCGATTGTCACCCATTACGAAATAGTGACCTTCAGGCACTTGAATCTCGGGCATGTCCAGCGAGTAGCGACTGCGGCTGTCGATCATGATCGTACCGGTCGTGTTGTCGAATTTGTCGTGATAGACACTGGTGTATTCCTTGGAAATGTCGGAACTGCCGTCAGTCAAGGCACTGCTGATCTTGTTGAATTCTGCGTCGGAAACCGGGTTCCGTTCGTGGGGCTTGCCGTTGATGTAAACCACCTTGTTCTTCATTTCAATGCGGTCACCCGGAATGCCGACAATGCGCTTGATGTAATAAATGCTCGGGTCTTCCGGATACTTGAAGACAATGATGTCGCCACGCGCAGGGTTTTTGGTGCGGAAGAAATAAAGAGGGCTGTCGAGGAGCCACTCGGTGAAGGGAACGCGAAGGCCGTATGACATCTTGTTCACCAGGATCTTGTCACCGACGAGGAGTGTTGGAATCATGGAGCCGGAAGGAATCTGGAACGGCTCAAAAAGACTGGAGCGGATGATGAAAACCAGCAAAAGGGCCCAGCCCAGGGAAAGCCCGTTTTCGATGAATTTCTTCTTGAAGGACTCATTCGGAAGAGACGGGTTATTGTTTTCTTCTTGGGTTTTCTCTGACATAATGTGAATACTTTAAACCCCTTTTCATGCAATTACTAGCACGATACCTTGGCATGACTTTTTTTAAGAATCTGACGCTGGCCATTTTTGGCTTGGCGGGTTTGTTCTTTTTTCAGAACGTAGTCACGCAGCTCAATGAATTCGCTTTAAATCAACTGCTCGTGCTCAGTCTCTATGATTTGCCCAGGATGCTGGTCATGGTGGCACCACCCGCTACGCTGATTGCGACGGTTCTTACGTTTTCCACCATGAGTCGCACCAACGAGTTGATCGCTTTCCATTCAATCGGGATCAGCTTGATGCAAATGATCGGCGTTCTTCTTCCCATCGTTTTTGTGCTGTGTTGTGTTTCGCTCGTGGTTCAGGACCGCATCCTTCCCATGTTCCATGAGAAAAGAAGTCTATATTACTGGCGAGATGTTAAGAAAAAACAGGACTTCTTTCTTGATGTGAAGCAGGACAAGATCTGGTACCGGTCGAACAATCTCATCTACAATCTCCAGACCTTCGACCCTAAAACCGATCGCATTCTCGGGATCGGTGTTTATGTGTTTTCACCTGCCTTCGATTTGGTTGAGGTTTTGCAGGCGGAAACTGCCAGCTATGCAAACGGTGTCTGGGAGCTCATGAACGGAAAAACCACCCGTTTCAATCCAGAGAACGGTTTTCCAATCGTTGAGCCGTTTCGCTCGCATGTCCTGAAAATCAAGGAAACACCGAAGGACTTCAAGGTCATTGAAAAGGAAGTCGATCGATTGAGAATCAAGGACTTGATCCGCTTCATCGAGCGAAACAAGAAGAGCGCCATTGATTCGAAGGTCATGGAGGTAAAACTCCACTCTCGTTTCAGTCTCAGTTTCATTCCGCTGATCATGTGTCTTCTGGCCCTGCCGTTTTCAGTCAGCCGAAGCCGGGAAGGTCGTCTGGGCAAGGACCTGACCATGGCCATGGTCATCACTTTCTTTTACTGGCTCAGCTACTCCGTTTGCCTGTCGCTGGGACAGAACGGCATGGTGCAGCCGATGTTGGCTGCATGGCTGCCATCAATTGCTTTTGGCCTTTTGGCCGCAATCCTGTTAAAACGCATGGCTTAAGGAAGGAAGTCAGGGATGTCGAAACTGAAAATCTATACCTTTCCGGATCTCGTTCTCGCTCAAAAGGCTAAACCCATCGAGCGTGTTGATCACTCTTATTTCAAAATCGCCGATGACATGCTTGAAACCATGTATGATGCACCGGGAATCGGTTTGGCCGCAAATCAGGTGGGTCTGTTGGAGAAGTTGATCGTGGTCGATGTGGATTATGATCCGGGTGATGAAGACAAGTCCAATAATCCCGATGAAGTGACGGTGAAGAAAAACCCGATCATCCTCCTGAATCCTGAAATCATCCTTCGGGAAGGTGCCATGATCACGAAGGAAGGGTGTCTCTCGGTACCCGATTTCCGATCAGAAGTGAAGCGATTCGAAAAAATCAGGGTGAGATACAAGAACATCGACGGTTTGGAAAAGGAATTGAGCGCCGAAGGGATGCTCGCCGTTTGCATTCAGCATGAAATGGATCATCTGGAGGGAACACTCTTCATTGATCGCTTGAGCCAGCTGAAAAAAGACTTCGCCAAGAAGAAGCTACTGAAGGCAAGAAGGGAAAGCGAGCGATGAAACTGAAAGTGGTCTTCATGGGGACGCCGGAATTCGCCGTACCCACTTTGAAAAAATTATTGCACGAAGCTGAAGTGGTGGCGGTATATACCCAGCCGGACAAACCAGTTGGCCGCGGTCTTCAAATGCAGCCTTCGCCGGTGAAGAGAGTGGCGCTGGAGGCCGGGATTCCTGTCTTCACTCCTGAAAAGGTATCCCTTCCCGAAGAAGTGGAAAAACTGAAAACTTATCACGCTGATTTTTTTGTGATTGTCGCTTACGGACAGATTCTGAAATTACCGGTGATTGAAACGCCCAAATACGGTTGCATCAATATCCACTCGTCCTTGTTGCCGCGTTGGCGTGGGGCTGCTCCGATTCACAGCGCTTTGCTCTCGGGTGATGAGGAAACCGGTATCACCACGATGCGGATCGTTCCGAAACTTGATGCCGGCGACATGCTCATGCAGGCCAAAACCAAGATCACTCCGGATGATACCGCTCAATCCCTTCATGATCGTCTCAGTCTGATGGGGGCTGATCTGATCATACCGACCCTTCAGGGAATCATCGATGGATCCATCCGGCCGGTGATACAGGATGAATCATTGGTGACTTACGCTCACAAACTGACCAAGGAAATGGAAGCGGTGAACCCACATAAAACGGTGAAGGAAATCGATCTCCAGGTGCGCGCTCTGAATCCATGGCCGGGCACAAGGATCGAGACCACAGAAGGGTTGAAACTCAAGATCAAAACCGGTAAGCCTTCAGCCAAGAAGAATGTCGGAACCGCCGGCCAACTCGTGGTCGAAATGAACGCTCTTCTTCTTCAGTGCGCCGATGGCGCGTATGAGATCACCGGCCTTCAGGAAGAGGGAAAAAAAGCAGTTCCGACCGCGGATTTCCTGAACGGGATCAAGAACCGCAACCTTTCCTTTCCACAAGAGGTGAAAGCATGATCGCACCTTCGATTCTTTCTGCCGATTTCACCAAACTTGCAATCGAGGTTTCCGAAGTCGAAGCCGCAGGCGTAAAACTGTTGCATGTCGATGTCATGGATGGGCATTTCGTCCCGAACCTTACGATTGGACCACTGGTGGTGAAAGCACTTCGTCCGATCACCAAGATGATTTTGGACTGCCACTTGATGGTGAATGAGCCGGAGAAAATGATTCCCTGGTTTGCCAAAGCGGGTGCTGACTGGATCACGTTTCACGATGAGGCCGCGGCAAATGCGGAGATGCTGATCGATCAGATCCATGAACTTGGGAAAAAAGCGGGTATCTCAGTTCGGCCCGGTACTCCGATCGAAATGATCGAACCCCTGTTGCCCAAGCTGGATCTTGTTCTGGTGATGAGTGTTGAGCCCGGGTTCGGCGGCCAGAAGTTCATGCCATCCTCGCTTCAGAAATGCCGTTGGCTTGCAAAACAAAAAGAAAAACACAACCTATCCTTCCTGATTTCGATAGATGGAGGAATCAACCTCGATACCATCGCGGATGCAAAAAAATCCGGAGCTGAAGTTTTTGTCGCTGGTTCAGCGGTATTCGGCGAATCAGACCGTGCAAAAGCGATTCAACAACTCGAACAGGCAGTGAAATCATCATGACCATTGAAATCGGAAAATCAAAGCTCACTCTCGAACAGGTTCAGCAGGTTGCGGTACATCACGAAAAAGTGAAGCTGGCGCCTTCTGCAAAAAAGAAAATCAAGGAAGCACACGAATTCCTAAAAAAGAAATCCGATTCCGGCGAAGTCATTTACGGAGTAAACACTGGGTTTGGAATCCTTTCCAACGTGAAGGTGGAAGCAAAGGATCTTGCCCAGCTTCAATTGAATCTTCTTCGATCCCATGCTGTTGGTACTGGCGAACCTCTCTCGCGTGAAAAAGTTCGTGCCATGGTTTTGTTGCGTGCTGCAAACCTGACTCAAGGGCATTCCGGAGTTAGCGTGAATGTGGTGGAATCACTGATCCAGCTTCTCAATCACGACATCACTCCGTGGATCCCTGAGCAAGGCAGTGTGGGTGCAAGCGGTGATCTTTCTCCTTTGGCGCATCTCGCATTGGTGCTGATTGGCGAAGGAAAAGCGTATGTCGGCGGCAAACTGATTTCCGGAAAAAAAGCACTGGAGATGAAAAAACTGAAACCCGTGGTGTTGGGACCGAAAGAAGGTTTGGCCCTGATCAACGGCACTCAGTTCATGGCTGCACTCGGGGTATTTGCTGTTCTGGAGTCTGAAAGACTTTTCCGGGTTGCCAGCATCACCAGCGCAATGACACTTGAAGCGCTCCGAGGCACTTCAGTCGCTTTTGATGAGAAAATCCATGCAGTCCGCCCTCATCCGGGCCAAGTCGAGACTGCAAAAATCATGCGTGACCTTCTTAACCACCCAAGAAAAAGTGAGATCTCGAAAAGTCACGTGAACTGTAGTCGTGTCCAAGACCCATATAGCCTGCGTTGTATTCCACAGGTTCATGGTGCATCACTGGATACCATCCGATTCGTACGGGAAACGGTTGAAAGAGAAATCAATTCGGTAACGGATAATCCATTGGTATTCACCAAAGAGGGGCAAGTCTTGAGTGGTGGAAATTTCCACGGTCAATATCTGGCTTTGGGTATGGATTTTCTTGCGATCGCCATGGCGGAGATCGGAAGCATCTCCGAACAACGGATCGAAAAAATGATCAATCCGGCGATTTCCGAACTGCCGGCATTCCTGATGAAGAAAGCGGGAATCAACAGTGGATTCATGATTGTTCAGGTTGCTGCGGCAAGCATTGTGAGTGAGAACAAGACCCTTTGCCACCCGGCATCGGTCGATACGATTCCGACATCAGCTGACAAGGAAGATCATGTCAGCATGGGAGCATGGGCTGCGAGAAAGTGCCTGACCGTGGTGAAAAACGTTGAACGCGTGTTGGCCATGGAATTGATGGCCGCATCCCAGGGCATTGATCTTCTCCGTCCGCTTCGCACAACCGAGAAACTCGAAAAAATCCATTCCCAGATTCGCAAAAAAGTACCTTATTTCGAAGAAGATGCGCCGTTTTATGAATCGATCGAAGCCATTACCGAAGTCATGGCTGGGTTTTGATCAATCCCTCAGGATGGGAAGCAGAATCATCTCCTGACCGCAAATGAAAACCTGTTTTGCGGGAGCATTTGGAGTGGCTGGCATCAGGTTGCCCGGTGATCTGCACCCATCCTTTGCCTCAATGTGATACAGCGCAGGTTTGGAAACCTCTCCGGTATCCAAATCTCCGAAGATGATTTCGGATCGATCCGCATTCGCAATGGAAGCTGGAATGTAAATCGCGGGTATCCGTTTACCCGAATCGGATTCTGCCACCAATGGGAAAAAGTTCCTATTGTAGATCATGGATGGAACATAGCTGTATCGATTCAAAGACACCGAATGACTGATCCTTGAACCCATCCGATAAAATTTCAGATCGTAATGGCTTTGAGCGAAATACCCCGTTTGATAGCCATTTTGATAGGATCCGGAAAGCTGGAGGATGGACTCGAACGGTGACTCTCGTTCCAGGATCGCATCAGTAGTGACTTCGGAACTTCTGGCATTCACGGTCGTCAATCGCAGGGTCCCTGGATTGGAAATTCCTGGAAACACCACGGAATTGGAGAATTCACCGTTAAGATTCAAAAGACCCGATGTTGGGGATGATCCCAATAGCATTCGGTATGCAGGCATCATCAGTGGTTTTCGAGCCAGTTTCAGATCCGGATTGACCGACAAAGTGGAGTAGGTTGCCGAATAGTCGGTGCCCTTGATGAGCAGAACGGTTCCATCCGAAAACAAATGGATCGGCAGTTCTTCCGGTTCGAGTGGAACAGAATGGAGATTCGAATCCCATGCGTAGTAGATGCGGGGCAGACGAGAGTCCTGAGCTTTCGGATTCCAAGGGTCAAAAGGCGGCTTTTCCGATGGAGGGGTGAAGCCATTCGAAATCCAAAACAATGAATCCTTGCCCTGAATGGTTTTCCAGATCAAGTTCTCACTTAATACCGTGGTTTCAGTCGCGATTTGGAAGGATTCAATCAGTCCCAGATTGGAATCGAATTTTCGAATGATGAAAATCGGTTTTCCATCCGACCCCGCTGAAGATAATGGAGTGGTGATCAATACCAACCTGGAGTCATTGATTCGATAGATGTTCAGAATCCGTTCCTTTTTCAGATCCGAAATAATGGCCTTACCCTTAAACTTTCCTGAATGGGTGAGTGCGATCTCGTCATTTTTGATCAACAGGTATTCAGGGATCGGCAGTGATCGGGACTGAATCACCGTCCGAATGGAAGGATAATGGGAAGGATCGATGCCCACAAAACGGAGTTTTTCGGCTGGAGACGGAATTGAACTTTTTGAAATGATCCGACTGACCATGAAGGAAATCGGAAATTGTCGATTCACTGTGGAACCATCGGATTCGACAGTCGTAACATCGGCCGTAAGGGTGAATGTGCTTTCCGTCTGACGTGTGAGCGGTATTTTCAACTCAGTCACGAATTTGGAATTCCCGGATATGGGACCGGATTTGAATTCCTGCCCATTGATACGGATGATCGACTTCTCGGATTTCTTCCAGCGATTGATCCACGTCACCGGAACATTCACTGTGTGATCAACACCATTCCATTCGATCAGGATTCTTGCTTTTTGTTCTGGCAGGATCAAGGATGATTCCCTTAAGTCGATCGAATCCTGGATGTCCAAATTGCCGAATCGGGCAAATCGGTTCTCCGCCTTGATGTCATGGATGAAATCACCTGCGATCTGGCTGCTGTACAGATATTGAGCGCGGGTCTTTCTAGTTCCCAATAAAAGACGGTTTCTGGTTTCGTTTGCGGAAAAACCCCTCGACATCAGTTCAGCTGCCGCACCGGAAACGTAAGGTGCTGCCATGGATGTGCCATTTCTGAACTCATGCCCGATCCCGCCAGCAAAAGTTACCGGCGTCTTATTCAGAGGCCAAGTACTTAGAATCGAAATCCCAGGTGCCAGCAAATCAACCATGGATCCGTGATTGGAAAAGTAAGTGAAGGATCCATCAGGGCCATGTGCGCCAACACAGATCGCTTGTGGGTAGATGCACGGATAAAGATTCGCTGATGTTCGATCGTTTGCAGCGGAGGCGATGACCAAAACACCGCGCTGTTCGGCCAGTTCCATTGCCTCGTCCATTTTTTTCGAACGGATGGAGGCAGGCCATGCCAATGAAAGATTGATGACCTTTGCGCCTTTGTTGATAGCGTAGACAACACCTTGAGCGACATTTTCCGTCAGAGCAGTACCGGCTCCGGCTTCGACTGATTGAGGTCGAATCGGAGCATTCGGACCGGTTTGAACGACTTTGATCGGAAGAATCATGGCCTGATTCGTAGCCTGCAATGCAATAATTCCTGAAACATGCGTTCCGTGACCATGCTGATCCTGAATGTCAACATTGTTTGCGACGAAGTTGTAACCGAGATTGGAAATGAAAGGGGTCAGTTCCGGGTGATTGGTGTCGATCCCGGTATCCAGAACCGCCACAAGGATTTTTGAGCCGTTTTCTTTAGGAATGGGGCGGTGGATGTCTTCGCCCTTCACTCCCTGGACATACGCCGAGGTGAAGTGATCAATCGTGATGCGTTGAGCGTCACCTTCATTCCGCACTCCCCACAAAAGTGATGCGAGACCGAGTATCAAATCAGTAACCATCGGATAGGTACCTCGCAGAAATTTCATGCTGAAGCAGTGAGCTGCTGTTGGCGATTTCGTCCAACGGCCCGTTGCGGATCGTGGTGTTTACCGCTCCGATGGTGTTGGAAAAATAAGTGGATCGCCCTTCTTCATCCTGCGCTCTTTCGTCGCCCTTCCGGTACCCGGCAACACTCACTTGGAAATGGATGTTTTCAACTCCCACGATTCGGATCAAAAGCGATAAATCGAGGTTCTTTTCCAGATTCAGGATGGTTTCATTCAAGGATTTGACTTTGATTTTTGCCAGATCTTCCTGATGGATATCGGAATCAAATACGTCCGCCTTCTGAGAAAGCTGATGGCGAATGTCGAAAATGGTGCGCATCCATGGGGTTACACAGGATACAAATCCGGTTTTTCCTTTGATGGTTTCGATTGCTGAGAGTTCTAGACGATCCCAATCAAGGTTGTCGGACGAATAGCCCGGTTTCATTCCATTCGATTGGCAAAACTTTTGATACTCATTTTGACCCATGAGTTGCACCATTTTTTCGGTGACTACAACAGTATTGGAACGGGATGTGTCCAACAGCTCGAACAGGCGAATCAGTCCTGGTTCGTAAATCGACAAATTCCACATGAGTTGGTAAGATTGCACCTTCTTTGTCTGCGTGAAGCTGTCTTCGTCAATCAATCCGCCGCTGGGAATAAACCCAGGCACTCTTTCCGAAATGTTCTCGATCAATTTGAGCAGTTTTCGTTTTCTGAGGCTCCATCCGCTGTAGGTTTCCTGAAGACGAACCAGGGTGTTGTTCTTTCGGGTTTCGGTGGTTTCGATTTCGGTACTGACGAGCATCGTTCTGGATTTCCCGAAAAAATTGGTGGATGGATCATCGCCTCGGCCCGATCCGCCGAGATTGATGTATCTGAAGAATTGATTCACGATTCCACCAACAAAACCGTAAGTGTCGGAGCCTCGGATTCGGTTGATTTGACCTTGGATCACGGTTCGTTGATGTTTAGTCTGTTGACCGGGTTGTTGGTCGTTCGAAGGTGGCGTAATCGTGTGACGGGTCAGGATTTCACGCTTCGTCCACTGCCAAGGACCGATTCGGATCCGTGAACGACCACCACGACTTTCGTGATCCAGTTGATAGGAGCTGAAGGTCTTCACCAAGTGATCGGAATCGTTTTTTCTGAGGATCTGACGGATGCTTTTTTGAAAATCGGCGCGTTCTTTTTCCGTTTTGAACGTCTCTGGAAGAACAAACGCCTCGGTTTTGGCAGTTCCATTCGTCTTGAGGCCGGAAAGATTGAATAATCGGACAAAAAACTGGGTATCTGCCGAAAGATCATGTGTTTTTGACCGGATGTCAGTCAGGTAAACATGCAAGCCTTCCTTGCTTTTATAAAGTGTGGTGCGTGAGAGGATGGCATATTGCTGATTGATGTTGACGGTTTCGCTGAGGCTGCTTGCAAGCGGACCCAGGCCCAATGCTGCACCCAATGGAATTCCAACCAATGTGTTGTTGCCCAGTGTGAATCCATCCATGACGATGATCATCTCGCCCGGTTTCAGTTCATTCAGAAAGTTTTCAATCGCTGTTTCCGAATCTTCGCCTTCTTTTTGCAGTAGGACATTACTCAGCTTTGCCATCTGGTAGGGGACGGCGATGTTCAGCCAATTGTTTTTGAGTGCCGATTTCATGTCACTGAGCGGGCGGACATGCACATAGCTGCGGGTATAATTGATATTCGGAGTGATCCCCACTCCCAGATTCCGGATGCCGGAAATTCCTGCGAAGGCGCCGACTCTGGCATTCGCGGAGAGCGTATCGATCAATTGGATCGGACTTTCACTGCCGTAGTAGGTGCCTGCAATGACACTTCTTCCAGCGGTGATGGATCCACCCGCTATTGGTCCGCCAAATGCGCGGATCGGTTGGAGGTAGGGTACATTCGGATTTTTTTGAAGGTGATCGAAAATATCCTGCTGCAGCTTTGAGTTTTGTTTTTGGACGTAGAAATCTTGTCCACGAATCTGGAGCCATTGATTCATCTGATCCAGGCAGAATTTGATTCCGCTGGAAAGTCCCTCAACCGTGAAATAACGGACGATTTCAGCCAGTCTCAGCGGATTAAGCGGGTCTCCATAGCTGAAGTAATGGGGATATCCTGGGTAGTCCGAAACACTTGCCTTGCCATTGATCACATTACCGATGCTGATCGTTGGATCATAAGCAATCGGATGACCTTGAGGTATATCCAGAAGCTTGAGCAATTGATCGACACGACCGATTGTTTTTTCGACCAACAGGGACTCGATATCGGTTGGATAATGGCCGGCACGAAGGATTTCCTGCCAGTCTTGACGGTTCAGTGTCCCGATTCGACGTGCGATCCATCGAGCATCCCCGATCGTGGTTTCGTTTTTGAAAGAGTTTGCATAGACCCTCGAAAACACCAGTTGATTGTTTTCAATCTTGGCGGGCTCGAACGAATACATGTTCGCACTTTCGTCGATTTCGAGCAGGGTCAACGGGACCAATAGGGCGCGAAGGCTTCTGCGTGATTGAATGATTTCCGGTTTGAAAATACCCCAATGGAGAGGTGGTACGCTTCCGATCAAAGTTGGTTCAAGAGCGACATTGATCAACGTGATGGTCAGCGATTTCTGATCGAATTCGGATTTTCCACCGCTGAGCCAGCGGGATGGATCACGCATTCTGGAAATGCGGGACAGGAATTCATTCCTGGAGTCAGCATCCTTGAATCGCAGAGGCAGCTTGGAGTAGTAGCGAGGGGATGGAATTGCATAACCCAATTTCCGCAGTAATGCATTTCGAGCCAGTGCCGCGTTCAAGTCATAAGTGACGCTCAGTCTGAATTCCCTTTTTTTCCCGCTTGTTTCTGACACCCTGGCTTGAGTCAGGTGATCGACTTCGATCGAGGAGATGAACTCCAGTGGATTGGTCAAAAGGTCGCTAGGATCGGGGAATTCGACCGCATGGGAAACTGTCTGCAAGGGTGTATTGACATAAAGGTCACTCAGTTGCGGTTCGAGCGTGGATGTGTCCACTCCCTTTCGAATCAGGTCAATGATCCGGTCCCGATCAATGGGCTTTCGATTCTGGTCGATCAGATCAATCGGAGGAGCGCTTTTTTGTTCATCCAGAGGAATCGCACAGTTTGAGCGTTTGATGACTTGGGCATGGGTGTCTGATCCTGCAATGATCAGGAGAAAAATTAGAATTTTCAGTGTCTTCAAGCGACCCATGAGGTTGCAAAGGATACAGTAATGTGCTAATTTGGTCAACAATCGCTATTTAAAAAATAGTGTTTTCGAGTGATTCAATCATTATAGTGGAGATTCATTTTGAACGGAGAACGGCACGAGCGCCTGATCAGTACTCAAATCACGATGAAGGAGCGTTTGGATGCGAATCCCATGCTTCAGGATCGTTATTTCATATTGGCGGACATGCAGACTGCCGGGCGCGGTAGGAGCGATCGCCAATGGGTTTCTTCGGTTGGAAATCTCCATGCATCGATCCTGATTCGGACCCCCCCCCTTTCGATTCCCACTTGGACCCCGCTTTGGGTCAGTGTTTGCGCCCATCGTTCATTGATCGCTTTCGGAGTTCCTGCCGACCGACTCCAGTTGAAATGGCCGAATGATCTATGGTTGGATGCGACGTCCAAGGTCTCAGGCGTACTTTGTGAAAAAAAAGGAGACACCCTCATTGCTGGAATCGGAATGAATCTGATGCATTCTCCTTTGCCTGAATCTGCAACGGTTCCTTTTCCCGATCGAATTCCCTTACCTGAAACAATGGTTGAGAAAATCCTATTTGAACTTTCAAAAGATGCCAGCGTGGGTGAGATTCGCGAGTACTACGAACGCCATTCCCTGTTCAAGATTGGAACCGATGTGACTTGGAATTCCAAATCTCAAAAGAAGCAGGGACGAGTCGTTGGTCTTGGAGAGTATGGGGAACTGATTCTTGAAACCGATTCGGGTAGAATCCCTCTTTATTCCGAAGACGTCAGCGGGATCACTCCACCAAAAGGGAAAGATCGATCGCCTTGACCGAGTGGGTGATGCTTCCGACGGAAATCACATCCAGACCTTCGATCAGGTAGTCGCCGATATTGGATTGATTAATGCCTCCGGATACTTCGTATTGAACTTGAGGCGGTTTGATCCGGACAGCTTCTTTCACCTCTTCTGGTGAAAAATTATCGAGCATGATCACTTCCGCGCCTGCGGCAATCGCCTGTTTGAGTTCATCGCTGTTCCTCACTTCGATCTCGATTTTGAGCAAATGAGGCGCGACTTCCCGAGCTTTTTTCACAGCTCCATCAATGCTTCCGGCAGCAGTGATGTGGTTTTCTTTCAGGAGCAATCCACCACTCAGATTGAATCGATGCGGATGCGCACCCCCGATGAGGGTGCTCTGGATGGCGAGTTCGCGATACCCCGGTAGGGTTTTACGTGTTCCGGTGATGCGGGGAGGCTTTTTGAGACCAGCGCTTTTGGCCATTTGAACCAAGGCGTGCGTTTGGGTTGCGATACCTCCGCAATAAGCGGCGAGATTGATGAATGTGCGTTCAAACACGAGAATGCTACTGGAGCTTCCAGTCCATTCGCAAACCGTATTTTTCGGTTCAAGCATCCGGCCATCCTGAACAAGAGACTTCACGGTGACCGGCATACCCATTTCGGAACTGAGGATTTCCAGTGCCTTCAGGCCCGCATCCGCAGCCCAAATTCCATTTGATTTGGCGATCAGTTTTGCGGTGATGGTTTTTTCCTGCGATGTTGAACCTTGACGGAGCGCTCGCGCAGTCCAATCAAAACCGAATGCATCTTCTTCCAGTCCCAGGGTCAGGAACTTTTTCCAGGCATGCACCAACGTGATCATAGAGGAAGGTGCTCTTTCAGGATTTTCAGTTGGGTTTCACGCAAGCGATTCAGTCCGCCCACCGCGCCGGCCATCATTTTCTGGAGATCGGCTTCGGAAAATGCCCGTTTCTCAGCGGTGCCTTGGATTTCGACAAATAATCCGGCTCCGGTCCTGACAAAATTCATGTCCACATCGCACGTCGAGTCCTCATCATAGTCGAGGTCTACGAGCACTTCTCCGTTTTTCATTCCCACGCTGATTGCTTGAACCGTGTCAGTGAAAACCGATGGTGAAACTACGCCGTCACGGATCAGTTTTGAAAGAGCGAGACCGACCGCAATGCACGCGCCGGTGATCGAGGCGGTACGGGTTCCTCCATCGGCTTGAATCACATCACAATCCACAATCAATTGGCGTTCGCCCAGTTTCTCAAGATCGATCATGGCACGCAGGGCGCGACCGATCAGTCGCTGGATTTCCTGGGTGCGACCGGAAACCTTTTCCCGATCCCGTTTGGAGCGGGTGTGGGTTGCCCGAGGGAGCATCGAGTACTCCGCGGTGATCCAACCTGATTTCGGTTGACCAGCTTTTTCAGCCTGACGGTTTTTCTCCTTCAGCCAGGAAGGAACATTCTCCTCGATGCTGGCGGTGCAGAACACACGCGTATCGCCGGTGTTGATCATGCATGATCCTTCGGCGTATTTGGATACGTTGGTCTCAACCGCGCAAGGGCGCGGATCCAGGGAATGACGATTGTTACGATTCATAAAAATTGATCAGACCGGAGGCTCGGAAAGGAGTTTGTGGATTTCCTCTTTCAGGAGCTTTTCGGCGAGTACTGGAAGCTGTTGCTGGTTGAACAGGAAGATTTCCTGTTGAAGACGCTCGCGGATGGATGCCTGCATCTCTTCAAGGACCTTGGCGACTTCGATTTTGATCATCGCTTCGAGCTCATTCGAAGTGATGGTGTATTGATGTGGAATGCTTTGGGCACCGGCATGATCCTGGAATCCCTGTGCAAACTGGATCTCTTCTTCTGAAGCGATCGGGTCCATGTCAAAACCGCTGATTTCGGCTGAGCCTGCCTGAAAGGAGCTTGGAGCGGTCATGAGTGGCTCTTCGATACGGGCCGGTTCGAACATGCCCCACTCCTGTTGGTCCAGTCCGGTCATCTCAAAAGTGTTCTTCGTGATATTCATGATATCGTCCTGTGATTCCTCAGCGGAAGATCCCGCATGCAGAGGTGGAAGATTCAATCCAAGCGGATCATTGTGCTGGATCGGTTCGTGAAAAGGGGTGTTGATCGTTTCCAGAACAGGGTCGTTTGTCGGTGCCGAGGTGGAAACGGAAAGAAGGGTGCTTCTCAGGTGGGATGGATCAAAAGGTTTGATCAGATGACCGCTGAAGCCCAGGGTGCTACTTTTGGATTCATCCACTTTTTCGAAGGCACTGGACATCAGGATGACCGGAATGTTCTTCAGGTCTGGTTTGTTCAGAAGTTGTTCACGGACCTGGTAGCCATCAAAAAGTGGAAGTGACACATCGAGAATGATGATGTCTGGACGGAAAAGGGATGCCTGCTCAAGCGCTTCCTTGCCGTCTGAAACGGTTTGGATCTCATAGCCATCACCAGAAAGCGCCAAGCGAATGACTTTCTGAATCGTGAGACTGTCGTCTGCGACTAATATTTTTTTCGCGTTCATGGATTCCGACATGCGTAAATCAATGTTGTCAGCATTTTTACGCCTTGTAAACCCCAATATTTGAATTGAGCCGTCAGGTTAGGTGCGTGTTGTTTTTTAAATATTTTTTACATATTTTTATTGTTTGTTTCCAACCCGCAAAATTGGTATACTGAAGGTGCTTAGGGGCCAGTAAACAACACATCTGGACCCGACAGTCATTGACCCAGGGGGCTGTGCCTGTCTCATGGTGAGCATGCCTGCCACAGAGTAGGAAGCCTAAAGTGAGCATACGGCGCCCACGTAAAATTCTGGGGCTCCAATGTCTACACTGGTCCCTAAGCTTCTTTAATTATTTGACATTCTTCATTAACCATTCCTAAAATTTAAACTGAGTATGAGAAAAAAAGACTCCATACATATCGCAGACGCTTCAGGATGGATCCATGAGTTGACTCGTGCAGAGATTTCTCCCGAGGCAGAGGCTCTTCTGAACCTCAGTCGCACCGGTGCTCCCGATCAGGCGATCGAGGAAAGTACGGTCGATTTCCTGAATGATCTTAGATCATATTTCCAAGAATACGTCCGTGTGTTCAACTCATTCTCCGAAGCCGGCAAGAAGTTCGCCGAGATCAAGATATTCAATCTTACTCAAGGTGCGGCCGATTTCATGCTTTATCGAAACGGTGTCAAACTCATCGTCGCCAATACCGCTCATGGAGTGATTCAGTTTTCCTATGACCAGCACGCTTCAGCAGGAATGAAGTCAGACCTGGAAGTTCCTCCTGCCGAGGAAATTCTCGCTCAGATGGGTGCATTCGGAAACGTACGGTGGACTTATCGTTCCGAAACGGTAGAGCCGGACCAGGTTTCCAGGCACTATTTTGCGGAATTCATCCGCGCATCCCGTGAACAGAAGAAGGTAAAGCCGAACCAGAAGGTTCTCTTAGAGCAGATCAAGGCTTTGCTCCAGGAGCAAGGGCTCAGCCTCGATTGATTTCAGTGTTTCCGTGAAATTCAACGTATAATCGATTCTTGAAGTATTTGATCCGGTCGAATCGGCCGGTTCGACCAGTTCCGTTGGCAATCCGATCTTTTTCAGGAATTGTTTTCCCAGTTCAAAAGGTGTGATCTTGGTTAATCCCCCCACATGGAGAACGCGGTTCCGAAGGTCACGTTCCAGCGCCTTTTGGATGACTTCGGCTAAAAAGGAAATGTGAACCGGATTGTGAAAAGCCCGGGAAGGCATTTCGACTTTCCGCTGTTTGATCACGGACTCCCGAATGCGATCCAGCCAGGAATCATGATCCACAGTCCCCCGACCGATGAGCGGTGCGCACCGGATGATCAGATGGTTCAGTGAACGGGTTTTCACGATGTTTTCGGCACCCAGTTTGGCTTTCCCCAATTGAATCGACGGAACAGTGGAGTCGCTTTCGACGAAGTTTCCCTCAAGACCGGAAAACACGAAATCGGAAGAGATGTAGATGAATTTCGCCTTGATCATGTCGGCGGCGTGAATGACGTGGGTGAGACCGCCCGAGTGCAGAGCTTGGGCACCGCGAGGGTCGCGTTCGGCATCGAGTTCATTGTTGGTGCCAAGACAATAGATGACGACGGCTGGATCAACGGCCTGGATCAGGCGTTCGCAGAGATCCTTTTCTGAAAGAAGTGGCAGTGGAGCGTGAATGACGTTCGGTATCGGTGTGTGGGAGCGATGATAGGTGCTGTAGACTTGGTAGTGTTTGCTGAGAAGTCTGGAAAGGGATGAGCCAACAAAGCCGTTTCCGCCAATGATCAGGATTTTTGCATGATTGGTCATTTCATTGTTCCTTTCCTTGTGGCAAGGCTTGTGGAGGAAGCGCTTCCTTGCACCTCCCCCGGCCCTGAATGTTCGGCTTTACTGCTTATCTTCTCATCAACCCAGGAGTTTCAGGGTTGATTGAATCGAGTTGTTGGCCTGTCCGAGTACCGAGATTCCCGATTGCATCAGGATATTGTTCTTGGTCATTTCGGAAATTTCTTGAGCCATGTCGGTATCACGGATCCTCGAGTTCGCTGCAGACAAGTTCTCGTCACTGATCGCAAGTGAGTTGATCGTCGACTGGAGTCGGTTTTGTACTGCGCCGAGATCCGCTCTTACATTGTTCACCCGGTAAAGGGCATCGTCCAGTGAAGCGAGCGTGGTTTGAGCTCCCAGTTTGGTAGAAATCGCTTCTCCTACCAACCCCAAGGCCTCAAGGGTCACGTTTGCATTTTCAGCATTGTAGACCACACGGTCGGCCATCGGGCTGTTGTGAATGCCCACCTGGATTTCAAAAATCCCGTTCGATCCGTTCAAAAGTTCTGTTCCATTATAGTTCGTTGAATCCGCTACACGCTGGATTTCCTGTTTAAGCGCCTGGAATTCGCGATCGGTGAAACTGCGTTCACGGTCACCGATGGTATCTGATGCGGATTGGATTGCCAATTCACGCAATCGAACCAGCATGTTTGATACTTCGTTCAATCCACCTTCCGTCACCTGGATCAGGGAAATTCCGTCCTGTGCGTTTCGTTTCGCCTGTCTGAAGCCCCGGATCGATGCCCGAAGGTTTTCGGAAATCGCGAGTCCTGCTGCATCGTCACCCGCACGGTTGATTCGAGATCCACTCGACAAGCGTTCAAGCGAACTGTCCAAATTGTTTTTCGTATTACCCAGTGTGCGCATCGCCGCAAGGGATGCCACGTTCGTATTGATTCTTAAGCCCATTTCTAGCCTCCATTCATTGTGTTAGATCCTCCGTGATAGGGGGCCTCTGATCCTTCATTAGCCCACGGCATCCATGCCGATTTGGTTGTTGATCCCGCTTTAGCTCAGGAGCTTCAGTGAGGACTGGATCGAGTTGTTCGCCTGACCCAGCACTGAAATCCCTGCCTGCAACAGGATGTTGTTTTTGGTCATCTCCGATACTTCCTCAGCGAGGTCAGCATCTCGAATACGGCTATTTGCCGAAGCCAAATTTTCTTCACTAATACCCAGACTGTTGATCGTGGATTGGAGCCTGTTCTGCATGGCTCCAAGATCAGCCCTGATCTGGTTCACCCGGTTGAGCGCATTGTCGATCACGCCGAGTGTGAGTTGAGATCCTTGTTTAGTCGCTACACTTTCACCGACCATGCCCAGAGACTCGATCGTGATGTCAGCATACTGTCCGTCGTAGGTCACCCGGTCAGTCAGCGGGTTGTTCCCGGTACCGACCTGGATTTCAAAGACGCCCGCCTGACCGTTCAAGAGCGGAGTGCCGTTGAAGGTGGTGGATTCAGCGATCCGGTCGAGTTCCGATTTCAACGCTTGGAACTCGCGGTCAGTGAAGCTGCGTTCGCGATCACCGATCGTGTCCGAAGCCGACTGGATCGCCAGTTCGCGCAATCTCACCAGGATATTCGAAACTTCGTTCAGTCCACCTTCACTGACCTGAATCAGCGAAATTCCGTCCTGAGCGTTACGCTTCGCCTGTTTGAATCCCCGGATTTGGGCCCGAAGATTTTCAGAGATGGCGAGTCCCGCGGCATCGTCACCTGCACTGTTGATCCGGCTTCCGCTGGACAACCGTTGCAGATGCTTGTCGAGATTCAATTTGGTCGAACCAAGACTGCGTTGTGCGGTCAATGAGGCAATATTCGTATTTACTCTTAATCCCATAAATTCATCCGTTCATAAAAAAGCATCCTCCATAATAACCCGTCGGGCGACCTACCCGCGGCCGGCTATCCTTGCCGATTTTCCAAATTGTCCCTGCCCAAGGCGGGGACGGTTAAATTTTTTTACCACTCATTCCGGTCTTCGATGTCCCCGCACGCTACCAAGTTCCTCTTGTTCACGTGCGGGGATCAATCGATCCAGGAAACAGACAAGGCTGCAACGCCTATGTCAGGTTGAAAACTTTTGTCATCTCCTAGGCTTGTCCTCCGAGGAGTCCGAGAACGTTCTTCATCGACTGATTCGCCTGGGCGAGCACCGAGACTCCTGCTTGTTGCAGAATCTGGCTTTTTGTCAGTTCGGATGTCTCTTCGGCGAGATCCGCATCACGGATCCGGCTGTTGGCAGACATCATGTTCTCCTTGTTCACTTGTAAGTTGTTGATCACCGACTGGAGTCGGTTCTGCATGGCCCCGAACTCTGCACGAATCGAGGTACTTGCATTCAAAGCCTGGTCGATCGCCGCAAGACTGTTCTGAGCGGCGCTTTTCTCCGCCACGCTGGCCAGGTTCAGTCCGAGCGAAACCACGTTCACATTGGAAAGATAGGGGTCAAAAAGTTTGATCCGGTCGATCAGTGGGTTGTTCTTGGTTCCGATTTGCACTTCAAAAGCGGTACCGACCCCGTTCAAGAGAGGGTTGCCGTTGAATTCGATGGAGTTTGCGATCCGATCGATCTCCTGAGTGAGCAATTGGAATTCAGTATCGAGGAATTTGCGTTCTTTCGGTCCAACCGTGTCGGAAGATGCCTGTACACCGAGTTCGCGCATGCGGATCAGGATGTTGGAGATCTCGACGAGTCCGCCTTCGGCGACTTGGATCAGTGAGATTCCGTCTTGTGCGTTTCTCTCGGCTTGTCCGATTCCGCGTATTTGTGCGCGAAAACTCTCGGAAATGGCGAGGCCGGCGGCATCATCACCCGCATGGTTGATTCTTGAACCTGAACTGAGACGTTCGAGTGTACGATCGAGACTTTGTCTGGTTCCGCGAAGGTTACGTTGAGCAACTAAAGACGGAACGTTCGTATTGATTCTTAATCCCATACCTTCCTCCATGAAGGTTTCACTTCTATCCCAAGTGTTCTTCGACCAATCCGTGGTCACATCTGGGTCTTCATCATACTGATCGGAGTGTGTCGCTTGTGACTTTAGAAAAAAATTCGATGAAAATGAAAAAAAATAAAAAAAGTAAAATTTTTTAAAATAATTGCTTGAAGTTCTCAAGAAGCGCTGTAACATCAAAATTGTCGGCAATACTTAACCAATTGCCGATTAACAATGGAGAAAATGAAAATGGCTAAGAAAAAAGTTGCAAAGAAAAAAGTTGCTAAGAAAAAAACCGCTAAGAAAAAAACTGCTAAGAAGTAAGTTTTTCTAAGCTGAGATTTAAGGGCCCTGAACGTTAGTTCAGGGCTTTTTTTTTGCTTTTTTTTGACGGAAAAGAGGAAAAAACTGCCTATTTTAAGGTTGAAATCGAACGTGCGAGTTTTCGTGCAAATAACGGCCCGCCATAGATCCATCCCGTATAGACTTGGATGTCTTTTGCTCCCGCCTTCATTCTCTCCATGGCATCTTCCGCTTTCATGATTCCACCTACGCTGGTGATCGGGATCGAAGTCATTTTTTTGACCTCGATCAGTCTCTGCAGGGAGAGTTCCTTCAGGGGGGATCCGCTATATCCACCAGAATATTCGCTCCCTCTATATATATGTGTGCCGCTGAGGGTGTTCGTGAGAATCAATCCATCAATCTTTTCACTTTCCAGTGCCAGTACCAGGGGCTTCAGGGAGTCCGCATCCAGTTCCGGTGCCAGTTTCACCCGAAGTGGAATGGTTCTTCCTGATCTTGCGATTTCCGTTTTCACAGCACGAACGATCGGAATCAGTGCTTCGGGTGTCTGAAGTGCTCGCAACCCCGGAGTGTTCGGCGAACTGACGTTGATTACGAAATAGTCGGCACAATCGAGGAACGCACTGGCTGCCATCGCATAGTCCTTGGCCGCATCCTCATCGCGGGTAAGTTTGTTTTTTCCGAGATTGATACCGACCATGAATTCTGCAGGAAGTTTTCTCTTTGATCTTCGCACTCGCTCGGAAATGATTCCGGCACCGAGGTTGTTGAATCCCATGCGATTGAACAATGCCATTCGGTCGGTCACTCGGAACAGTCTTGGTTGTGGATTTCCTCCCTGAGGTTTCGGAGTCACCGTACCGATTTCCACAGAACCGAATCCGAATCGGGGAAGAAGCTCAAGCACATCTGCATTCTTGTCGAAACCCGCAGCCAATCCGATTTTTTCCTGTCCTGGTTTCCATCCCTTTGGGAGAAGCGGATGCAACCAACGCATCAGGATCAATGCAAGGTGGTGAGCTGTTTCAGGTGGAAGTAGAAATAGGGTTGAGCGAATCAGAAACTTCATGCGAATTCATATTACAGTGCTAGACTGGATCCATGACAAAAATCTTTTATGATCGTTCTGGAAAAGCGCACAAAATCGGATCAGCGACTCCAGGCGATAAAAAGAAGGGCGAGTCCACCAATAACCAATCGGCAAAGCCGGCCAAGTCCGAAAAATTCGAACCCAAGCGGGGGCGTGACCAGGAGAATCGGGATCAACGTAACCCTCGTTCCGATAAAAGCCCTCATGGCGGTAGTGGCAGTCATCATGCCCGCAAGGACCGTCCAAGTGAGAAATGGACCAAATCAGAACACCGTTCTCACCATCAATCAGCAAGAAAATCACCTGCTTCATCCGGACGTCAGGGGTATCGAGGTCAGTCCAACCTGATCAGCCTGAAGGGGCGCATCGACAAGAACAAGAAGGGATCTGCCTTCCTGATCTTCGACCGTTCCGACCTCGAGGATCTGTTCATTCCGCGTCATTACGCTGAATCGCTCTTTCACGGTGACCGGGTTGAGGTGATTGTTGCGCCGTCTGGCGAGATCGAGGACCTGAAAGTCGTAGAACACAGATTCAAACTCATTTTCGGTAAGGTCTCAATTGACGATCGCGGTTCGAAAAAATCGAAGGTCCGCACGGGTTATCTCATTTATGAGCGAAAGCGCGCGAAAGAAGAAATTTATATTCCGAATCTACCCGCGGATGTGAAGGAAGGCGACTGGGTTAAGGCCGAACTCGTCTTTGGTGAGAACGGCAAAGGGATTGTTTCGGCACAAATCACCGAAGTGATCGGCCAGAATCTCCCGGCGACTTACGATATCCAGATGGTGGTGGGCGAGTTCAATCTCAAGGAACACCATTCACCGGAAGCGGTGAAGCAGGCCGAAAGTTTCAAACTGGAAATTCCGGGTAAGGATGAGATCGGAAGAACCGACCTACGTCATCTCCCGTTCATGACCATCGATGGCGAGCGGGCACGCGATTTCGATGATGCGGTTTATGTCGAGAACCTCGGAGTCAAAGGGTATCGCCTTTGGGTGGCCATTGCCGATGTTTCCCACTATGTGAAAGAGGGAACCGTACTGGATGCCGAAGCTTTCGAGCGTGCAACCAGCGTGTATTTTCCAGAACGTGCCTTCCATATGTTGCCACGGGCGCTTTCCGAAGACCTTTGCAGTCTCAAACCGAACGTTCCACGTTTGTCGATGGCTTGTTCCATGGATTTCGCCACTGACGGCACCAAGAGTAACATCCAGATCTATGATGCGATTATCGAGTCACGCAGGCGGGCAACCTATAACGAGATCGAAAACGAAAAGAATGAACCAAAGCATGAGGAAATGTTCGCCCTTTATCGCATGCTAAAATCCCATCGCCATGAACGGGGTTCGATCGACTTCGAGTTTCCGGAAGCCGAGATCATCCTTGATGAGAAATCGGGCGAACCCAGCGACATCGTGGTTCGGGAGAGGGGCGATGCGCATCGATTAATCGAGGAATTCATGATTCGAGCCAACGAATCGGTTGCCGAGTGGATGCTGGCACGCAGTCGTCCGTTCATTTTCAGGATTCACGAGGAACCGTCTCCGGAAGCGATGGAGAAGTTCAAGAAACTTGCCCGCTCCATGGGGGTCAGTTTTGCCGATCGAGGGGGAGGAACTCCCCGTCCGCGCGATCTGGCGATCTTCCTGAAAACCTTGAAAAACAATCCGGCCGAACCGGTGATCGCAACCGCCTTGCTGAGATCCATGAGACAAGCGATCTACAGTGGCACTTATGGTGAACATTATGGCCTCGCATCCGAAGGTTACACCCATTTTACATCTCCGATTCGCCGTTACCCGGATCTGATCGCGCACCGCCTGCTTCGTGAAACGCTTCATGGTCGGGGGATTACGGATGACGCCCAGGAAAAGCTCGACCAACAGTCCGAACACTGCAGTTACCGTGAACGGGTAGCGAGCGAGGCCGAGCGCGAAGCCATCCGCTTCAAACAGGTCCGTCTGATGGCAAAACATGTCGGGCAGGAATTCGAAGGAAAGGTCAACGGCATGAACGAGAAGGGGGTCTTTGTCCAACTCTGGCACCCTTATTGCGAGGGAATGCTTCCGGTCGACAAGATTGGCGATGACTTCTATCAGTTCAACGAAGAACGCATGGTCATGTACGGCCGCAAAACCAAACGCACCTTCCAGATCGGTGATCGGGTCAAGGTGTTAGTCGTACGGGTTGATATGGATGCTCGACAAGTCGAATTCGAGTTAATAAAGTAAAGTCATGGGATTGGTCAAACGGGGAATCCAGATTACCAGAGCAGTGAAGAGCGCCGGACGATTGAGACAGATCGTTTCAGTGCTTTCCCGCCATGGGTTCGGTGATGTCATCGAGCGCATGGGCTTGGGCGGATTCCTGCCGAATCGCCTCCTCAAATGGACTGAGGTCGGCAGCGGTAAGAACCTCGGTGTCCGGCTACGTGAAGCTTTCGAGGAACTTGGTCCCACCTTTGTCAAGCTCGGTCAGGTGCTTTCGATGCGTCCCGATCTTGTTCCGGAAGGCGTGATCGAGGAACTCACCAAACTTCAGGACAAGGTTCAAGCGGTGGACTATGAAACCATTCGCGCAATTGTGGAAGAGGAGCTGAAGTGCAAGTTGACCGATGTGTTCCTTGAGTTCCGTCGGGAGCCACTCGCCGCGGCCAGTATCGGTCAGGTTCACTATGCCCGCACCAAGAGCAACGAAGAAGTGGTTGTCAAGGTTCAGCGTCCGAACATCCAGAAGATCATCGACACCGACGTCCAACTTCTGACTTTCATTGCCGAACTCCTGGAAAGGTATTTTCCCGAACTTCGAGTACTGAATCCAAGGGTATTTGTTGAGGAGTTCCTGAAGTCACTTCAGTTTGAACTCGACTATAAGATCGAGGCGAACAACAGCCAGAAGATCGCTCGCAATCTGGCTTTCATCGAAGAGATCTATATTCCGAAAGTTTACCGTGATCTCAGTACTCACAAGGTCCTGGTGCTCGAGAAAATCAACGGGATCCGCCTGAATGATCGTGATGCAGTTTTAAAGTCGGGACTGGATCTGCAGAAGGTTGCAGAAGTCGGTGCTCGCGGGTTCTTATACTCGGTTTTGAAATTCGGGTTTTTCCACGGTGATCTTCATGGGGGTAACCTGTTCCTGCTTCCGGGCAACCGTCTTGGCATCATCGACTTCGGTATTGTCGGAAAGCTTTCTGAGAAATCCCGCGATCAGCTCGCCTTGATGGTTTGGTCTCTGATTCAAGAAGATTACGAAACGCTTTGTTACACTTACGCTGAGCTCGGCTCTGCCGACACTTCGATCGAGTTCGATTCCTTCCAGCGTGAAGTCCGTAACGTCATTTCTCCGTATTTGGGGCTTAGCCTTGATGAGGTGAATACCGGTCGGGTCCTGATTGAGGCAACGAAAGTGGCCGCGAAATACCAGATCCGTGTGCCGGGCGACTGGATGCTTGTTTTCCGTGCGATCGTCACCACCGAGGGAATGGGGCGATTGCTCGATCCTAAGTTCGACATGATTTCTCTCGGTGAAACCCTGATCAAGGATATCGTTTCGGTTCAGACTTCCACCCAGCGCCTGACCAAGGAAATGTTCAAGGTCTCCAGGGAAATGTTTTCACTTCTGGAGGTTCTGCCCCGAACGATGCGGTGGGGTCTTCGTAAACTTGCTCACAATGATTATGCGATTGAGATCAAATCTCCGGGGCACGACAAGATGGCCCGTTCACTCGATGTCGCAGGGAAACGGATCTCTCGTGCAATTCTTGCAATGGCTTGTCTGTTGACCGGTGCGGTGATCATCCATTCTGGAACGGGACATGTATTCAACATGCCATTCAATCTTGGTGAAGCTTCCACATTCGGAACCCTGTTTCTGATCTTGGGTGGTTATTTTGCGGCGAGAACCTGATCAACAGGCACTCAGCCCCTGAACCCAGAAATCATCCAGCCACTTCAGTCCGGCTTTAGCTGAATGGGGACGGGCAAGACAGAGGTATTCTTCGATCAATGCAGAGTCTTCAAATCCCATTTCCATGAGTTTTTTCCTGGTACCAAGAATGGTCGCTTCCGGATCCAGGCTCAGAACAAACGAACACAGGAGTTGAAGTCCTTTTTCATCGCCACCGAACTCATGAATGATGTGAGACAGATCAAGTCCCCGTTCGAATCCGACAAAAGCAAAAGGCATGTCCTGATAGAACCAGTTAACGGTCGAGTGACCCGCAATCCAGTCATGATCGTGATTTCCGATGACGATTCCATTCCGGTTATGCATCAGTAACTCAAAAATCCGCTCATCCCAACCGCGTTTTACCCTGGGGATTTCGTTTTCGGGAAGTTGCTGGAGTTCCTGGAGTGGTCCTTGGAATTGTTCGCCCTGCAACTCAAACCCGAACTTGCGATAGAACTCGTGTTCGGATCCCCAAAGAAGGGTCCAGTCACATTGATTCGCTTCAGACAGCTTGCAAAGATGTTCAAGGATTCTCGAGCTCAAACCCTGACCCCGGAAGTTTTCGTCTGTTGCAACGGCCCCTACCATCGCTACAGGTATTTTTTTACCGTCTGGATTGTTCATTTCGCAGAAACGGATTCCCGCGTGCGATACCAGTCGTTCTCCGAGAAAGATACCGAAACGCTTCACATGGATTGATTTCCAAATCGGAAAATCATCGAAAAAAGTATGGGTACCCCGATAACCGAATGAATCGCTGACGAGCTTATTGAGTGACGGAAGCTCCTGATCGGTCAATTCACGAATAGGGCTTAGTTCTGTTTCAGCCAATGCGCCACCTTTTCCGAAATGGATTCGACGGTGAGACCGAATTTTTCCATGATTTTTCCTGCGGGAGCCGAAGCACCGAAGTCATCGACACCGAAATTCAAGCCGTGTGTTCCGGTGATCGCCTGCCATCCCAAAGTGATCCCCGCTTCGACGGAAGCCACTTTTCCACAGGCAGGAGGAATGACCAAATCACGGTATGCACGCTCCTGTTTCAGGAAAAGCTCCATGGAGGGCATGGAAACCACGCGCACCGGAATGTTCATCGTGTCGAGTTTTCCCTGCACATTGAGTGCAAGTCCCACTTCGGATCCGGTGGCAACCAAGACCGCTTTGAAGGAAGAGCGATCCGAGAGGATGTAACCACCCTGGTTCAGTCCTTTTTCAGATGCGAATTGGTTCCGATCCAGTGTTTTCAGTTTTTGACGACTGAGCACAAGCGCAACCGGAGATTTCCGGCTTCTCATTGCAAACGACCAGGCTTCCTTGGTTTCGGTCGCGTCTGCCGGACGAAGGGTGATCAGGTTAGGGATTCCTCTGAGGGCCATCAGGTGTTCCACCGGCTGATGGGTGGGGCCGTCTTCTCCGAGTCCGATCGAATCGTGAGTCAGAACATGAACTACTGGAAGGTGATTCATGGCTGCAAGGCGGATCGCGGGTTTCATGTAGTCTGTGAAGCAGAAGAATGTGGCGGTGAAGGTTTTCAATCCTCCGTGATAGGCGATGCCGTTCGCAATCGCAGCCATGGCATGTTCGCGAACACCGTAATGGATATTCCTTCCGGACCCGTTCACACCTTCAAACGATCCGCCATCCTTGATGAGGGTATTGGTGGAGCAGGACAAGTCGGCGTCACCGCCAAAGAAGTGGGGGAATTTCGCTGCAATTGCATTCAGGGTTTTTCCGGAAGATTCACGTGAAGCAAAGTCTTCACCGGGTTTGAATGAGGGAAGGATACCATCGAGATCGATCGGCATTTCCATGTCGATTCCGGTTTTCAAAATGGTGTTTTTTTCCGGATGATTCTTTGCCCATTCTTGAATCGACGAGTTCCAGCTTTGTTCGATTTGTTCGCCTGCCATTCCTGGTTTTGCGAAGTTCGGCACCACTTCTCCCGGGATGAAAAACGGTTCATGGTGGGTCCAACCCAGGGTTTTCTTCGCCAAAGAGAGTTCATCAGGTCCGAGCGGACTTCCGTGTACGGAGCTTTTACCCTGTTTGTTCGGGGATCCGTATCCGATGGTGGTCTTGAAAATGATCAGGGATGGTTTACCGCTCTCTTTTTTTGCAGAGATGATTGCCTGATCGATCGCATTCAGATCGTGATCGGCATTGTTCACCGTGATGACTTGCCAGCCATAACTTTCATACCGTTGGGCGACATTCTCGGTGAAGGTCAGTGAGGTTGGTCCATCGAGGGAAATATCGTTCGAGTCATAGAGATAAATCAGTTTTCCCAATTTCAAGTGACCGGCCAGAGAACAGGCTTCTGCCGAAATTCCTTCCATCAAATCGCCATCACCCACCAAGCAGTAAGTGAAGTGATCGACGACGGTGGTGTCAGTGGTGTTCAAAAGATGAGCGAGTTTTCTTTCTGCGATTGCCATACCGACCGCATTGGCGGACCCCTGACCCAGTGGACCGGTGGTTGCTTCCACGCCAGCAGTGTGGCCGTATTCCGGGTGACCCGGTGTTCTGCTCCCAAGTTGTCTGAAGTTCTTGATCTCATCCAGTGACAGCGAATAACCATACAAGTGCAAAAGACTGTAGAGCAGCATGCTTCCGTGACCTGCGGACAATACAAAACGATCACGATCAAAAAAATCCGGATTCTTCGGATTGAATTTCAGGTGTTTTTGAAAAAGAACATAGGCGAATGGCGCAGCGCCCATCGGGAGGCCGGGGTGACCTGAATTCGCTTTTTGAATCGCATCGATGGAAAGGGTGCGGATCGTATTGATGCAGAGCGAGTCAATGCTTTGGCTTTGATGATTCGGATCCAGGTTTTGAAACGATTGCTTATTTTGCATATATACGTTCACTTTATCATCATCTACACTACTTGAATATGACGAACTGGATTTTACTCATGGGTTGGGGAGCGCGAGGCGTCCTCTTCATTTTGTTCCTTCTTTCAATTTGGTCTGTGGCGATCATGTTCGACCGTAAAAAGGCGTTCAAGGAAAAAATCGGAACAGCCAGGGTTCAAGACGCAAAGAAATTCATTGAAACAAAAAACTGGTCCGCACTCAAGGCCTGGGCTGATGCGAATCCTTCTTATGTTTCAGGAATGATTCATGCAGCACTCAGTACCGAAGAAGGAAAGAATTCTGAATCGGTCGAACGAGCGGTTCAGAGTTATCTTTCCGAGCAGAAGATCGAACTTGAAAAGGGGCTGAACGTCTTGGCCACTCTCGGATCGAACGCTCCGTTCATCGGACTGTTCGGAACCGTACTCGGAATCATCCAGAGTTTCGGGATTCTTTCGACGCAACAGGGGTCCGCAATGAACGCAGTGATGCTCGGACTCGCCGAAGCGCTCATTGCAACGGCGGTTGGATTGTTTGTGGCGATTCCAGCCGTTGTTTCGTTCAACTATTTCAGCCAGAAAATGCGGAATCTGACCATCGAAGCTCAGTCTTTGCGCGATCTGTTCATATCCAGAAAGTGACCTGATAAGGGGGATTTATGGCAGGAAAAATCGGTTCTGGTTCCGGTGATGAGGAGTTTTCCTCGATTTCAGAAATCAACGTCACACCGTTTGTCGATGTGGTGTTGGTCTTGCTCGTGATTTTCATGGTCACGGCTCCCATGCTCGTTCGTGAGCAGATGAGCGTGAATCTCCCGAAGGCTCAAAGCGGTGAGAAATCGGTTTCCGAACAGATCACCATCGTGATTGAAAAAGACGGAAAGATCTCTATCCAGAAAAAACAGGTTTCGTTCGAACAAATCGACGGCGAGATCAAGTCCCTGATGCAGGCAAGCCCGAATGCACAGGCCGTGATCAGTGCCGATCAGGAATCGAAACACGGGGATGTGGTCCGTGTGATGGATCTGGTGAAAAAGGCCGGGCTGACCCGTTTTGCAATCCAGATTGAAAGGCAATGACCATGGAACCGACTTTTGTGGACGTAATCGTCTTTTTTGCAATTTCAGTCATCTATTCGGTATTGATGGGGACGGCTGCATGGAGCAAGTGGAAGTCGCTGAGCACTCCCGAGTGGTTCGTGAATCAGTTTCAAAACACGGTTATTGCAAAATTTCCGATAGGCCCAGCGTTGGCTTATTGGTCCATCGCTTTCTTCGAGGCGGTGCTCGCGATCCTGTTCATCCTCTCACCGGTCTTCCCGTTCTTGAGTCAGTACGCACTTTCCGCTTCGTTGTTCCTGTTCGGCGGCCTGTGCTTTGGCTTGAGAATCGTCAACGACTATCAGGGGTCGGTGAACATGTTTGTTTATTTCGCGGCAACTCTCATTTCACTGCAAATGGCGAGATGATCGTCCTGATTGATTCCACAAAAGTGTCACTGGAATTCAGACAAGGCACATAGCGGAATTCTTCTCCTCCCGACTTCAGGAACAGATCACGGTAACGGATCTGG
>JBEIKL010000005.1:0-36055 GCA_040379745.1 Bdellovibrionales bacterium | reverse complement strand
GGTGGATGCAGCCGGTGCCGTGAAAGCGAACGGCTGTACGAGCACCGATGCCGCAAAAGTTTGTCAGATTTCATTGGGGTCATCCCTTGATTACAATAATTGTGTCGATTTTCTCAAAAATAAGCTGACCGCAGAAAATGCGCTCAATAATCGGTGCGATCGTACGGTGAAATATGATCCGTTAAATGTCACAGCACGCGCCTATCCTTTGTTGTCTAGTGACACAGATATCCGTGATGTGCTGAAGAGTGACATGGCGAAGAACAAGAAGTATGGCTGCATGTACTCGGTTCATTCGGACCAGTCCAAGGTGGGTGTGGAACAACCGATGAGCAATTGTTGCGGAATCAAGTATGGCCGAAAGATCCTGGATCCAGGTGGAGCAGCACCACTAAGACTTCAAGTGGATACACCGGCGAATGAGGGACATCTTGAGCCTTATGCTGATCCCGCATTTCCGAATGCCCGCTTCTGCGGGAACCCAGTTGAATAGACTTGTTCATGATGGTCCGCCTTGCAGGACACTGATGAATCATTGCAATCAGAAATGCTGGGCACACGGATTTCAGGTAAACCGATCCGGCAGTCGGTACCCCAGTGCTTCCATCACATGGTCCACTTTCAGTTCTGAACTCATTTCCAGCGCCTGGATTGATCGTGCCAGTCGCAATACCTTATGCCTGGATCTTAAACTCAGTCGGTTTCCAGTCAAGGCATGTTCGATCATCCGGTTGGAGGGGAGATTCGTCTCCAGCCATCGTACCGGCAATTCTCCGGGGATGGCCCCGAATTTTTCGAGAGCGAACTCACGGATCCGCATCAATCGCGATTTCTTCTCTTCAATTTTTTCCATGCTGATCACTCCGTTGAAATCCACTTTCTTCGGATCCGGTTCCTGGTGAAATATTGTGATCAGATCGATGCGGTCCGCAATCGGTCCGGATATCTTTTGAAGGTATTCGAGTACCTTGATCGGCGTACAGCGACAGGGATACGAATTCGTCTTCTGTCCGAATCGCTCTGGGAGTCCTCCACACGGACAAAGGTTCCCCGTCGCGATCAGTTGAAAATCGCATTCGATCTCACTTGTTCCTTGCACCCGGGTAATCGTCGTCCGTTTATTCTGGAGTGGCTCGCGAAGACATTCCTTCGCATCCCGATGCCACTCCAGAAATTCGTCCGCAATGAGGATCCCCCCATGAGCCAGCGACAATTCGCCTGCCCGGAACCCCTTGTTCGTCCAACTTCCCAATAAATGTGCCGGCTTCACCTGTGCATGTACCGATCGGAGAGGGAACACCCGATTCAGTGGAACCCTGTTACGAGCGTTGTCCTCGTATAAAAAACGCCGCCAGGATTTTCCCGGATCGCTTTCCGGAGTCAGCCAGCGGTACCACTCCAACATTTGCGATTTTCCTACCCCCTTCGGCCCCAATATCAAGCTGTGATGTCTACCGATAATGGACAGATCAAGGACCCGCTCTTGAGTCGGAAGGAGGGGCAGCAGTTCCGGAATGATTTGCCTGCGAGTTCGTTTGGGCAACGTCATGGATTCTGTGGGCGGTTCGATCACCTCTTTCAATGTTCGAATCACCCGGATGTCCGTATTCTGAAGCGACCTTAGCTTCTTTTCTTTCCGCCACTCCTCCAGTTCCAAAAGATCGGCGGCATCCTCGGCACTCAGATAGAGAATCTTGTGCTGATCGTCCCTGCATAGAAGATCAAGCAAGGATGCCGTTTTTCCGCATGACTGGATTTTTCCGTCCAGTCCGAGCGCTCCCCAGGCGAACCACTTTGCTTTTGAATCGTTTTTTCCCCCGATTTCATGGTTCACCGATATGATTCCAATCGCCATGGCCAGGTCATGCCCCGTTCCGCTTTTCTTGATGTCGGATGGTGCCAGATTGACGATCACTTTCTTTTTTGGAAACTCGATCGCATTCGATGCAAAGGCGGCGATGATTCGTTCGCGCGCTTCCTGGATTTCGGGGCCTACAAGACCAAGAATCTGAAAACTCGGAATCTGAAGTCTTACATGCACCTGAACTTCTATCGCTTGGATCTCAGTATCTTGAAAAAGAAAAGAGTGGATGATCATGCCTCGCACTGTGCAAGTGCAATGCCATGAGGTGGAAAAAGCCCCCGGAGGATTTAAATGATTCAGGGTATGGATGAGAGTTTTTGCAAAGCCGAATGGAAGGTGAGTGGAAAAAATGTTTCTTTGAAAAAAACTTTATTCAATTAAATGAAATTCTTGGAAAAAAATCATTTCTTACGGATTTCCGCAATCATCGCTTCTTTTGCTTCATTGATTTTTGCTGACGCATCCTGATAGAAACGCATTTGTTTTTTAGCGTCACCCTGAATGCGATCAGGATGGAAGAGTTTTATCCGTTCCTTATAGGCTCGCATGATTTCCGACTCATTGGCAGTTTCCGGGACTCCCAGAATCTCATGCGGTTTTCCAGTTAGAGTGATTCCAGGCAATGCAAGAGGAGTTTTTTTCCTGCCGATCGGACTTTCGATCTTATTCAGTCGATCCAAGTCTGTACGTTCCGACTCACGTTTTCTGAATGATGTTTGTTTCTGATTCGAACGGAGTGCGTTCCAACCCACAAATAGTACAAATGCGAGAAATGAAATCTGGACCAAGGCAAAGTGATCTGCGACCCATTTGTGAATCATTGACTCCATTATAAAAGGTATGATTCCTGCAAACAAGAGGGAATGATCAGTGGCGATACCTATGGAGTTTTGAATCGATTGATTCTCAATGAGAAGATAACCCCTTCGCCCGAGGGGGTTATGAGGATTCTCGGCTTTGTACATCTCTATACGGCAAGTGGATTGCATTTGATCGCCCTTGAATCATTTCTCCAAAGGTTTTTTGGAAAAACGATTAAAAGTCGCAAATTTCTGACGGTGTTTTTTTGGCTCTTTATTTTCCTGATCTGGAAAGTTCAAGGATTTCGACCGGGATTTGCGCGAATCGTTTTCATTTTTCTCTTGAAAGCACTAGCAAAAGAAAATGGATTCATTTGGCGACGTTACATTCCTCTATTAATCGCATTTTGTTTTGATTTTGTATTCGGCACTGAGGCCGGATGGCAGCATTATTATCTTGCAATTTTGGGTGGAATGATCGGTATGCAAGTGGCCGAGATTCATCATAGGGGTGAATTGATGAAACACCTCCATCTCTCTGTGGGGTCTTGGCTGTTGACTGCCCCCTTGATTTAATGGAACATCATACCATTTCCTGGATGACCCCGATCTGGAGCATGCTCACGATTCCTGTGATTTCAATCATTCTCTATCCCCTCAGTGTCGTATCTTTTTTGATTTTCGGTGATGTACCCTCATGGATCACTTCCTGTTGGAACCAAGGCTTGGAATTTTTATTTCAATTCGTGGATTTAGGTTTCACTTTCAGTGTGATTGATCATCGAATTTTATTTATATCATTGGGACTATCGATTTTGGCTTGCATGGTTTGTCGCAGGCCGTTGCACTACGTCTTGTTTGTACTTGGTTTTCTTTGTGTTCGGTTTCACCCTTGGTATCAAGACAATAAAATTCATTTGGTGCAACTGAATGTCGGCCAAGGCGATTCACTCTTATTGCGTAAAGGAAATCGAGTGGAAATGGTTGATGTAGGACCATCCCAAAATCTCAAGCCGGAGATAATGATTCATCGTTTGGCTGAAAATGGAGTGAATCATGTAGATACGGTATTATTGAGCCACTTGGACGATGATCATGCCGGAGGCTTGAAGTTTTTGTTGCCATGGGTTCCGTTGGGCGTGGTTCAAGTTAGTCCGGAGTTTGATCGAGTTGACGTGATTCGGGACTGGTTATCACAAACTGCAACTGCTGAGTATTGTTCTGATGGATGCTTTAAATTGGGTATGGTTGATTGGATTCATGTTTCTGGCGGAGGAAAAAAGCTAAATCAAAAAAACTTCAAAAAAGTTTATACCAAAAAAACAATCAAGAGAAATCCAGGTTCTATAATAAATAGAATGAAGATCGATGTTGTTCAAGACGGTGATCCAAATGAAATAAAAAAAGAAAAATTCACTACCTACTTGGATTGGTATGAGTCTGGTGGTGACTTTATATCCCCATCACCTCCAGATTTTCATGACAATTCGCAAAGTTCAAGTTTATCGGGTACACTTCCTGTGCATGATATTGAAGTGGGTTTTGCCACTTGTTTTGAAGTTACAAATAGAGAAAATGCCATCCGGACTAGACGTGAAACTTCCGACTTTGCACATTTGACTTCCCGGAATCGAATACTTCGGTTTTCTACTAAGGGGCGTTTTGTTTCAAGCTTGCTGTCGGCTAGAAGAAAAACAAAGAAAAAATTCTGTAAGAGTAAAAAGTCAAGTAAAGGATATTCTGGGAATGATCTGATGGGAGTGGTAATGATTCCCTTGACCGATGAATCGATTTACTTGTCGTTAGGAGATTCGAATATCAATCAAGAGAATGAATTTTGGAAACGACATCATGAGTTTGTAAACAAATTCATGAAAAGATATCTGAAAATCAGTCATCATGGTTCACATTCATCATCAGATATTGAGTTCATCGAAAAAATTCGTCCTGAACTTGCGATTATTTCAGTAGGTAAGCGTAATCGATACCATCACCCACATTTCTCTGTATTGGAAAATCTGCGAGTTTTTGGTTTGCGGATTCATCGTACCGATCGTAATGGGTCATTTCATATTTCAGGTAAGTAATCTCAAAATAATTCAATGAATTTATTGCTTTAATGCCGGTGAATGATTCTCTGCCATGGAGGCATGGAGGCATGGAGGCATGGAGGCATGGAGGCATGGAGGCATGGAGGCATGGAGGCATGGAGGAATGGAGGCATGGAGGCATGGAGGCATGGAGGTTTGGGGATACGGAAGAAAGGATAAAAACTATGAAAGATAAAGTTAAATTAGGAATCAGAATAGATTCAGTATTGCATCACAAATTAAAGATTGAAGCAGTTGCAAGAAGAATTACTCTGCTGGACTTATGTGTTGAGTATTTTGAAAAAGGATTGAACGAGCTTTTTGAGTTGTCTTCGAACGATTCGATTCTTGATTTGGATGAAAGAAGTTGTTCTCTCTTGAGCAAGGTAGAAGTAGGTGAGAGTTTTCGAGGTGTACAAAATTCAAATCATATCTTTGTAGATGGATATCACAATGGACCTACAAATTTGAATAATAGAGTAAAAAATGAATCCAATGATCCATGGATGCAAAAAAAAGAGGAAAAAAGTTTGATTGGATTAATGGGGTATATGAATCGATCAGAAATTTCTGAGTCTGATTATCATTCTATTTGGCGAATAACTGGACACTACGTTCACTTTAATCCGATTGCGATTCTTAAAGTAAAAAACTATCTGTCGAAGTGGATTGTTCTTTTTGAAGTTGGAAAAGAGCCCCGTGGGCACGATCGAGTCGAAGGAGAAGAATTCATTCTTGAGCTAGAATGGAAAGACTGTGATTTGCCGCCAAACGATTTGTGGGTGAATTTATCAAGAAAATCAAAGGTGATTTGGGCAATTGATCAAAGTAAATATGGGTATTTCAAGTTTACTCTACAAAAATGGTCTTTGGATACATTTGCTCTTTCCTGATTAGAATCAAAAGATAGATTCGGTTGAAGTAATTAATTACTAGACTCGGCATGGCAATTGCACTTCTTGTGTGCATCGATGCTGATGGTTGCACGATGAGGAAATGTTGAAAAAATTGATTTGGGTGAGGTGGAAGTTAAAAAATGAAGCAAAAGAAATTTTTTATAACTCAGAAGATCTATGTTTATGAACATATTTGAGGTGGTCGGTATGCACGGAGAGAGTGTGCACGGAGAGAGTGTGCACGGAGAGAGTGTGCACGGAGAGGGTGTGCACGGAGAGAGTGTGCACGGAGAGAGTGTGCACGGAGAGGGTGTGCACGGAGAGGGTGTGCACGGAGGAAGGACTGAGGAATATGATGGAGGTGAACTTATGTAACTATTAAATCAATTATGATTAGGTGAGTGAGAAGTGTTGAATACATACCAATTTCCGTGTTTCAGCTCCAACTTGAATCTGGATTTGAGGAATTGTAAGTCAATGGGTCGATTAGCAATCCGTTCCTGTTCATTTACGACTATGTATTGAATCGGGTATTTGGCAATGATGCTTTCAGCCCAAGGAGTGCCGAGGAGAATGGCGGCGGCTTCCTTTTCACGAGTGGAATAGGCGATTCCCCAACTCCATAGCCAACCCTGATAGCCAATCAAAACCGGACTTCCGGACAGAGTGGTTACCCAGTGATTATGCTTAGGGTTGATGAGGACGAGGGAATCCGCTGATTTTCGGATTGAGTTGAATTTGCGTGAAATTTCGAATTCTTCGCGGGTCAGAAATTCAGTTGTTTGACGTTGATTCAAGTAGAAAAAATAATCATGGATGGCAGAGCTGGACTGTGTTGCGATCAAAATGATTCCGACTGAGGTGAGTAGGAATTGTTTTGGACTAGTCTTTATCTTTTCAAGAATTGATGAATAAAAAGATTGGAAATATAGAATGGATTTTTTGATTGATCCGGAATTCGGAGAAAGGAGGTTTTTTCCTATGGATGATGGTGAATTTTGGTCTGTATTGGTCTGTGGAATCTCGGCAGTTTTATCCCTGGTCTCTGTTTTCTTGCTGTATATGGAAGAATTTTTTATAAAAAAAGAATCAATTCCAATTGATGCAAGTGGAGCAAGAAAGAGGAAGCTGTAAGTGAAGATTTTTAGATTGTCATAAAAATAAGGTTGAAATTGGAATAAAATGGAAACGGCGAACAATGAGACGCCGGTTAAAGAGGTGATCAGTATGAATTCGTTAAAGCAGGATAAATCAGGAGTGCTTGGTATTGATTGGTATGAATTTTTATCTTTGAAAAAACCGAAAAAATCAGTGAATGAAGTCTTCCCAACGGATTTTTCAGGACCTGACTGTATTGTGTTGAGATATGCGGGTGCTGACAACGGAGATGTCGCGATCTGTGAAGAGCCGGTAGTGCTTTCGGTTGCTTCCGGAGGTTCAGGTTCAGGTGACATCGATGTTAGATCTGATGGTGGAATGGAAGTTCCACCTAATCGTGGGTTTGATTGGTATTTTAGATTGGGGTGTGATGTGTTCGGGGCTCCTACGTCATATTTGCCACACTTGATCCACGTATATGCTCCTAAAAATACAAAAGGAAAAAATAAGCCTGAATTGTAAAACCAGAATAAAAAGAGGTTCATGTCCTGGGCAGCGGGAATGTTTGCAGACTGGTGTTGTGCCCATCCCGGTGCCCAGATTTTCCATGAAGCCACATATTCAATTGGTGAGTAGCCGCGAATCAGTAAGAAATAGAGCAATGGCGCTGAAAGCGTCAGGATTACCATCGAAAATCCAAGTAGCTCCAGCGGTCTCATGAGTATCAAGGGTTGAAATGATCCAAGAGACCTGAAAAATCCTGTCTGATGAGAATCGATTTTTTTTCTCCTTGTGAGCTCCTTTTCTGAAGTAAAGATTTCAGCTTCTTTGGTTTTTTTGTTTTTACTAAGACCGTTCTGAGCAAAGTTTACGGTATATTTTTTTATTCGAGACAGACCGATCATCGTAGCTAAAGAGGTGAGAACCGTTATGGCCAGTAACATCCCCATGGCAAACCAGCTATGAATGTGCATCCAGGATAAAAGAGAAAGTAAGACCGCACATCCCAAAAACTGAAAAGTTGACTTCACTTTTCCAGTGTTTGATTGTTTTTTTTGAATTTTGTTCACAATATACGTCAATGTTCCGAGAAAGAGTGTCATCCCGAACAGGAATGCTCGTTGTGGAATCAGTTCAAAAAGAATGAACTGGGTCAAGATCGAGCCTGAATTGAATTGATTAGTGAGTGCGTCGTTTGAGGAGAGTTCCGTATCAAAAATTTGAATCCCACCCATGAAAACAAAAAGAATCAGGGAGAGTATTGATTGACGGTTGTTCAGTCCCAGGGATGTGTAAAATCGGAAAAGTACAAACGGTAGCGCGAACAATAGCCCAAGAGTGGAATACAAGGTGGCTTCTACGGTGTCTGTGAGTGTGATCGCCCCCCAGATGGCAGTCAAAAGGTGGCTGAGAAAGGGGTAGCGGAATGGCGTTCCATGGAAAATCGGATTGTCGCCGGAGATGAAGGACAGACCCCGTTCCTTGATGGATGAAATGAAGGTGAAATGGGCTGACCAGTCTCCCCAGACGGCGTAGCTGTGAGCCAGAAGATTTCCGTGCTCATCCCAGCCGATCATCCGGTAAGCGGTGAGGCAGATGAAAATTGAAATCAAAGTGACAATCGCCCATTTCATATCTGAAATTCCTCTTGTATTATTGAACCATGTCATTCGGTCGCATGCCACTCCTGATTGGTGTATTGGTTTTGATTTCACTTCGTTATGTCATGCTCGATATCCGTCCTGTCCACCATGATGAAGCGGTAAATGGATGGTTCGTTGATGCGGTAATCCGTAATGGTTTTTATGATTATGATCCTGGCAATTATCATGGGCCATTGCTGTTTTACTTGATGACGATTTCGGTGAAGTTGTTAGGCAGAAGTGTCGAGGCTTTGCGAATGGTCTCCTTGTTTTTCGGTACCCTCCTCACCTTGGTTCCGCTGCTTTACCGGAGATGGATTGGTGAACGTGCGGCTTGGATCGCCACTTATGCACTGGCATTGTCTCCAGCGGTAGTGTTCTACTCCCGATATGCGATTCATGAGGTGCCATTCGCTTTCGGTTCCGCCCTGGTGATGTATTTCTGGTTACAGGCGAGGGAACGACCTTTTCAATGGAAGATCATGCTTGGTTTGGGTTGTAGCGTCGCATTTGCGGCAACAATGAAGGAGAATTTCATCATTCTCATTGGTTGTGCCTTGATTGCGGAAGTCATGGTCAGGTTTTACGAGAAGCACTGGTCATTGCCATTCCGCTTTTCATATCACCTCGGATCGATCATTGTGTTTCTGCTGTTGATCGGAGTCGTATTCAGTGGGTTCGGTATGGATACGGACGGTGTCGGCAATTTCTTTGCCGCATTCAATGTCTGGTCTGAGACAGGGTCAAAAGGAAACGGCCATGAAAAACCATTTTACTACTGGATCAAGATTCTTTCTGCTTACGAATGGCCAGCGCTTGCGGGATTGCTGCTGGCGCCTCTGTCGCTGAAGAAAGTGAATTCACAATTTAGATTGATGAGTGTCGCTACGATGGGCGTTTTTTCGCCTATTCGATCGTCAACTATAAGACTCCTTGGTGCCTTCTGAGTTTTCAGTGGGGACTCATTCTGATCTTTGCTTACTGGGTGTCCTATTTCCATTCAAAGACGCTTTATCTGTCAGTTGCACTGATTTCAATGCTTTTTGGACATTCTGCCTATCAGTCGTTCCAGTCTTCCTATGTGAATGTCGACTCGGATGATAATCCTTTTGTATACGGACAGACCTATCGCGAGTTCATGCCTCCCATTCAGGGAATCCTTGAGAAAGCAAAAGCCGATCCGGTGCTGTTATCCACCATGAGGATTTCAGTAGTCAGCGAATTCACCTGGCCGCTTCCTTATCTGTTGGGTGAGTTCAAGAAGGTCGGTTATTACACCACCAAGAATGCTCCTCCCGCTCTCGAAGGAGAATATGTTTTCATGGATGAGCGGCTGGACTCCGCGTACAGTGGCAGGCTGATCGGGAAGTATTCCCGTGCTGTCTATCGTGCGAGACAGTGGGCTTCGCCAATGGTGATTTATACACGGCTTGATCAGTGACGTGTTTTCAACGGTCCGATCGGAAGCCCATTTGTCGAAAGTCTGATGATTTCCGCGAGCTTTGACCAGTCATCGATCTTGCCGTCTTCGTCCAGCACCCGGGATGGAAGGGTGAAATCCTGTCGCCAGATGAGATCAGGGCGCATGTCTGAAATCCATTCGCCACCGATGATCCGGTTCCGGTAATCAAGTTCCAGTTTGTATCGGTACTCGATGGTGCGGTACTTCTGAGTGGCCAGCACCGGGAAGTAGGACGGGGCTACGTGATCAGCTGTTTCCATCGTTGGCTCATCGTTGTCGTAGAGTTCGTTAGCATAGGTCAGGACGCTGGTGATGGTCAGTTCCTTCTGGGTTTCCTTGGTAGCCGACCAACCGAAGTCCTTTGTCTTGATGGAATCGATTCTTGACTCGAACTTTACGAACGGTTGGTTCCAGACTTGAACAGAGGGATCGCGGTCTGCAGCAAATCCCTGTTTATGGATCCCGAGTTCGTTGGCCATCATGATGTGAAAGGCTCCCGGGTGAACGTCCGAGCATGCACCGTTCAAATTGAGGAGAATCCGACTCATGGAACGACAGGATCTGCCGATATAGCGAGCGCGACTGTTGTCCACTTCAGCATAGTAGTAAGCGAGTAACCCCTTGATGTCGGAGGAGCCGAGAGGGATTTTCAATCCGGATCTGCGGTCCTGATAAACGATCGGTTGCGGTTCGGGAATGTTGAGTGAGGCATGGGTCCAGCCATTACAGAGACCACGCCAGTCTTTCTCGTTTTCCTTGTATTTTTTTCGAATCCGGGTGGAGATGGGAAAGTCCCAGCGACCACGGATGATATCGAATTTTTCCGCTGGAGAAAGTCGGTCGATCTGTGTCGGAGTCATGGTGTGGAAAAAATCGTAAATTCCTGGTCCGCGATCGTCCCGGTATTGATAGCCGGGGATTTGCCAGCGATCGGCTATGCCTCCGCGGACGCGCGGCCAGTAGGAATCCGCCCATCCGCGATGGCCGGACTGGTCCATTTCGCCGCTGAGGGGAAGAGCATTGAAGTCACGGATGTAGTTAGGATCAAAATTCGAAGGAGAATTTCCTTCATCCCAGATGCGATCTGCCAAGACTGGTTGAATCGGAAAGGTGGATGAAAGGAGTAGGCCGATAATCGCCTTTTTTGGCATGAGTTTCAAAAACATGCAGAGTTTTTAAATTGAAATAGTTTATTTGTCAATAATGGTTGTTTAAAATCAATTTAAATTAAAAATGTTTAAATTGTAAAGAGAAATTCATTATTTGGTCCAAGTTCAAGTGGTTTTGATACAATGGAGGAAAGGGGACTAGAGATGAGTGACACCGAAGCTGAGACCAAAACAATTGAGAAATACAACCGAGTACTGGTCGTGGACGATGAAATCGCGCTTCTGCAGAACATCCAGGACATTTTGGAGGGGCAGAAGATCGGGTTCGCCCAAGCGGAGAATGCCGCTCAGGCTCTTGAGTTACTACAGAACGAGAAATTTGATGTGATAGTCTGTGACATCCAGATGCCAAAAATGAACGGGCTGCGATTTCTTGAAACCATCCGTCACAAGGGTGATTCCACTCCGGTTGTTTTTTTCAGTGGGTTCTATGAATCAGAGATGCTCAAGGATGCGATGAAGCTCGGTGCTTACGATTTTATCGAGAAACCCCTTGAAGAAGCCCACCTTCTGTCCACGTTGAACAATGCGACCGAATACGGGTTGATTCAGCGGCAGATGGCGGGAATCGCGGATGAAACGGATTCAAAAACAAAGAAAACCATGAACGAATTCAAAAGCAAGATCAACCAACTGCGGGTGATCAAGTATTCCGCCCTTCAGCCTGCACGCAAATGATGGTAGGAGGAGCACAAAACCCATCGTTCCTGTTTCCCGCCGTGAGTTGATTCGGATCACCGGATTCGATGGAAAACAGTTCGGCCTGAAGAAAGCGGGAGTTTATGATCCCTTTCTTCCCGATGCTTATTGGTTTATGCGACTTGTTCGATTTCTCCATTGGAAAACGACGGCGCCGGTCCCATTTGTTTCTCGCGACTTAAAAAAAATCAGAAGCTGATACTGAAATCCATTCCAAGAATGGATGTTTCCATTCCCGGTCGCCAGACGAGGAACTGGAAGTAACCGCCGATGGAAAAGAACACACTGTTGCTGACGGGCGGGTTGATGTAAAGGCTGAGTCGCGAGTAATCGTCCAGGTTCGGAGTCAGGTGGAGCGGTCCCCGGTCGTCCGGTGATCGATGATCGAAGTCGAAGTTGCTGGTGGACTGGATGTTCACGCTGGGGGAGATCCGGTAGGAGATCAGGTGACCGATACTGGCATAAAAAGTCTTTCGATCCTGCAGGAAGGATGGCTTCGGATCCGTGTAGAAGATCGGTTGCAATTGTCCGGACAAACCGAAAGACCAGTCTCCGAAGGTGTTCGTGGTCCAGCTCTGATCGATGGTGATTTGAGTGATCTTACCCTTGGATTTGGATGCCTCCGTGACCGGAATGCTCATTTTGACGGAGGTGAAAACAAAAAATCCGTCCACACTCATCAAGTTCGGAAGCAAAGCGTAGATCTCCGGGTCGTACATTTCGAAGGTCCGACCTCGCACATAACCCGTTGTACCAACCACGCCATCAGCCACGTTCTGGATCGCAAACTGACTGATGCCGAGTTGCAGATCCGGATTCACCTGTGCTCCGATTTGCCAGGCATGTGCGAGTTGGACGGGGGCTACATCGGGAATGTAGAGGTTGTAGGTTTCTTTTCCTCCACCGGCGATCCGTGGCCCCATGAAGGAAAGACCGTAGGAACCGTGCAGGTTCCGCCAGAATTCTTTCCAGTCGGTCCGTCCTTCCGGTCGTTTGAATTGAACCGTATTCATGGGTGAGTTCCGATCGCGCGGAATTTTGGTGTAGTTCTCGTATGTGGTTGCCGAGGTGGTCGATGCAAGTGGCGCGTTTGATCGATTCAGGGATTTAATGGGTGCTGTTTTTTTCGGGAGTGCTTTGTTCCGTGGTAAGGGAGCAATTGCGCGTGCCGGTGCAGGACTCGGTGAAGGCGTTGGTGTCGCAACTGGCGTCGGCGTCACAACCGGAGTCGGCGTTACCACTGGCACCGGAGATTCTTCGGTAATTTCCGCAGTGGGTGGAACTTCATCAGTGATCGGCGCTTCATCAGTGATCGGCGCGGGTTTGCGCAACGGTGCCGCGGTGGCGGCATCCATCGAACCATTCAGTAGAAACATCAGACACGCGAGAAACATCTCGCGCATCTTACAACATATTGGTCTCTTTTAGTAGAGTATCTCTGTCCTTCAAGAAATTTTCCACGCTATCGATCAATGTTTTCCGTTGAATCGCTTCGATGTCGTTCTTGAGTTGTTCGCCCAGTTCCTTGCGGATCGATGCGAATTCCAGAACCATCATGTGGAAGAGTGCTTCGTACTGGCTGTCAATGTGCTTCAGGTTCGGGTTGTTGGCGACCTTGCCGATAACCGCTCCCGGTTTCATGGAAAGGGAAAGAATCGAAAGTTCTTCACGTTTTGCAGAATAGAGGGATTGCAGGACCCACACGGTGTTCCGCACGGACCACACTTGCATTTGAAGGGCGTGGAAGGCGCCTTCCTGTGCGCGGTTCTGCAGTAGATACAGGATTTCCCACTGGCGCTTCATGTATTGGCGGAGTTCGGCGGTCTCGAGTTTGTCCTTCTGATTGAACAGTTTCGAGTTGTTCTTCAGACGTTCGAGAATGGAGCCGTTCACCTTGTAGTCAGCTTCGAAGCGAGTGGCAAGTTCCTGGATCGCCTGGTAACCCTGTGGCATTTTCAGGCCCTTGTAACGGTTAGCCAGTGACTTGGTCATGTCACGCAGTTGGATGAACGCGCGGCCGACATAGTGATCGAGCTGGGTCTGGTCCTTGGATTCGTCCATCATCGTGAACGGGTGATCCAGAACAAAGCGGATGTTGCGGTCCCAGAGGTAGAGTTGAACCTTTTCTGCGCGAGCCTTCTCGGCTTTCACGAATTTATTGAATGAAGAGACGTAATCCTTCGCATTCGATTCATAGAATGAAAGAAGGCTCAGGTAACGTTCGGTCTCGATCCAGGTGCTTTCGATCATGAGTGGCCAGTTGAGCTGGGTTTCCATCTGTTCGAGTCGGCCGAGGCGAGGGGCGCTTTCCATGTTGGATTCGTAAGAGTTTTGCATGTTCTTGAAGTTGGACATGCGGTCTTCCCACGATTGCTGATCCACTTCGGGAACATCTGTGGTGAGCAACATTCCGGTGGAAGATGTCGGAACCGCACCCACGAGTGGAGCGATGGTCTGGTTGCTGACGGTGATCACCGGCTTGTCGTCTTCGATCCCGAAGAGTTTTTCGACGGAGGAAACGGTTTCAATGTAAGCCGTGCGCACCTTGCCGACGGCGAAGGTGGCATGCGGGTTCATGGGCTGGGTGATGAAAAAGTAAGTGAATGGGCTGTAGATCGCCAACGCGACGGAGTAACCCATGTTGCTGCGGACGACCTTGAAGAACCAGCGGACCGGATCAAGGCACAGGCAATCGATGATTCCCGCGAAGTTGTTGAGAGGGCGACGGACCAGTCGCACGCTTGCGGATTTCAGGTCGTCGAGGAAAAGACTCATCCCCAGCACAAAGCCGTTTTTGCGATGGGCGCGGAGCTTGGTTTTCAGGATTGAGTTGCGTTCGATTTTGAGGTTGCGGATGATCTGGTGACGTTCCTTCCATGTGTAAACCGGATCAAGGTCGGTCTCCATCATCTTGAGATTGAGCACTGTGGCTGCTTCATCGCGGATTCCACGGGTGATGGAAAGTTCGTTTGCGCGGGTTTTTCCGAGGCGCTGTAAGGTGCGCTCGAGTGTGTGCACGCGACGGGAATTTGCGTTTTTGCCTTCCTTCATTGCCTCATATTCATCGGTAAGGATGGTGTAGAGGTGATTCAGGATCGGGCAGTTCGACTCCATTCTCGTTTCGGAATTTCCGGAGAAAGTATGACTGATTGGTCCTTCGCTGAATGCATAAGTGCCGTCGGCTTGATAGTAGTGGGAGACCCATGCGGATGCGGTGTCGAGAATCAGGGACTGGGCGACGAAGTAACCGCTTGTGGTGACCCCGAATCGCAAGTACGCCGCCATCTGGTGGTTGTAGGAGTAGTTGAAACCACTGGTGTGATTGACGCGGAAAACAGGCAGCGCCTGGACCGGATGGCTCAGGCTGGAAACGCCGCCGTTCAGAGCGATTTTCGCGATGAAATCCTGCAGGTTTTTCGAAGGAGAACCGAGAAAAGTCGCGAGTTCGGCGCGGACCTGTTCTAGGGTGGCCGGTGCGACGAGATGAAGATTCTTATTTTCGTTCAACATGTTGGTTCTCCAGTGTTCCTCAGAAGGTGAAGTCGAGGTTCAGGTCGAAGTTAAGGTCAAGGTCGAGATCGAGCTTGAACGCCTTTTTCATTTGTTTCAGGTCGCCTTCGCGCCATGCTGTCCGAGCGGTGGTTTCCTGCTCGATGTTTTCCGGGATGTAGGTGAACATCGGGGTTTTCATGAGGTAGCAGTAGTAGCGTTCCTGGTAATCGAAGTAGTCGTTGAAGTTCTCGACCACGGGGCATTCCACATTCGAAACCATGAAATAGCGGATCCAGCGATCGATCGACACCGGCTTGTTGTCAAATGATTTGCGCTGTTCCCGGCTCGCCCAGGAAGGAGCGGTGACGAAGGTCGGGTCGAACACGAGTTCCTGGATGGAGCCGTCGTTCATGCGCACAGGAATGAGGGGAGCCACATGGTACATCCATTCGTAATCGAATTCGCGCTTGTAGCGTTCAGTGAAAAAGAGGAAAACCTTCATGCTGTTGATGTCCTGTTGTTCCCAAAGATTGAAGGACCAATTGTGGGCGCGCTGGTAGCAGCCGGAAGAGCCCTTGAATTTCTTCGTTGGGAGGTCGTCGTAGATCTGTTGTGCCGCCGCTTCGGAAGGGAGTACGGTGGAACGGTAGTCACCCAGGGTTTTCAGGGATTGGGCCTGAGCCGTCAGGCTTACGGCGCTGGCGATCAGGGTTGCGGTCATCATTCTGTTCAGGAGTGTTTCCACGGGTTTCATTGACCCGTTTATAAATGCCGAACATGGAAAATGTCAATAACTTTTGTTTAATAAATGCCAAAACCCGTGTTACGCTGAGTTCATTACCGGCATTTATTTAAAAGTAGTGTAAAAATTACTTGAATTGTTTTGTCGGCCTTGGTAACCTCTCATACTTGTCCGTAAGAATAAGGAGCATCGAAGTGCTGGCTAACCAACTGAATAAAAATCGATCGAGTGAGCGAAAGAAATCAGCGTACAAGCCCCACAAGGGTTTCATCGGCAAGTATGAAGTCGATGTGGCCAACTACATCTTCAGCTCCAACGGAAAACTCGGGTATTCACATTCGAGAACCCGCGTGGAAACCCTTCTGGGCAAAAACGTGCAGGAACACCATTACACCAGTCAGCGTCTGACCCGGTTCCTGAAGAAGCGCGACCTCACTTTCCAGAAAACCGACAAGGATGGCGTCTACCGAATCTTCACCGTGCCCGTCACCACTTCCGTAGTGCCGTTGTCGAAGTCGATGTTCAATTCCGTCGAGAGTGCCGCACAGGTGCTGATGGTTTCACTCCGCAAGGTGCTTCAGAGTCTTTACGGCTCCGCCAGCATCCGGGACAGTGATTTCTTGAATGCGCTTCCGAACGATGTTCGCCAGGCCTTTCTCGATGCCACTGAAAAATCCCCTCACTACATTCCGCAACTCCATCACGAGAATATGCGCGAATACCCGTTCCTCGATAACGTGGGGTTGGACCTCGTTCTTGTGCAGGAATACCTCGAACTCCGTGGAGAACTTGGAACGCTCGTCGCCCAGAACCGTGTCGACGAGATTCCGGAACTCCCGTTCCGCGTGCTGGAAATCAATGCTGGTTCACCCTCCGGTGCTTCGAACAATCTCAACATCATGGAAGGAATCCTGCGCGAGGATCCGGAAATCCTGGACTCCCTCGGCAAGGTATTCCCGAACGACCATTTCGAAGTGCTTCGTCAGACTTACCGGTCATTGGGTGAGTCGTGGACCGGTCGCCAGGATGGGGTGCAAGTGTTGCTCCCACCGGGTGGTTCGAATGGCGCTTCTCCTGAAATTCATCAATTGGCCGCGTATTCTGGGCTGATTTACTGTGATTCCGGACAATTGTACTGCGATGCCGATGGCTGGATCCGTCTGCGCACTGTGGATTGCAAGGATCCGGTGGTCACTGCGGTTTATTCCCGAGTGAACAGCGACAGCGCCTTGTTCGACAAGGAAAAGAACGTTCTTTTGCGTGATCCGGAGAGTGGAGAGTCCATTTACTGTGTCGACATCCTGAAGCCGTGGAAGAGCAACAAGCCCGAATACATCGAGGATGAAGAGGGGAATCCGGTTCCACTCGAATCCGACTACGCCATTCCGAACGCGGTGAATGCGATCGTGAATCGCAAGCTCTATCTCGGCGGTTTGAACCGGCTCCTTGACAACAAGATCATTCTCGCGACCCTGACCGAATTCGCGCCCGAGTATTACCGCAAGGATCTCGAAGCGATGGGACTCAAGTTGGATGGCCCGCGCATTTCTCCACCGGAGTGTCTGCCATCGAAGGCGGAATCCCTCGACATCATCGAGAAGAATCCGGCTGATTGGGTGATCAAGGCTCCGAACCTTTCCGGAGGTACCGGCGTCCACATCCTGATGACGATGGATGACCGCAAGCGCCGTGAAGTAATCGAAGAAGCCCGTGAGAATCCGGAATACTTCGCTTATCAGAAAGTGGTGAAAATCGCCCGCATTCCTGTGGCTGTTCGCCATGCAGGCGGAACCGGATTCCGTTTCGCGAATCTGGCCGCAGACATCCGCATGTGGGTGTTTTACGGCGGAAATGACACTTTGCCACGCTTGACCCACAATGCACTCGTTCGTTATGCGCCGAAAGAAAAAGGCCCGATGAGTTCCATCGTAAACACTTCAAAGGGCGGTGGATATGCCCCGTTCGCGGTGATCGACGATCTTGGTACGGACCAGTCGGTGAGTGGACGTGAGTTCGCGGCGCCCCGTGAACCCGCAGAGTACCAGACTTCCATGCCCGCATTCGTAGCCGCACAGGTGGTGCAGGTTGCGAACATCATCAGTGGATTGCGTGCATTGCTTCGTTCTCCGGATGGTGAGCTCTATCGCGTGAGCGGTTTCCTGTTCTCGCTGAAGGTCCAGATGCGTGAAATCGCATCCTTCATCCATCCCCGTTGCATGGAAACGATCTACAGCATGGTCGAACTCGTGGAAAACCGCGTGGACAGCAAGGAAGTGGCCAACTACTTCCTGCGCATGAACTCGCTTCAAGCCCAGTTGGTTTCCATGTTGCAAACATTGGATCGCGTGCTGCCCCCGGATTTCTACATGGTTCTGGATGAATTGAATGTGCTCAATCAGGATCTGGTGAACATGGGTTATACCTACGGGATGAAGCGCGCCGACATCTTCAATTTCGGTCACCTTTCCTATGTGTTCCGTCAGTTGACCCTGGCGAAGCCGCGTGAACTCCGCAACCTGGCCAAGCTGAAGAAGATCATCCGCGAGATGATCAACCTCAAGTTTCCAGCTCAGGAAACGAACCCACTGATCGCACAGCGCCTCGAATCGTTACTCGATCAGTTCTGTGATCTGGCATCGAACCGATTGAAGAATTCGGTCCATGCGACGGAATTCGCGACACTCTTCGACGGTTCCGCAGATCAATCCCAGCCGAAGTATCACGAGACCTTCGTGATCGCACATGAGGGACAGGCTCCGCGTTCCGCCAGCGAGTGGGAGATGGTGAATCAGCAGAAACTTTCCGAATCGGCGTTCATCGAATCCGACATCCAGGAGGCGCGTCAGGACTGGTTGAAGGTCATGGACACCGCCCGTGGAATTCCTCACGATCAGCGTGAGGGATACATCCGCGACCAGCGTAAACTCCACTTCGATCAATACCCGCGTATCCGCGAGTTGCAGGCATTTGTCGATCGCAAGGAAAACCGCGACGTGAACGCCATTACCGCATTGATGAGCGTGTTGCCGTATTCTGCGTATAACTTGCGTCAGTATGCGATCGAGCAGGGCGTTCAGTATAACGAGATCTTCGCAGACAAGCTGACCCCGGCGCGCATCACGTTTGCCAAGCGTACGGATTATTCCGGCGAGTGCTTTGCGAAAAAACGCGAGCAACACGGTTTGCTTTCGAACAGTGACCTGTTCATGTGGGTCGGCGAGAAACAATCGCCGTTGATCCAGCTTTATACCATCGGTCATGAACTGATCCACGCGGCACAGATCAAGGAACTGATGAATCAAGAGCGGATCGCCCTTGAAAAAGGGTCACTTGAGTTCTCCCGATTCCTCAACACGTACGGAAACTACTTGTCTCTTGCTGCGAATACGGTGGAACACTACCAGCTGAACCTTGTTGAGAACCGTCGCCCGATCTACGGTCTTGCCGACCGGATCGTAAGCCAGTTCTTCACGCCGGTGATTCAGGATGTACGTCATGGCCTTGCAAAGGGTTCGGATGTATACCACCAGAAGATCAGCAAGTACGGCTCCCTTTTCGGTTACATGATGCCGGTGGGGAATGCGGTACGCGTGAAAGCGCTTCGCGAAGTGGTTCCGGCGCTTGAAAACGCGAAGAACATCCTGTTCGCAAAAGAGTGCGGACTCGACATTGATCTGGATGAAGTGCGTTCCGCGCTTCCGACTGCGAATCGCAATCAGGTGAAGCGTTACCGCAGCCTGATCACCGAAGCGGCCCGGAGCTGGAAACTCGACTTCGAGGCATTGCGGGTGATCGCATCCCACCAGTATTATGGAGTGATGTTCGCTCGCGCCGATGACGAAACCGAGAACCTGACCTTGGTCACCGATCCGGGCACGATCTACCTCAGCACGGGTTACAATCAGACCCAGCAGCAGCAACAGTAACGGTAATCGTTATTTGATCATTCATCCCAGCGACCGGAAGTATCGGTCTTGAGTTTGATCTCATTGCCTTCACCCAACAACACCACCGTTGGCTTGTGGGTCATGGCTTCAGCGGCTTCGACTTCCGCGTAAGTTACGATGATCACCTTGTCGCCCGGATGCACCAGGCGCGCAGCCGCGCCATTCAGGCCGATCTGTCCCGGTTTTCCATAAAGAACATACGTACTGAATCGTGCACCGGTGTTGATGTTGTAGATATCCACTTTCTCATGCGGATAGAAGCGAGCGGCTTCGCACAGTTTCGGGTCGATCGAGATCGATCCTTCATAATTCAGATCAGCTTCAGTTACAGTGGCACGGTGGAGTTTGGATTTCATCAGGGTGAGGCGCATTAGCGGACTCCTTTTTGAGACGATTCTTCGTCGTTGAGTTGGATGGCCAGGTAGAGGCCGTAAAGGACAAGGTTGGGAATTTCGGCATCGAAGATTTTCACATCCGAAAACAAACGAGAAAATCCTCCGGTCGCGATGACCATCGGTTGTTCACCTTGGAACACTTCGCCGCGATAGTGGTTCACCATTTCTTTCATCGCGCCCAGGTGACTGAAGTACAATCCGCTCTGGATGCTTTCGATCGTCGATCGGCCACAAGCGAGTTCCGGTTTCACGATTTCCACCGAGGGCAGTTTTGCTGTTCTGGATTCGAGCGCTTCCATCGAGATGCGAAGCCCGGGAATGATCGCGCCTCCGAGATAATCCTTTTCCTTCGTCAGAGCGCAGAATGTAGTGGCTGTACCCAGGTCCACGATCACCGCATTCTTGTTCGGATAGAGGTGCGCCACCGCGATCGAGTTCGCGATGCGATCGGCACCGACTTCGAGAGGGTTGCGGTACTTGATCTTGAGACCGGTCTTCACTCCGGCTTGCAGCACGAATGGAGTGATCTTGAAGTATTTCTGACAAGCACCCCGAAGCGAGTGCATGGTACCCGGCACGACTGAGCAGATTCCGATTTTCGTGATTTGCTCGGGGTTGATCTTGTTTTCACTGAGTACGGACTTCAAGAAGAGCCCGATCTCATCGCTGCTCGAAGTACTATTGGTGCTTTTTCGAAAACTGAAGATGATGTCTTCAGGCTTGTTGGCTTGGACGACACCGCCGAAAATCTGAGTGTTGCCGACGTCGAGTAAAAGAATCATGAGAGAGTTCCTTCAATGATGGTTTGTACCAATCCGGTCAATTCGGATTTGGTTTGAAAAGTGTAAGCGGGCTTACGCTCGCGGTTATAAATCGTGCCCCGATGGTGTTCGCCCTTCACCTCGCGGAGTTCGTTATGAATGATCCATTCGGAGTCGTAGTTCTCGAGCTTCATCGCGGAATCCGCGGTGAGCTTGAAGGAGATCACGTTCAGGTTCGGATTGCGGCTCCATTGGCGAACACTCTGGATCACTTTCGGATTCGGCTTCAGGTTCAAGGTCACGGGCGTTTCGCTTTGGATCTTGCCTTGGCCAGCACCCGAGGTGCTGGCAGGATCGACACGGTAATCGGCAACCGCCGCCGCGTGAATCAGGTAATCATAGGATTCGCTTTCGAGTTTTTGCTTCAGGTTTCGCGCGAATTCGTCGGTCGTCAGGTAGGTGTTTTGCGAAGGACTTTCGAATTTTGAAAGTTTTGATTGAAGCAGAGTCACTTCATGACCTGCGTTCCGAAGTGCTTCGCAAAGGCGATAGCCCGTTTCACCGGTACTGAAATTGGTGATGGATCGGACGGCATCGATCGGTTCAGTCGTGCCACCACTGGTGATCAGGATTTTCTTCGGCGAGGTGGGCTGGTTTGCCGGTGAACGATTCACTTCTGCTTTTTTCGAATCCTCTTCTTCATGTTCAATGACTTGTTTGAGAACTTCGAGCATCGCTTCGGGTTCGATTAATCTTCCGGCACCGGTTTCACCGCAAGCAAGGTGACCTTCCGCAGGGGCAAGGATCTGCACGCCCCACGAGGCCAATCGCGTGAGATTGGCCTGGGTTGCCGGATGCTTGAACATTGCCTGATTCATTGCCGGGGCAACGAGATATGGTTTTTTGAATTCATGCGCCAAAAACAGGGATGTGATCAGGTTGTCGGCTTGTCCGTTTGCCATCTTTGCGAGGGTGTTGGCCGAAGCAGGGTAAAGCAGGATCAGATCAGCCCAGCGCTCGAGATCGATGTGCGCCATCATCGTGCCTGCATCATAAAGGCCGGTGTGGACTTTTTTGCGGGTCAGGCCTTCGAAAGTGGCCGCGCCGATGAAGTGTTCAGCGCCTTCAGACAAGATCACTTCGACTTCATGCCCGAGTTGCACCAGCTTTGAGCAAAGAGCGGCTGCCTTGAATGCGGCAATGGAGCCCGTCACCTGAAGCAGGATTTTTTTACCTGGATTGGAATCAGAGTGCGACATTGTCAATCAACCTCACGGCACCCAAGTGGGCAGCGACATCGCGTCGGTTTTGATGGTCTTCCAGATAATCCACCTTGAAACCGAGTTCAGCCAGTCTGGCAATGGCTGCAGTGCGATCTCGCACGGTGGTGATCGTCTCGTACAGCTTTGGCGCCACGTTCAGTTCATCCGGTGTCAGGCGAACATTGCGAGAGCTTTTCGCAAGGCCTGATTCTTCACGCATGGTGGGGCAGGGAATGATCTTCGTTTTCAGAAAATACGCTTCGCACATTCCAGTGATTAAAGTCAGTTGCTGATGGTCTTTTTCACCGAAATAAGCGCGAGTCGAATCGACGAGATTCAATAGTTTCATCACGACGCTCAACACACCATTGAAGTGGCCGGGGCGATGGGCTCCGCAGAGTTCTTTCGAGAATTCCGATTCGGTGATCTGGTAGCGGTACTCGTCGGGATAGAGTTCTTCCATTTGGTCGGGCGCAAACACCGCATCGACCTCGTTTTTTTGGGCCATTTCCAGATCAGCTTCGAAGGTTTTCGGATAGTGCTTCAGATCATCGGCGTTATTGAACTGGGTCGGGTTCACAAAAATGCTGAGTACGGTGAAATCGTTGTCTTTTACTGAATACTGAAGCAGGCTCTCGTGTCCAGAGTGAAGCGCGCCCATGGTTGGCACAAAACCTACGGTTTTTCCGATCGGGAGGCTTACTCGCCATTCCTGAAATGCTTTGACGGTGTGAAAGACTTTCATCCTGGGTAGCTCTCTTTCTCGTTCGGGAAGTTGCCTTGAGTGACGTCGAGATGAAATTGCTCGAACGCTCCTTTGAAGAGTTCATAACCACCGAGGTATTGGCGCAAGAATTTCGGTTTGAAGCCGGGATTGAAGCCCAGTAGGTCTTGCAGTACCAGAACCTGGCCATCGGTGTGGGGGCCTGCACCGATGCCAATGGTAGAAATGGTCAGCAATTCGCTCACGGTTTTGGCAATCGAGTTCGGTACGCACTCGAGTACCAGCGAAAACGCGCCGGCATCTTCGAATGCTTTTGCATCTTTCATCAGTAGGTCTTGAGCTTCGCTGGATGTCGCTTGCACTTTCATTCCGCCGAACTGGTTCACGAATTGGGGAGTCAGGCCCAAATGGCCCATTACTGGAATTCCGGTTCCGACCAAGTGGCGAACCAGTTCTTCGTTGCCACGAATGCCTTCGATTTTTACGGCGTGTGCCCCCGCGCGGAGGAATCGGCCCGCGATTGCCGTCGCATGCGCGATGCCCATACGGTTTGAGAGGAACGGCATGTCGGCGATGATCATCTTGTTTTTTGCGGTACGGGACACCGCCGCCACGTGGGTTTCGATCATCGATTCATCGGCGTGGATCGTGGAATCATGACCGTGCATGACCATGGCCGAGCTATCCCCGATCAGGATCAGGTCGATTGGGCTTTCATTCACAATGCGTGCAAACGAGGCATCGTAACAAGTGATCATGGACACTTTCTGGCCAGTCTGTTTTCTTTTGCGGAATTCAGGTACGGTGATCATAGCGTTTTCCTTTCGGAGTGATACGGGAACGTAGACAAAAAGGTTTCATAAATCTGAGCGAGCGGTGAGGAATCATCGCGTAGTGCGTTGAGGTTCTTGTCGATCGTGGTGCGATCGCCACGAGCGATGGGTCCGGTCAGTGCTTGCTCGCGCTGGCGGATGAAGTTGTTCAGGGTTTGCCGAAGAATCGGGTCATAGGTTTCGGGCGCGAGGTTCAGCGACTGCTCGGCATTTTTTGAAGCCATCGTCCACAGCAGGATTGGCAGATTCGACATCAGTACCGCATGAGCGTGATAAAGCGCGCGTTGCTCATTCTGGATCGGGAAGGATGGATTGGGTAAATCGAAGTAGTCCTGAAGAATGTGTTGAAGCGGGGCGATCACCGCAAACGGGATCTCTTGGTATTGCTCCAGTGAATACAATTCCGGACCGAAGGTCATCAACGGGTGCAGGGTGATCATGCCTTCGACTTCGGTCGCGGCGGAAGAATGGATCCAAGTGTAGTGATTCGCGGCTGAATTGATGGCAGATTGCTGATTTCGCGCATCTATTTTCTCTTTCAGCGCGTCTTTCACTTCTGCAATGGTGCGATCGCTGGTCAGGATCCAGATCGCATTGACGCCTTCGAGTTTGCGGTGCAATTCGGGAGAATCCAGATCGCGGGCATTTTCAAAATGTTTATGAGGAAGGTTGAGCAGGTGAAAATAATGATGAAGATGCTTGGCCAACCGTCCGTTGCCAAGCAACAGGGGTTTTTGCTTCAGTTCGGATCCGTGGAGATTCCGCTGAAGGCCGCCATGCTGCGTACCGTTCGTATCCATCATCATCTTATGGGTACCTGTCACAGGGATCAGGTCCTATGGGTGGAACATAGCACGTTCAACCGACGAGTAAAAGAAAAAGGCTAAGGAGTTGGCGGAGCGCGAAATTGAAAAGAGGCTAGTCTTAAGACGAGTACTTTGAGCATCTCGCTCGGGCTTTACTCGATTGAAGACGGTTAAAAGCGACACAAAATGATTCGAGGATCGAAGGCTCTCTCAGTACCGCTCCGCCCTCATGCGCTTTTTTTCCGACTGCCGCTTCTTGCTTTCCTTTGCTTTCAATTTGCTGGAATAACTTTTCTTGGTCTTCTTCCGTTTTTTGGGTTCGTGCAGGGCTTGCGTGAGGGTCGCAAAAAATTTCTCGATGCAGTCTTCCTTGTTCCGTCCCTGATCGCGGAAGCGGTCACTCATCACCACGAGTTCGCCCGCTTCGTTCAATTTCAACTTTGAATCCAGGCGCGCACGCTGATCATCCGTAACCGACAGGCTTTCGTTCAGATTCCACTTCAACACAGCCTTGCTGTTCACCTTGTTCACGTTTTGCCCGCCGGGGCCGGAACTGCGCGCGAATGAAAACTCGAATTCGGAGTAGGGAATGCTCGGAGGCTTGATCATGCAACCAGTATACCGACTGACGCGGAATTTGCTTCCAGTTTTAGAAAGACAGCACCTGTATTCGGTGCGAAACTGGATACCGCATGCAGATGATCCAAGCACTTCGAAATCGTTCCATCCTGAATTTGTGGTTTGGTCAATTGACCTCGCACATCGGCGATGAGATCTACAAAGTCGCTTTCATTTGGCTTGCAATTGACGTAGCCGGCAAAAACACCGGTTTGTTTGCGGCCATGCAGTATGTTTCAGTGCTTGCCTTCGGTATTCTCGGGGGCAAGTGGTCGGATCGTTGGAACCCATTCCAGACCATGATGGTGACCGATCTGTTGCGTGCCATTCTGGCCATGACCCCGGTGTTGTTTCATTATCTGCAGTGGCCCGCGTTTGGCGCTCTGGTCATCACTTCCATTCTCATTTCCGGCTTGGGGGCTTTTTTCGATCCCGCTCTTCAAAGTTCTCTTCCATTGATTTGTAAGGATCGGAAGCTCTTGAAAGGTGCGAACGGACTTCTTTCGACCACGTTTCGACTGGCAAGGGTCATGGGTCCTGCGCTCATCGGAATTCTGGCCAGTCTCATCCTCACCATTCATTATTTCACCTTGAACGCGTTGAGTTTCGTGGTGTCGGCGATTTGCATCCGTTCCGTGAAGAAGAAATTCAATTCCGAAGTGGTGCATGAGGCTGCATCCACCGAATCGATGCTTGGCAACTTGTTTTACTCATTTCGGATTCTTCGTGAGAAACCGATTGTATTCCGTGTTCTGATCCTGAAAACAATCGTGAGTGGTGCGTGGGGATTGGCTTATGGACTGGGAATTGCATTGATGATGCGCGAATTCAGTGGCAACAACGTGAAGGCCTTCGGCTTGGTGATGGGTGCATACGGGGTTGGAAACATCATCACTGCCTTGGTGCTGGGAAACATGGAACGGAAAAATTCAGAGTGGTTGGTCCATCTCGGATTGGTCTGGCTCGGAGCCGGATTCATCGGCATTGGGCTTTCACACAGCCTGCCACTGATTCTTTTCTTCTCTGCGTTTTCGGCTGTCGGAGGGCCGCTGAACGATCTCCCTAGCGTGGATCTGATCCAGGGATCGTTTTCAGGAAAAGATCTGCCGCGGATTTTCCGTTTGAAGATGACTCTCGACAATCTGGCTTACTTGGTCTTTTTGTCGCTTTCTCCGATGCTGTTCCATTTTCTGTCGGTGCGATCGATCATCATCGCCTGTGGGGCGATTACGATCGGAGCGGGAGCGGTTGGCTACCAATTGATGCGATCAAGGGGTGAACGTTAGTTTCATCGAGTTGCCCACTTGATCGTAGAGATCGCGCACGGTCAGGCCCTGAAAGTTCGTATCCATTCGCAAGCGGTATCCCGCAGTGACATAGAGAATGAATGTCAATTCATTGGTTTTGCAATCGCGAAACACCAATCGATCACGCGCAGGCTTGATCTGGCTTTTCGTGGTGGATCGGAAAGAGCTTTCGCGTTGACTGAGGCAATAGGTGCCATGACTGAGGTAGGTCACGCGTTCGTAATCCAAGATCAGGCTGGATTCGAATTTGAAGAAGATACCTTCGGAATACATGGCTCGGATTGAAGCACCTGAATCAAAGGAATTGTCCCAGTCAGCTGCGTCCGCACCCGGATCGTAACTGTGGTTGTCGAAATGGCCGTGGTAATAAAGAGGGTCATTTAAACCCGAACCTTCCACCTCAAGATCGCGCCGGATCTCGATCCGGGTTCCATTGGGGAGTTCCGAGAGTCGGGTGGTCGGGGCGATTTCGTCCGCTTGAGCAACCAAGCCCAGAAGCAAATGAAGGATGATGAAGAGTTGGAGAAGGTGGTGATGCATTTCTATCTGCTTTCCGGGAGGGGGGTGAATCAGCGGACGAATTTCAGGGCGTTTCCGACTTGATCTTGTAAATCGCGGATTCTGAATCCGTGGAAGTCATCCATGTTCCGCAAGTTGTAACCGGTTTGCAGGTAAACCACGAAAGCGGGTTCATCATTCTGGCAATCACGGAAGTACAAACGATCGGTCATTTCGCCGGCCAGATTGTAGTTCTGAGAGTCGAATTCACTTTTTTCCTTGTCGTAACAGTAGATGCCAGCAGGTAAATGGCCGTTTCTGATCAAATCGGACACATTGGTTTGAACCATCACATGGGTGTCGAGGTAAGCGATGAATCCGTGACTGACTTGGCGGTCATTGAAAATGACTTTGTAGATCGTACTGTAGTTTTTCTCGTGAGAGGTCGACTCCATTTCGAGGTCGTAGCGGATTTGCAAGTAAGTGCCGTCGCGCAGATCCATGACCCGGGTGTTTTTTTCGAAGTCCTGTGCAAAAGCGGCAGAACCCGCGAGCGCGGAAGTGAAGAAAATGTACTTCAAGTTACGGAATAAAATGTTCATGATGCGAGGGTTATACCGCACATTTTGTTTTTATTCAATACTTGTGTAATAAATTAGGGTATTCAACTTCAGTGATTGAATCCGGTACCGGCAATTGTGATTCAGGTCGATTTAAAGGCAAATGCAACGGTTTTGCCGTGTGGGGGATTCACTCCACCGTAACCGATTTCGCGAGGTTCCGGGGCTTGTCAATGTTGCGCCCCAGGGCTTTTGCGCAACCGTAAGCGAGGAGTTGCAACGGAATCACCGAAAGAATCGGCATGGTGCCCAGATCGCTCGCCGGCAGGCCGATGAATTCATTCGACAGCTTGCGAATCGTTTCGTCGCCCTCGGTTCCGATCGAGATGATGTGTCCGCCTCTCGCCTTGATTTCTTCCAGATTGGAAATGGTCTTGGAGTACCACTCGTCCTTCGGTGCGATGACGACCGTCGTGACTTGCGGGTCGATGTACGCGATCGGGCCGTGCTTCAATTCGCCGGCGGCAAAACCTTCGGCAGGAAGATAGGTGAGTTCCTTGAATTTCAATGCACCTTCGAGTGCGATCGGAAACATGGTTCCACGCCCGACAAAGAGGATGATGCGCTGGGATTTGATTTTCTCTCCCAGGGCGATAATCGCCTCTTTCTGTTCCAACACCCGATCAATGTCATGCGGAAGGCGCGCCAACGACTGAAGGGTCAGCATTTCCTTTTTTCCACGGATCAGGGCGATGTCGTGAGCAAGGGCGCACAATACCGTGAGTTGTGCTGTGAATGCCTTAGTGGAAGCCACGCCGATTTCAGGCCCGGCTTTCGTTGGAAACTGGAAATCGCTTTCGCGCGCGATGGTGGAGTTCGGAACGTTGCAGATCGAGAACGTGGTCACTCCCGATTCCTGCGCCAAGCGCATTGCTGCCAGTGTGTCGGCGGTTTCGCCCGATTGGGAAATCACACCCACTACGGTTCCCTTTTCCAGAACCGGATTGCGATAGCGGAACTCGCTGGCAATGTCGATCTGGCAATCGAGTTGTGCCCACTTTTCAAAGAAGTATTTCGCAGTCAGTGCCGCGTGATAAGAGGTTCCGCAAGCGACGATGTAAAGGCGGTTCGTGGTTTTCCAGAAATCTTCATTTGCAGCGATTCGACCGCTGAGGGTGTCGGCCACGACCATTGGTTGTTGATAGATTTCCTTCATCATGAAGGTTTCAAATCCGTCTTTTTCCACGGCTTCCGAAGACCAGTTGATGGTTTCAAATGAAGTGTCGATGGTTTTCAGTGTGTCGGGGTCAATCACGCGCAGTGATGCGCCTTCAGCGATGAACATCGCGCCCTTGGGCAAGAAGCTCACGACATTGTGATACGGAATGATGGCTTGGATGTCACTGGCGAGCAGGCATCCGTCCTTGAGGAGTGATGCCACCAGCGGGGCGCCGTTCTGGATTCCAAAAATCGTGCCCGGCATGGATCGACTCATGAGGAGAATGGCGTAGTGCCCTTCCACCTCTTTCATCGAAGCGGTCATGGCCTGAAGAATGACTTCCTTCGGCGAGAGTTTCGGATTCTTGGCTGAGATTTTCTTCCGGTTGAACTCGATCAGTTGGGCGAAGACTTCGGTGTCGGTCTGGGAAAAGAATTCCACACCGGATGCCATGAGCAAGGTTTTCAATTCTGCGTAATTTTCGATGATGCCGTTGTGAACCAGGACAAGATCTCCCGCACGGTGCGGGTGAGCATTGTTTTCCGTAGGTGCGCCGTGAGTGGCCCAGCGGGTGTGGGCGATGCCGGTGGACTCATCTTGACCAACCGCTTCGGAAGCATTCACCAGTCCCTGAACCGGGCCGGCATTGCGCTTGACTGTAAAATCATTTTCAGAAAACAGTGCAATTCCTGCTGAATCATAGCCGCGGTACTCAAGGCGCTTCAGGCCATCGAGCAAATAGGGTTTTGCCAACTTCTCACCGACATATCCGACGATTCCACACATAGCTTGCATCATAGATCGGTCTCTGCTTAAAATCGAGTACTATTGAAAGGAACAATCAACATGAAAAAATCAGCACTCGTAATTGCGGCGATGGCACTTGCCCTCAATGCATCCGCAACAGAAACCAAAAAAACTTCCGCTATGACCAAGGCGACCTTGGACGTGGCAACCAGTTCAGCAACCTGGACCGGTAAAAAACTCGCCGGTACTCATACCGGAAAAATCACCTTCAAGGAAGGTTCTTTTGAGTTCAAAGGAAAATCCGCCAAAGGAACTGTGATTGCTGATCTCGCGTCCATCACCAATGACGATGTAACCAATGCCGAGTACAACGCGAAACTCGTCGGCCACCTCAAAAGCGAAGATTTCTTCAACGTGGAAAAATTCCCGGTAGCGACTTTCAAGATCGACAGCATGAGCGAAATCCACAATTTCGTTGCCGGTCAACCGAACATGGAAGTGAAAGGAAAGCTCACCATCCGTGGCGTGACCAAGCCTTACGCGACCAAAGTATTCTACACCCAAAACGATGCCGGCTTTGACATCAAGGGCAAGATCGAAATCGATCGCACCCTGTTTGGTCTCAAATACAACTCCAAGAAGTTCTTCGATGTGAAAGCACTTGGCGACAAGATGATCGACGACAAATTCGAAGTCGAACTGAATCTGGTTGCGAAGAAGTAATTCGCGTCACCACTCAAATTCAAAAGCCCTCCGGTGATGAGCCGGGGGGCTTTTTTGTTATTTCATTCTCGGTGAGGAAAAGTAAGGCTCACTGACACATCCAGCCGGTGTCTTTGAGCATGATCTCTTGTCGGTTCACGCTCGAAGCCCTGACTTTGTCATCATAATACCGAAGGTAGTCCGTACCGTTGTAGATCCTGAGTTTGATGTTTCGGATTTCGTGCAGGCAACGTTGGCGATCGGCTTTCATGCGTTCGCTCTTCAGCATCGAATTGAAATAAACCTGAACAGCGGTCGGGGTGGGGCGATTGGTGAAATCATAATCAAGGATCGTGTTTCCTGCTTTCAGGATCACGTGGTGATACCAGTTCTTCGTCGGGTCCATTCCGTTGCTGCTGCGGCAGTTCTTCGCGTAGATGAAATCGTGCAGATTGTCGATGATTTCAATGGCCTGGATTTTCCGGAGATCGAGCCCCTGGCTTTTGGCCATCCGCAGGTAGCGAAGCACATTGAAGGTGCACTGGGCTTCTTCATAGATCGTTTCGTTGAAAAAGGTGCTTTGGAAAAGCTGTTCCCATGGGGTTTGGGCATGGGCTGGGGACATTCCACCCAAGGTGATCAGGAATATGGCAATGATGATACCCGTCTTCATGGAGCGGAATCTATCATGGGACGAATGTTTTTTCAATAATTTTAATTTAATAAAATACTTCTCTTTACGGAGAGTTGCCCATGAACGCCCCGAGGTATTTGATTGCGCCTCCATGGGTGGTATTCGCTTCAATGAATCCCAGGCGCGTCCGCGATGCGGCTTCTATCGAGAGATCGCCGGCTTTCTGAAAGTATTCGATTCCAGCCTGTTTCAGGTTTTTCATCACGAGTTCATTCTGGGTGCGGGTTGAAGAGGTCGGCAGGTAGCAACTCCAGAAGCGGTTTTTCGGGTTCATTGCAAAACGGGTAAAAGAGGCTGCGTTCCCGTACATCGCATCCAGCAAATACAACTCATGAATGCGGTCCTGATACTGTTCCTGATCGATGATCATCGCCAAGGGGGCATAAGCGCCGCTTTGACCGGCCAGGGCGATGGAGCCGATTTCCGGTTTGGAAATCAAACCCGCTTGATGAATCAATTGGGTCATCGCTTCGAGAAAAGCGTGGAGTCGCGCCGGCTGTCCAAGGTGGCTTTTGAACTCATCGCACTTGTTCCGGCTGTGAGGAAAGAGGGCGATCCGTTTTCTTTCGGTGCTCGCCACGTGTTCCAGGATGGAAAACCGCTTCAGGATTTGAGCCAGTGTCGAGAACCGACCATCCGGAGTATAGTTATGCCCATGCAGGAACAGGGTGTATTCCGCCTGCTCGCCAGGCACATATCCCGGTGGAATCTGAATGCCGATCGCCAATGGGTAGGAAGGATGAGCGCCTTCGCAGTAAGTGCCTTTGATCGAATCAGGTTTGTTGCAGTGGAATCCTTTCAGATCCACTGATCCTGCAGCTGCGGTTTGGATCCAGCATCCCAGAATCCAGAAAAGTACGGATAGGTTTTTCATTTCAAAAGCTCCAACAAATCGGTTTCAGTGAATGCGATCGCCGGCATTTCCGCACCGATCGCTCCTTTTGCGTCCATCATCTTTTGTTTTTGGATGCGAATCAACTTTTCTTCGACCGTTTCGGTACAAATCAGGCGATGAATGGTGACCGGCTTTTCCTGTCCCATTCGGTAAGCGCGGTCTTCTGCTTGCAGCTCGACGAATGGATTCCACCATGGGTCGCAAAAGATGACATGCGATGCGCGGGTCAGGTTCAAGCCCACGCCGCCGGCGTGCAATGATAGCAAGAACACTTTTGCCTCGGAGGAGTTCTGGAAATCACGGACCACTTGGGCGCGATTCGCGGTGCTGCCATCGAGCCGTTCATAAGGCATGCTTGAGCCGCTGGATGAGCCATTCAGTTCCTCTTCGATGCGATCCAGGAATTTCGTCCATTGGGAATACACCAGAACGGAATGCCCGGCTTCCGTCAGTTCACGAACCATCTGCATGAGGTAATTCAATTTCGAGGATTTGAGTTGCCAATCGGATTCCAGAAACAAGCCGGTATGGTCGCAGGCCTGCCGCGCACGCAAGAGCGCTTCGAACATTGAAAGTGGATTCGCTTTTTCCCCTTGAGCCAGTTGTCCCACGATCTGCGCCTTTGCCGCCGCCCACACGCTTTGGTAGCGACCGCGCTCGGCTTCGCGCAATTCGATTTCGTGAAGCATTTGGGTCTTCGGTGGGAGTTCTTTCAAAACGTCTTCTTTTTTCCGACGCAAGACGAAGGGGGCGACCAGTTCCGGTTTCATTTCGGATTCGGATCGAAACAATCCGGGCGAAATGAATTCAAACAGCGAGTAGAGATCGCTTCGTTTGTTTTGAACGGGCGTTCCGGTCAAGGCGACCTTCATCGCGGCTGGCACGCGGTAGGCGGCCTGTGCGGCGAGGGTTTCCTGATTGCGGATCTGGTGGGCTTCATCGAGTGCCATCACTTGCCATGGACGATCCCGGGATTCTTCGACAAAGGTGTTCAGATCGGAACGGAGGATTCCGTAACTGGTGATGGTGAGGTCGGCGGTCGCATCCCACGCCCGCTGGGCGCCGTGAAACACATTCACGCGTAAATCCGGGCGGAACTTCGCGGCTTCGTCCTTCCAGTTATGCAACAGGCTCGTGGGTGCCACGATCAGTGCCGGTGATTGCACGACTGCGAGGGTCTGCACGGTTTTCCCCAAACCCATGTCATCGGCCAGGATCGCTCCCGCCGTATTTTGTTGAGAGAGCCAGTAGACCCCTTGTTTCTGATAATCGCGAAGTTGGTTCCAGAGTGAGCGGGGAACCTGCGCGGGGATTTTTTCAGCGGCGGCAGTTCCCAAAGTGTCCGCACCCAGTGAACGCGCGAGGGTCCCCGCAGAATTCTTGAAGTTGCCTTTTTCCCGAAGGCTCAACAGATGCAAAATCGTTTCGCCCTGTTGTTCCAGGTTCACGCGGGCAAAATCGACATTCAGTTCGTTCATCAGACCGGCAAAGTAGTTTTGGGAAAACGACCTGACCGCCGGAGACAGGTCCCGTTTCTGGAAAAGCTCTTGTGGAGAAAGGTAAACCGTCTGGTGAATCGCCATGTTCTTGTTTTGGCGCAGATCGCGCATCAATTCCTGTTCCTGGGATTTGTCCGGTAAGGCGATTTCGTTCGGGCCCAGTTCTCCGTAACTGATCGAGGGGGTGATGGCAATCCGCTCGGTGCCATCGGCATCTTTCATGGCAACGAGCCGATAGTCGATGAACGGATCGCGATCGATCAGTTTCGGCAGGCGGATGGCTTCATTCACCACCTCGAAGTATTCGTTCAGCAGTGGCAGCGATTCACTGAGGAATTTGCCGTATTGCGAAGGGGTGACTTGGTTGGGTACCTGGAATGGAGCGCGTCCCGCAGTGATGCGCAAACTCGAGCCCACGCGCTCGATGCCGTTTCGGAAAACGGCATCCGCAGGAGGCAGGGGGATCACGGTCAGTTTCAGTCCATCGTCCCGGTTCGAAGCGTCTTCGATGATCACGCGAGGGCGAGCTTCGTTTTTTTCGATGCTCATGCCCGAGATGGGTGGCAGTTCCGCCAGGCAAGCAAAGAGTTCGCGCCAGGCGCCCGTTCCGTTCGCGGAAGGGTTCGGCGAAAAAGTGGATCGATTCAGGATTTCATCGATCTTGAGATCCATCGAGGTCGTGGCTGGAAGTTTTCCGGGGAGTCGTCCGCTTTGTACGCCACTGATGTAACTGATCAGGGATTGGGTGAGGGGGGATCGACCCGATTCTGAAACAATGGCCCGGACGAGTTCGATCGTTCCGGCTTTTTCGTCCAGTTTCCATTGGTATTCGAGTCGGGTTTGGGTCTCGCTTTTCTCGAGTTTCAGTGTTTCGTTCTGCAGGCCGAGGGTGACTGCAACAATGTGGTGACAAGGCTCGACTTTACTGCCACAATTACAGTGAGAGTCCTGATCCTTCACCCACAATGTGACCGTGAAGGCCAACAGTCGCTCTTGGGTTTTGATTTTGAATTTCCATTCGTCTTTCTCGTTCGAAACGAACTCCATGCTGTTCACGGCGCGCGAATATTGTACGCCCTTCGACCAGACACCGGGCAGTGTTTCCTCTTTCAACCACTCTGCAAATTCATTGATCGATGCATTCATTTTTTGTTCGCTGTTTTCCAAAATAATTTTGACGTTCCAACTTCACTCTATGTTACTTTTTTAGCAGGGAGAACGACCATGAGCAAAAAAGCATTCATTCTCGATACCAACGTACTACTTTTCGACCCACTCGCCTTCGGACGCCTTGGGGCAAATGATATCATCATTCCGATTGTCGTGATTGAGGAAATTGATCGTTTCAAACGTGAAATGAGTGAAAACGGTCGTCATGCCCGTCAATTCACCCGTCTCATCGACGACATGAGAAAAGACGGCGAACTGTCCAAGGGCGTGAAGCTCCCGAACGGTGCAGTGCTTTCGGTTGAACTCGGCGGTGGTGACATGCCACTTCCATCCGAACTCGGAATGGACAAGGCCGACAACAAGATTCTCGGACTGGCACTCCAGTTGAAAAAAGAATCTCCACGTCGCGCGATTCACCTTCTGACTAAAGACGCTAACCTTCGCATCAAATCCGACGCGCTCGGAATCATCGCCGAAGATTACGAACCATCGAACGTCGAACCGGATCAACTTTATAACGGTTCTTCCACTCTGAAGGTGGATCCTTCGATTGTGGATGAGTTCTATGCGAATAAACGCGTACCATTCTCCGAGCGACTTTTTGAGCACGATAAAGAAGCCGCGAAAATGTTCTATCCGAACCAATATCTGATCCTGAAGGATTATGCGAACCCGACGCATACGGCGATGGGTCGTTATTCCAAGGAACTCGAAGCGATCGTTCCGTTGGTGAAGCCACCGGAAGGTCTCTGGGGCGTGTTCCCGAAAAATGCCGAGCAGGCGTTCGCGGTCGATGCCCTTTTGAACGATGAGATCAAACTCGTCAGTCTTCTGGGTAAAGCGGGTACGGGTAAAACCCTGTTTGCGATTGCCGCAGGTCTGGTGAAAACCGTGGATGAAGGTGTGTATCAACGTCTTCTGGTTTCACGTCCGGTATTTCCACTGGGTAAAGACATCGGTTTCTTGCCGGGAACCGTGGAAGAAAAACTGAATCCATGGATGCAACCGATCTACGACAACATCGACTTCCTGTTCGGAAATTCCGCTGCGAACCGCACCCGCCGTGCCGCAGGGAAGGGTGCTCAGGAGTTGATGAACCAAGGGATGCTTCAGATCGAACCGTTGACCTACATCCGTGGTCGTACGAGTCCTCAACAGTACCTGATTGTCGATGAGTCCCAGAACTTGAGTCCACATGAGATCAAAACGATCATCACCCGTGCCGGTGACGATACCAAGATCGTCCTGACCGGGGACTCGTTCCAGATCGACAACCCTTATGTCGATTCGGCAAACAACGGTTTGGTGTACCTCGTCGATCGTTTCAAGTCCGAGTCGATTTCAGCGCACGTTACTTTCTCAAAAGGCGAGCGATCGAAACTTTCCGAGTTGGCCAGCAACCTGCTCTAGGCAAAATCATAAGAATTCAAAAAGCCCGGATTCCCCATGGAGTCCGGGCTTTT
>JBEIKL010000004.1:0-37292 GCA_040379745.1 Bdellovibrionales bacterium | reverse complement strand
CAACTTTCAAAAGCGATGAAGCGTGAAGACAAGGGGCTGATCCCTGATTCAAAACTCACCTTCCGCAATTTTTTCGATATCCTTGCTGAAAAACTTTACGGCCTTGCTGAAGGTGTAATGGGAAAACACAGTACAGAGTTGTACTTCCCCATTATCGGTACACTTTTTATTTACATTTTCACCTCCAACTTGATTGGAATGATTCCAGGCTTTTTGCCGCCGACGGATAACTTGAACACCACCTTCGCTCTTGGTTCTTTTGTTTTCCTTTATTACAACTATGTTGGAATCAGGACTTCTGGAGTGGCTTATTTCAAGCACTTTCTTGGACCGGTGATCTGGCTTGCACCTTTGATTTTGGTAGTCGAGCTCGCGTCCCACGTATTTCGCCCCATTTCCTTGGGACTTCGTCTCAGAGGAAACATCATGGGAGACCACGTGGTTCTTGGCATTTTTAACGATCTGACCCCGTATGTTGTGCCGGTCATTTTTTACGGTATCGGATTGTTTGTAAGTTTGATTCAGGCGTTTGTGTTTTGCCTCATGACGATGGTATACATCTCACTGTCGGCAACGCATGATCACTGATCAGGTTCAATGGATGGTTTGGTAATAGTTCAACAACGAAAGGAAAAATAAAATGAAAGTAAAAACTATTTTGATGACAGTTGTAGGGGTTCTCTTCACTGGAATGGCATTCGCTCAAGAAGGCGCAGAAGCTGCTCACGCAGTAGCAAACACTGCTTCCAACCTTGACCTTGCTGGTCTTGGTGCAGGACTTGGTCTCGGTCTCGCTGCTATCGGTGGCGCTCTCGGACAAGGTAAAACCGCTTCTTCAGCTCTTGAAGGTATTGCGCGTAACCCAGCTGCAGCTGATAAAGTATTCACTCCGATGATTATCGGTCTCGCGTTGATCGAGTCCCTCGTTCTTTACGCATTCGTTATCGCTTTCTTGAAAATCAAGTAATCGATAGTCGATGAAGATTCAAAAGCCCTCTGGAAGAGATTCCAGGGGGCTTTTTCATTTGTATGGAATCGATAAAGATCAGTTACCTAGCTTTTGTGCAATGAATGGCGCGATTTTGCTGATCTTTGATTTTGCAATCACTTCGGGAGATCCCTCCGCGATGATTTTACCCCCGTTAGTGCCACCCTCGGGGCCAAGATCGATGATGTGATCTGCGGCACAGATCACATCGATATTGTGCTCGATGACCAAAACAGTGTTTCCCTGATCAACAAGGGTTTGAAGCAAGTTCAACAATTTTTTGATGTCGTCAAAATGAAGTCCGGTAGACGGCTCATCGAGGATAAAGAGTGTTTTTCCGGTAGATCGTCGTGAAAGCTGTTTTGCAAGTTTGATTCGCTGGGCTTCACCTCCGGAGAGAGTTGTGGCTGATTGACCAAGCTTCACATAACCCAATCCCACTTCATTCAAAACCTTCAGTTTATCGTGGAGCGAAGGAATGTTTCTGAAGAATTCGGTGGCTTCTTCTATCGACATGTTCAGGACTTCAGCGATGTTTTTTCCTTTGTAGAGAACTTGAAGGGTGTCGGCCTTGTAGCGGGCGCCTTTGCAAGTATCACAGGTGACAAAAGCGTCGGGCATGAAACTCATCGAGATTTTCTTCACGCCATCACCTTCACAATCGTCACAACGACCACCCTTCACATTGAATGAAAACCTTCCCGGCTTGAACGCGCGGAGAGCAGACTCGGGAAGTTGTGCGAAGAGATTCCTGATAAAACCAAACATTCCGGTATAAGTTGCGGGGTTGGAACGGGGGGATCTTCCGATAGGCGTCTGATCGATTTCAATCACTTTATCGATTTGATCGACTCCCTTGGTGATCTTTGCAGTCATTTTTGGAATTTCGGTATCGTGGAAGTGATTGAGTAAAAGTGGGTAAAGTGTGTCGATGATCAGAGAACTTTTTCCGCTTCCGGATACTCCAGTCACACAAGTAAAGGCTCCCAGGGGAAGATCAACCTTGGCATTGGTCAGGTTGTGCAAATTGACATTTTCGATTCTCAGTGATTTTTGAGAGTCGATTTTCCTTCTTTTCTTCGGTGGATTCACTACCAATCGATTGGAAAGGTATTTGCCGGTGATGCTGTGAGCATCCTTCAGAACTGTTTGTGGATTTCCGGATACAACGATTGAACCCCCAACCACTCCTGCACCAGGACCCACATCGATGATGTGATCGCTTTCCAACATGGTTTCTTCATCGTGCTCGACTACAATGACGGTATTACCCATATCGCGAAGGCGCTTGAGGCTTTGAATCAGCAACTGATTGTCTCGAGGATGAAGACCGATGGATGGTTCATCCAGGATATAGGTGATTCCGACCAGAGAACTTCCAAGTTGTGATGCCAATCGCATTCTTTGGGACTCTCCACCGGAAAGTGAAAACAAGGGACGACTGAGAGAGAGATAGCCCACCCCTACTTTTGTAAGAAAACCAACCCTTTCACGTGTTTCCTTGATCAGTCCGGCCGCAATCTTGTTTTCACGATCATTCAGCTGGATTCCGGTAAGATAATCATCCAAGCGATCGATCGGAAGATCGCAAACGTTCGAGATGTTTTTATCTGAAATCCTGAACGAAAGCGATTCTTTTGAAAGGCGTGCCCCATTACAGTCCCTGCATGTTTCGTGGAATGTATAATGAGTATCATCAGATTCTTCATCTGAATCCTTCTCTTCCGAATCAGAAAATGATTCATAACCGATTCCATCACAGCGTTTGCATGCACCCAGCGGAGAATTGAATGAAAAGACCCTGGGTTCTGGTGATGGAAGATAGATCTCGCACTTGCTGCAGGCAAAGTTTTGGGAAACAAAGTGCTCTTTGGTTTTATTTGAAGCAACGTGCTCGACGATAGTTAGCAATCCCTTGGATATTTTCAGACCAAGATCAATGCTGTCGAATAGTCTCGATTGAAAACCAGAATCGGATTTCTTTACAATCACTCGGTCAATCACCACTTCAATCGTATGCTTATAGGTTTTTTCCAGTTTTATCGGTTCAGAAAGATCTTTCATCTCGCCATTCACGCGAACCTTGGAAAACCCCTTTTGTCGAAAGGTAAGCAACTCTTTCTGAAACTCCCCCTTTTTTTCACGAGCGATCGGGGAAAGAATGCTCAGCTTTGTTCCTTCAGGATAAGCGAGAATGGTATCAACGATCTGTTGGGTCGAGAGACTTTCGATTGGTTCATCGCATTGAGGGCAAAATGCCTTGGAGATTCTGGAATAGAGTACCCGCAAATGATCGTAAATCTCGGTAACTGTGCCCACAGTAGATCGTGGATTATAAGAAGTTGTTTTCTGAAGAATCGCAATTGTAGGAGAAAGCCCCACAAGTTCGTCTACATCAGGTTTTTCCACTTGTTCGAGAAATTGCCTGGCATAAGTGGAAAAAGTCTCAATATAACGACGTTGTCCTTCTGCATGGATCGTATCGAAAGCCAAAGAGGATTTCCCCGAACCGGACGGACCAGTGATCACCGTCAAAGATCGATGTGGAATCGAAACCGTGACATTTTTAAGATTGTGTACTCTTGCGCCCTTGATCAGGATTTCAGAATCATTAGTGGGAAGAGTTGAAGTCGATTTTTTCATGTCCTATTTTCTGTGCCGCCTGGGTCAGGGCGGTTTCAAAATCCTTCTGGATTCTATTCAGGATTTCCAATCCTTCCGCCTCGAAACGCATCACGATCACAGGCTGGGTATTGGATGCGCGAATGAGGCCCCATCCATTTGAAAAATCGACACGCAAACCATCAATCGTCGTGATTTTAGCATCTGATCCTGTTTTTGCTTTCAGGATTTTAGATGCTTCCTCGATTAATTCGAATTTCTTCTCTTCTTCACAGTCGATTCGGATTTCGGGAGTATTGTGTACCGGCTTAAGATCCTTGAGGATGCTGGAAATGGTCCCCTCTTCGGTGAGGAGTTTGTCACTCAGGATTTCATAAAGTCTTGCAGAAGAATAGATTGCATCGTCAAAGCCGAACCAACGATCAGCAAAGAAAATGTGACCGGACATTTCACCCGCAAGAGCTGCTTTGGTTTCCTTCATTTTCGACTTGATCAGCGAGTGGCCTGTTTTCCACATCAACGGATTTCCGCCATTTTTTGCAATGTCATTGTACAGGCGATTGCTGGACTTCACTTCTGAAATCACTGTTGCGCCCGGCACACCTTTCAATACGGAACGGGAGAAAATCACCATTAATTCATCGCCGAAAATGATCTTACCGTTTTCGTCGACCGCTCCGATCCGATCGGAGTCTCCGTCATAACCAACACCGAAATCGGCACCTGATTTTTTCACCGTATCCACGAGTGTGGCAAGGTTCTTCGGCACCGTTGGATCGGGATGGTGATTCGGAAAGCGACCATCGAGTTCGCAATAAAGTTCAATCACCTCGGCGCCCATTTTTCTGAAAAGATCGGGTGCTACGGTTGAGGCGGTTCCGTTTCCTGCGTCCAGTACCACTTTCAATTTCCGCTTGGGTTTGATTTGATTCGCCACATACTCTACATAGTGAGCGATGATTTCTTTTTTCGTGATGTTACCCTTTTTTCTAGGAGTGAATTTTCCTGCTTTCATCACGTGTTTCAGTTCCTGAATCTGAGGACCATGAAGAGTGTCTTTTCCAATTCCGATCTTAAATCCGTTGTACTCTGCAGGATTGTGTGAGCCGGTGATCATGATCGCGCCGTTGGTTTGATAATGATGTACCGAAAAGTAAGTCAACGGTGTTGGACAGGTGCCAACGTCAATGACATTGATTCCGGCATCAGTCAAACCACGCATCAGGCTCTCTGCGTATTCATCACTGGTCAGTCTGCAGTCGCGCCCCACAGCGATTGTGAGTTGATCATGACCGAGTTTTTCATGAGCCCATTCGGAATAGGTTAATCCGAGTTGATATGCGAACTTCGCATCAAGATCCTTGCCGGTGATTCCCCTGATGTCATATTCCCTGAAAATGGATTCATTGATCATAAATATTCCAATGCCTTTCTGATCGCATAGATCATGCTGCCCGGATCAGCTTTGTTCTTGCCCGCAATGTCGAAAGCAGTTCCGTGATCGACGGAAGTCCGTATGAAGGGCAAGCCGAGAGTGAGGTTCAATCCGTTGCTGAAGTCCGAAAGCTTTACCGGAATCAGACCTTGGTCGTGATATTGGGCAATGATGAAGTCGTGCCCTTTATTCTTCTCAACCCGTATTTTTTCCATGGCAAAGAAGGAATCAGCAGAATGAGGTCCGGTCAGCTCCAGTGACTTTTTGCTCAATTTAGCAGTTTCGAGTGCTTTTTTCATCCCCGGAATGATCGCCGAAGATTCTTCGGAACCGAGAATCCCCTCTTCGCCTGCATGTGGATTCAACCCAAGAACCGCAATGCGCGGCTTCCTCTTACCCAAATGCACCCGGGTGAATTCGGCAACCTGTTCAATCGTTTTCGTTACAGAACTCGTGGTGAGACGACCGGAAACTTCCTTCAGTGGGCAATGATTGGTGACGAGAGCCACTCGAAAAATCTCATTTGCGAGAACCATGGTCACCGTCTTTGATCCGGTAAGATGAGCAAGCATGTCCGTATGGCCCTTGAATGAAAACCCCTCTTTCTGGAGAGAGACTTTGCTGATTGGACCGGTTACCAGTGCTGAGGATTCAGGAGATCCGGAAACCTTCTTCACCGCTTCGACAATCGCCCAACCACAGTGACTCTTTCTTTTGAGTTCAGTCGGAGGTTCAGCGAACCCCACAGTCAATGATTTCTCGACTTTGAATTTTGTGGAAAAAATCGTGATATCGACATTCCTCAGCTCCTTTTTCAGGGCCTTTAGCGCCTTACGCGTTACTTCGGGACCGATTCCTTTCGGATCGCCTGGAGTGATGATGAGCGATTTCTTCTTCATTGTTTCGAAGCTGTCGGAATGCTGAGAAAGCTCAGACTTCTCTGGCGGTCAATCCATAGTTTGACTTGGTGGGAAAACTCTTTTTCCAGAAGCTTGCCTCGCAACTGTTCCTTCTCCCGGTTGAAGCCACTATCGACATCGGCACTGATTTCTGAAATGCGGAAGATGGTGAAGGATGCGGGATCTTCGAAGCTGCCGATATTGGTTCCCTGGCCGACTTTTTTAGAGAGTGTTTTCTGCACCTCTCTCTGAAGGGAAAGATTCATGTCCTGGTAGGAAAGAAAACCGAGATCGCCCCCGTTGGATGCACTGGAGTCGTCACTGGTTTTTTTGGCGACTTCATCAAATGCTGTGCCCTTTCCGAGATCTGCGAGCGCGGCATCGTGAAGTTCTTTTGCGAACTTGGGAGTCTTGTAGTTTTTCTTGGTGATTTTGATCAAATGAAGATGCAATGAGCCTTCGAATTTTTTGTCGGCTGATCGGTTCGAATTGTATTCGGTTTTCAGTTCGTCTTCCGATACCGAGGCCTTGTTTCTAATTTCGCGATCAATGAGTTGTCGCTTGGAAACAGATGCTTTCATCAACTGCCGATAATCTTCAAAATCATAACCTTCCCTTGAAATGGCGCCGATCAGCCCTTCCCTGTTGATCCTGAGGTTGTTCTGGATGTTGTTGATTTCCATTTCCAGATCGGAATCAGATACGGGAAATTTTTCAAGGATCAGGTTTTCTGCGATGAGAAAGTCGACCACTTCCTGATCGGAAGCCATTTTCTTTGAAAGAGGGTCATTTGCAAAAAGAGGATCGACCTTCAGGCGCAGGCCGCTCAATTCCCTGAATTTTTTCACATCGGACATGAAAATCGCCCTTTTGTTGACAATCGCCTCGATGCGATCGACAAGGGCGCCGGACATGACTTTTTGAGATGCCGGAGTTTGAGCAAAACCCGAAGTGGAAAACAGGGCCATTAAAAGCAAAAAACCTTGAATGTTCATCACATACAAGGTTTCTCACACCTGACAATAATTGCCAAGATTTGAATTTTATCCGAGGATCAAAGTGCTTTTGAATTGATGGTGATTTTTGCCTTTTGACGCAAACCGTTCAGGAAGTTGGTCACCAACTCTTGTCTCTTTTCTTCAAAGATCACTCGCTTCACGTTTTGACGATCCATTTCACTCCAAGAGTGCTTGCCGGTCAGGCGAACGAGATGCATTCCGAAAGGAGTTCTGACGATTCCGGAAATATCGCCGATTTTACCGAGCTTCAGTGCCGCACGGTAATAAACCGGATCGAGACGGTTCTTCATGCGGTAATCAAGATCGCCACCCATAGCAGCGCTTGGGTCTTCCGAGTTTTTTTGTGCCGCTTCGGCAAAAGAGGTCTTACCGGATTTGATGTCTGCAAGAATTCCATTGAGCTTGGTTGTTGCCATTTTCTCTTCTTCTTCGGTCACCGTTGGAAGCAAGCCGATGAAAATGTGGCTGGTGCGGATCTCAGGGTTCTTTTCGTACCAGTTTTTCGCTTCCGCATCGGATAGGGAAAGTTTTTCAAAGTCTTTGCCGAGTTGTTTTTCGAGAAGAGAGAAATAGAGCACGTTATTGATCTTCTCGATCACTTCCGGATCCTGATCCAATTTCAGTTTCTTCGCTTCCTGAACCGCTACTTCTCTTCTGATCATTTCATCAAGGATGTCCTTGCTTTTCGGAAGGTAGGGAGCACCGCTTTTTTCGAGCTCTACGACTTTTGATGCAAGTTGTTCCAGGGTGATCACCTTGTCGTTCACTTTGGCCGCTTCGACGGAAGCATTGGCGGTGTTTTGGGCGATCAAGGCAAACGGGATTAACCAGAGATTGATTTTGTTCATAAATATAGTTTAATGAATGGGGTTTCCATTTTCAAACAATTTAGGGGCAATTTTTCTGAAAAGAGTCTCCAACAGGAAAAAGTGTTCCTGAAGCGTTGAAAAACCGACGGTAAGGATGATTTTTGAATCCGGAGTCACGGAAAGTCTCGGGTCACGGATAGTCTTGGGCCCCACATAGAGCTTCATGACTTCATCAGGATCGATCAGCGTTTGTTTTTTGACAGTGAGGACGGTCTTTGATCCCTGAACGGACAGGTTCTCAACTCCAGCGGTCTTGAGCAGGTTCTTGATCCGGATCGCCCAGAACAGGTTTACGGTTTCTTCGGGAACTTCTCCAAATCGATCATTCAGTTCGGTTTGCATGTTTTCGATCTGAGGCTCGGTTTTGCAAGATGAAATCCTGCGATAAAGCGAAAGTCGCTGTCTTGAATCATTCACGTAGTTAGAGGCGATCTCGCAACGGACCGGGAGTTGGATCTCGGGTTCGAAGTGGCGTTCCTCAATATCGATTTTCTTACCCCGAAGTGCTTGAACGGCCTCGTCCAATAGTTCGATGAACAAATCAAGGCCTACATTCGCAATGTTGCCGGATTGTTCCGCGCCTAGCAGGTTACCTCCGCCGCGGATTTCCAGATCATGGGAAGCGATGTGAAAACCACTTCCCAATTCCACAAAGCGTTGAAGAACGTCGAGTCGCATTCGAGCTTCATCACTGAGAACGCGTTCCTCGTTCACCAATAAATAGGCGAAAGCCTTGCGATGGCTTCGGCCAACCCGTCCGCGGATTTGGTAAAGTTGTGCAAGGCCGAGCTTGTCGGCACGATCGATCAGGATGGTGCCCGCATTCGGAACATCAATTCCCGATTCGATGATGGTGGTGCAGACCAGGATTTGCGAATAGCCCTGATAGAACTCCATCATTCTTTCCTCGATCTCCGACTCATTCATCTGTCCGTGGGCGAAGGTTACTTTTGCATGCGGAACCATTTGCCGGATTTCGCGGACCAGGTTTTCCATGCCCTGAACCCGATTGGATAGATAGAACACCTGTCCGCCGCGGGCGAGTTCGTTTTCGATGGCATTCCTGATGATTTCCGGTGAGTGCTCGGCGATATAGGTTTTGATTGCCTGTCGATTGTTGGGGGGGGTTCGGATCAGGCTCATCTCTTTTAAACCTGAAAGTGCCATGTTCAACGTTCGAGGAATCGGGGTTGCAGTCAGGGTAAGGGTGTGAGTGTTTGCCTGGATGTCCTTGATCTTTTCCTTGTGCTCGACTCCGAACCGGTGTTCCTCATCCACGATCAACAGGCCGAGGTTGCTGAAAGCGATGTCTTTGGACAAGAGACGGTGGGTACCGATGATGATGTCGATTTTCCCCTCTTTCATTTCGCGAATCGTTTCATTTTGGACTTTTTTAGATTTGAATCGTGAAATGGATTCCACGCGGATCGCGAAATTCTTCATCCGCTTCCGGAAAGATTGCTCATGTTGGAAAGCGAGCAGGGTGGTCGGAACCAGAACGGCCACTTGGTACCCGCTCTGCACGGCTTGAAATGCGGCACGGATCGCAACCTCTGTTTTGCCGAAACCGACATCACCACAAACCAGTCGGTCAAGAAGTTTGCCCGATTCAAGATCTTCAAGCGTGCTTTGAATGGCCTGGAGTTGGCCCTCTGTTTCCTCGAATTCGAACTCTTCGCAGAAACGAAAATATTCCTCACCCGCTTCCGAGAACCTCGCACCCTGAAGCAAGGATCTCTTTGCATAGAGTTCAACCAGGTTGATCGCGAGTTTTTTCGCCGATTCCCTTGCTTTCTGTTTGGCTTTCTCGAATTGGCCGCTTCCGAGCCGGTCAAGTGTTGCCGATGTTCCTGAACCTACATATTTCTGAATCGCGTTCAGTCGATAAACAGGAAGATAAAGACGATCGTTTCCAGAGTATTCGATCAGAAGGTATTCGCTTCCGGCTCGATCCCCGGAACGAATCATTTCCAACCCGATGAATTTACCGATGCCGTGAAGCGTGTGAACCACGAAGTCCCCTGGCGATAGATCCTGAACACCGGACAGGACCTCGCTGTTTTCGTTGAATTTGGAGGGAACCTTTCCCCTTTTCGATGAACCCTTCTGTTTTCGATGTTGACCGATGAAGAGGGTGGACGAAAGGATTGCGGATTTTTTTCCACAAAGGTCGAACACAAGACAGGATTGATCCGGATCGAAATCGATGAACCGGTAGGGCACATCACAACCCTGTTCTTTCAGTTGATATTTGATGTGTTCGCGTGTGCTGACACCCGATGCACCGATAAGGATTTCGAAACCGTCATCAGCCCACTCGCGAAGGTGCTCCGAATTGGCCCGCTCTTGGTTGATGGGTTCGAATACGCTTTGCCCCTGAACTTCAGTGATGACTTCAATCAGCCGATCGAAATCCTCTGGGCCGATTCGATAAAGCGATTCGTAAGACGGAATGATCCGATGAGTATCAGAGTATTTTTCCTGTTCCGATTTTTTTGACTCGAGTTCCTGCCGGATCTGGATTCCAAAAAGATCGCGATTCATCACGATGCTGTGAAACCGCAACTTGGAGGCAAGCAGATAATCCCGAAGGTATCCCGGAGAATCGTAGAGGTAGGAAATCCAGGTGCGGAAATTCTCGGGAAGGAATCCGGATCGGATGTTCTCGAAGACCGGATCCCTGATTTTTCTTGAAATGGACCGTGAATCGCAATCTTCTTTGATCCTCTCCAGTACATCGGAATGATGATCCCATGGGAACAGCGCTTCTTCAGCTGGACTGAGATCGAATGCGGTCAGATCGGAGTCTTTCGTGGTTCGTTGGGTTTCCGGGTGAAAAAGCCTGATTTTTTCCACGACTGTATCAAAGAGTTCGATCCGGATCGGAAAATCAATGGTGGGTGGAAACAGATCGATGATCTCGCCACGAATGGAGAACTGTCCCGGCTCTTCAACCAGGTCGCTTCGGGAATATCCCATGGAGATGAGTCGAGTGCGGATGGAGTCGAGACTTCCAAAGTCCAAGTTCAAATGGATGGGGAAAACGATGGATCTCCAGTGTTCTGCCGGAGCCGTGGGTTGGATCCACGACTCGGGGGTACAGAAAATAATGGTCGGGTTTTTCCCGTGAAGCAGGGAGTGGAGGGTGTTCAGTCTGTCCAGCTTTTGTAGAATTGAGGAGGAAACAGGTGAGAAGGGAGAGTGTTCCCAAGAGGACCAGATATGAAGCGAGATGTCATCCGGCTTCAGCGAGCTCAAAGCAGAATGCATCTGATCAACCTGCTCGATTGAATTCGAGAAAATGACCACGGATTCCCGATGAGAAGAGGCGATTTTCAGGGCGTTTAGCACCGGAACCATCAGGTGATCAGCAGGCAGCAAAACTTGTTCATTTTTTACGGGTTTTGAGTCCGCGTCAATTTTTTGATTTACCACTGGATTTCGGATTCTTTTCTCAGCTCTCTATTCTAACTTTTGCCTAATTTATGATACTGTAAACAAAAGTAATTTGGAAAAAGAAAGGGTTCCGATCGATGGAATATCTACCCGTATTGGTGATGATGGCCGCAGGCGTATTCATTGGAGGAGCCGTTTTGGTTCTGACGTCATTGCTTGGTCCTAAAATTCCGAACCGGACCAAAGACTCCGCCGTGGAGTGTGGTGTTCAACCCGCAATGTCCTCAAAGGGCAATCGTGTTTCCGTTCGCTTCTATCTCGTAGCGATCCTTTTTCTTCTCTTTGATATCGAAACTGTTTTTTTCTACCCATGGGCGGTCATCTACAAGAAAAGTCTCTCGGCAGGAAGCTTCATCATGCTCGAGATGCTGGCGTTCATCCTGGTGTTGCTGGTGGGTTATGTATACGTCCTTCGTAAGGGCGCTCTGGATTGGGAGTAATTTATGGCTAAAGACGGCGAATTGGATTTTATCACCACGCGGTTTGAAGATGTAATCAGTTTTGCGCGGAAAAACTCGCTTTTTCCGCTTCCATTCGGAACAAGTTGTTGCGGGATCGAGTTGATGTCGACCCTTGCGGCCGGTTACGACATGGCTCGCTTCGGGGCTGAGGTCATCCGCTTTTCACCTCGCCAAAGCGATCTTCTGATTGTTGCGGGAATCGTGAATCTGAAAATGGCCCCGGTTCTCCGGAACATTTATGACCAGATGGCGGATCCGAAATGGGTGATCTCGATGGGGGCATGTGCTTCTTCCGGAGGAATCTTCAACGTATACAGCGTTACCCAAGGAATCGATACCGTTGTTCCGGTCGATGTTTATGTCCCGGGATGTCCCCCTGCTCCTGAAGGATTGCTGAACGCACTTCTTCGTCTTGAAGACCGAATTGCCAAAGGCGATACCCACTCCCAGCGCAGGGAGCGCACTCGAAAACAGATCAAAGAACAAGGAGTGAAATAATGGATATCCGCACCCCGGTTCCAACGATTTATGGCTATTTTTCAGAGAAATACGGTCCCACCTGGGCCGAGCAGGCATCGGCACTGAAGGAGGTTTTCGGTGAAGCGATCGAAGCGGTGTGGATGCCGGGAGAAAATCCCGTCGATATGCCGACCTACTTCGTGAAGAAGGAAAAGGCCCATGAGTTTGTCACCACGCTGAAGGAAAAATACAACTACTCATTCCTGACGGACATGACCGCGACGGATGAATCAGAAGACGAGGAAAGTGCGAAAGAGGGAATCCGTTTTCATCTCGTATTCCACCTGATGGATCCGGAAACAAAGATCCGTGTCCGTATCAAAGTGAAGCTGAAGGATGAGGAAACGATCGCGACTTTTATTTCGATCTGGCCGGGAACAAACTGGGCTGAGCGCGAAATCTTCGACATGTTCGGAATCCGCTTCGATGGTCACCCCGACCTTCGACGGATTCTCATGGACATGAGATGGGAAGGTCACCCGCTTCGTAAGGACTACCCTTTGCGTGGTTACCAGATTTTTATGACACCTGAACCTCTTGATCCGGAGCTGCTGAAATGAGTGATTCAAAATTCAAGAACGACGTACCACTGGATATCGCGCGTTGGGGATTTCCAGGAAAATTCGATGTGACCATCAAGAAGGACTCGGACGACCTGTTCGAGGATTCGAAAATGCTGGTCAACATCGGTCCCACTCACCCTGCGATGCACGGAGCGTTCCGATGCATGGCCAAGTTGAATGGTGAAACGATCGAAAAGTCTTACTGTGAATTCGGTTACACTCACCGCGCGAAGGAAAAACTAGGCGAAAACCGCACTTACCACCAGTTCATTGTTTACACCGATCGACTCAATTATTGTTCAGCATTGGTGAACAACGTGACTTACGCCATGGCGGTAGAGCGCATGATGGGAATCCAAGTTCCCGAGCGCGCAGTGTGGATCCGGATGATGGCGGCAGAAATTGCACGTGTGATCGACCATCTGATTTGTATCGGGATCAACGCCGTTGACTTGGGTGCGTTCTCTTATTTCGTATACGGCTACCACCAACGTGAGAAAGCCTATACCCTGATCGAGCAACTCTGCGGTGCACGCTTGACCACTTCTTACACCCGCATCGGCGGCTTGATGTCGGATGCTCCGGAAGGTTGGGAAAACGGTGTGAAGGAATGGGTCAAGGAAACCCGGGGAGTGATTCACGAGCTCGACCGACTCCTTACGGAAAACCGGATCTGGCTGAATCGAACCAAGGAAGTTGCTGTATTCAACAAAGAACAGTGTCTTCTGTACGGTTTCACCGGACCGAATGCAAGAGCGGCGGGTGTGAATATCGACCTTCGCCGGGATCAGCCAAGTATGTTCTATGACAAGGTTGAATTCGAGGTGCCGATCGCGCAAGTGGGTGATGTTTTTGACCGCTACTTCGTTCGTGTGGAAGAGATCAAGCAGTCATTGAACATCATCGCGCAGTGTGCGGACCGCCTGAAGCCAGGACCAATCTGGGCCGAAGACAAGCGCACCCGTATTCCTGAAAAAGACGTGGTTTACAACACCATGGAAGGCCTGATTCACCACTTCAAGTTCTTCATGAATGGATTCGATGTTCCCAAGGGAGAGGCTTATACGGCATTTGAAGCGTCCAATGGGGAACTCGGCTTCTACATTGTGAGCAAGGGCGGACCAAAAGCGCACCGCATGCGCATTCGTGGCCCGTCGTTCTGGCACTATCAAGGACTCGACCCGATGATTCAGGGTGAGTACATCGGTGACCTGGTTGCCGCTTTGGGAAGCATCAACGTCATTGCCGGAGAATTGGATCGTTAATATGGAAAAGCATCTTTCAGACAAGTTTTACACCGCGATGAAAAAGCTCGAGCCGCGCTATCCTACAAAGAAAGCGCTGATTCTTCCAGCCCTTCACCAAGCACAAGAAGAATACGGTTGGCTCCCCAAGGAAGTGTTGGCGGAAATCGCCGAATACATCGGAGTGCACGCTGCCCAGATCCGGGAAGTGGCGAGCTTCTACACCATGTACAATCTGAAGCCGGTCGGGAAAAACCACATCAAGATCTGCACAAACGTAGCATGTTGCTTGCGTGGAGCGGACGAGCTGATGAGTTTTGCGGAAAAGAAATTGGGCATCAAGTGTGGAGAGACGACTCCAGACGGTTTGTTCTCCCTTTCAGAGGAAGAGTGTCTCGGTGCTTGTACGACCGCGCCGGCGATGATGGCCAACGATGATTATATCGAGGAGCTTGATGTGAATAAACTGAACGATTTCATCGAAAAAATGAAGGTGGTGAAGTCATGAGCCAGACAACATTGTTCGAACAGCATTTCTGGAAAGAATCGAACCGGACACTCGAGTATTATCTCCAGAGCATGAATGGTTATCAGGCCGCACAGAAAGTCCTGAAGGAAATGAGCCCGGATCAAGTGATCGATGAAGTGAAGAAGGGCAATATCCGCGGACGCGGAGGCGCAGGGTTTCCGATGGGAATGAAGTGGAGCTTCATTCCGAAGGCGTCTGAAAAACCAAAGTATCTCGTGTGCAATGCAGATGAATCCGAGCCGGGGACATGCAAGGATCGTCAGATCATCCGCTACACCCCTCACCTTCTCATTGAAGGTTTGATCATCGGTTCGTTTGCAATCGGGTGCAAACATGCCTATGTCTATATCCGTGGAGAGTATGTTCGTGAAGCGAAGCTTTTGAACGCTGCGATTGATGAAGCGTATGCAAAAGGATATCTCGGCAAGAACATTTTCGGTTCCGGATTCGATCTTGAGATCACTGTTCACCGGGGTGCCGGTGCTTACATTTGCGGTGAAGAGACCGGACTGTTGAACTCACTCGAGGGGAAACGCGGAGAACCGCGAGTTAAACCACCATTTCCAGCGGTATCCGGTGCGTTCGGTTGTCCTACCGCCGTCAACAATGTCGAGTCGATCGCGAATGTTCCGCATTTGATCCGCATGGGCGGAGACGCGTTCGCTCAATTGGGTAAAGTGGACAAGTCTGGCGGAACACGCTTGATTTCACTCTCCGGTCACGTGAAAAAACCGGGGGTCTATGAAATCCAGGCTGGATCCATGACGCTAAGACAGATCATCGATCATCTCGGTGGTGGAGTCATCAATGATAAGAAGCTTAAAGCGGTAATTCCCGGTGGATCTTCCTCACCCATCCTGTCAGCCGATGAAATCGACGTGGTTTACGATGTGGAGCCTTTGATGAAAGTCGGAACCATGATGGGGTCGGCGGCAATCATGGTGATTCATGAGGATACCGATCTGGTGAAGCTGCTGATGAGAATCACGAAATTCTATGAGCACGAATCCTGCGGACAGTGTACGCCTTGTCGAGAGGGGTGCCATTGGATGGAGTCCATTCTTCACAAGATCATCCATCATGAAGCGAAGCCAAGTGATCTTGATTTGTTGGTGGATGTTGCCCAGAACATCGGCGGGAAAACGCTTTGTGCTCTTGGGGACGCAGCCGCGGGACCGGTGATCAGTTTCGTGAAGAAGTTTAGACCAGAATTTGAAGCCTACATCAAGGGACAGAAGATATATGCCTAAGTGTACGATTGACGGTAAAGAAGTCGAATTCAAACCGGGTGAAAATCTCATCACGGTTGCAAAACGTGCGGGAGTGGAAATTCCTGTATTCTGTTATCACCCCGGCCTGACCGTGGTTGCGCAATGTCGCATGTGCTACGTCGAAGTCGAAAAAATGCCGAAACTCCAGACCGCATGCTCAACCATGGCGGCTGAAGGCATGGTGGTTAAAACCCAGAGTGATCCAGTGGTAAAAGGACGTGCCGGCACGATGGAGTTCTTACTTCTTAATCACCCCCTCGATTGCCCGATTTGCGACAAAGCTGGCGAGTGTGATTTGCAGGACAATTCCTACGGACACGGAAGCGCATACATGCGCCACTCGGAAGAACGCCGCACTTATGTCGATGTTGACATGGGGCCGGTGATCGAAAAGAACATGAATCGTTGCATTCATTGCACCCGTTGCATCCGTTTTGGAGAAGAGGTTGCAGGTATTCACGAGATGGTTGCCATCAAGCGCGGTAACAATATCGACATCACCACCATTGATGGTAATCCGCTCCAGACCGAGTACGCCGGCAACTACGCAGACATCTGCCCTACCGGTTCATTGACCTTGCGCGATTTCCGTTTCCGTAAACGGGCGTGGATGCTGAAAAAGACCGCAACCGTCTGCGAAGGTTGTTCAAAAGGCTGTAACATGGAGATCCAGCATGAAGGGAACGTGATCTATCGTTGTGTTCCACGTGAAAATCTCGAGATCAACAAATACTGGATGTGTGATGAAGGCCGTTTCAACTATCACTACACCCAGGATCCGACCCGTATTCTGAATCCACGTTCTGGAAATGCATCCATTTCCTGGGCCACTGCGATTCAGGAACTGAAATCGGCAACCGAAGGCAAAAAGGTGACATTCCTGGTGGGAAGCGATCTTACCCAGGAAGAGCTGACCACGGTGCAAGAATATGTGAAGGCTTATCAGAAAGACTCATCCGTCTATCATTTTGGAACCGAAGGTGTTGCTGAGATTGCGGATGATGGACAGGCTGATCAGATCCTGAAAATGAAGAGCAAGACCTCAAATCTTTTCGGAGCTGAAAAACTGGGAATCAAGAACGTGAGTTCCATGAAATCCACTTCCGATGTGGTGGTCGTGATCCGAGGCGGTCGAGCCGATTTGGAATCCGCTTTGAAACAGGTTCAAGGCAAAAAAATCATCGGTATGGGTGTATTCCTTGAGAAGGATGCCGCACCCTTCTCGATGATTCTTCCCGGCCTTGCGTTTACCGAAAAAGATGGAACCGTATTCAATCACAGCGGGATTGAGCAGAAAATCAAACGCGCCATTGTTCCAAAGAACACGGTCAAAACCGTTTCTGAGGTTCTGATGTTGGTGGCGAACCAGAAAACAAAAGAGGCAGTCGTATGAGTGAGCAGGAAATCATTTTCATGTTCTTGAAAATCGGCATTGTTCTTGTCGGATTGCTTTCCGTCACGCCGATCATGCTTTTTGTTGAACGACGAGGATCAGCGATGCTTCAGAACCGGGTAGGCCCGAACCGATTCGGCCCCTTGGGTTTGTTTCAATCGGTTTTGGATGTACTGAAGTTCATCTTCAAGGAAGACCGTGCTCCGGGTCATGTGAATAAATTTTACTTTTCACTGGCTCCGATTGTAACGGTGATTCCGGCTCTGATGACTTTTGCAGTTATCCCGTTTGCGGGAAATGATTTTGTGATCGCCAATCTCGACGTCGGCATCCTTTATTGTTTCTCGATCGCATCACTCGGCGTTTACGGAATCATCATGGCCGGATGGGCATCGAACAACAAATACTCGCTTCTTGGCAGTTTGAGAAGTTCAGCACAGATGATCAGCTATGAGCTCACCCTCGGTCTTTCGATTGTGGGTATGGTGATGATATTCCAGAGTCTGAAGTTGACGGATATTGTTGCAAGTCAGGGTGAAACCCTGTTCACCATTGGAGGATTGAGTATTCCGAAGTACGGGATTTTCATCCAGCCGGTTGGCTTCATTCTGTTCCTCGTGTCTTCATTCGCGGAAACCAACCGTCTTCCCTTCGATCTTCCCGAGGGAGAGTCGGAATTGATCGCCGGTTATCACCTCGAGTACGGTTCCATGCGGTTTGCACTTTTCATGCTCTCCGAATTCGTGAACATGACAGTTGCATCGGCTTTGATTGCAACCCTGTTCTTCGGTGGTTGGCACTATCTTCCGGGAGTTGAATCCCTGGTGGCGCATTTCTCCGAGGGAGCGAATGCGGAAACTTCCTATATGATCAGTTCATTCTTCCACGGACTTTCGTTCGTGATCAAGATCGCGTCGTTCATGTGGTTCTTTGTCTGGGTACGGTGGACACTTCCCCGCTTCCGTTTCGATCAGCTGATGAATTTCGGATGGCGTGTGTTGTTTCCAATCGCTCTCTTTAACGTTTTTGTAACCGGCCTTCTCATCTATTTCGGAGTGCTTTGATATGTTGGCTCAAAGAAAACCAGGATTCTGGAACAAGTTCTATGTGGTGGAAATCGTTCGCGGTCTCTCCATTACCATGAAAAACATGCTTTTCGCGAAAAGGGCAACCATCGAGTTCCCTGAAGAACGACGGGATTATTCTCCGAAGTTCCGTGGCCAGCATTACATCAAGTCGGTAAACGGCGTTGAAAACTGTACTGCTTGTATGCTTTGCCCGACCGTTTGTCCGGCTGAGTGCATTCACATCGTTGCGGGAGAGCGCGAAGACAAGGAAAAATATCCGGTCAAGTTCGAGATCGACTCCCTTCGTTGCTGTTTCTGCGGTATGTGCGAGGAAGCGTGTCCAAAAGATGCGATCAAACTGAGCAACATCTATGAAATGAGTCAGCAGAGTCGCACGGTTTACGAGAAGGATTTCCTTCTCGAGCAAAGAGGTAACAAATAATGGATTGGAGCTTTTTGGCGTTTATCATTTTTGCAACGATCGCGGTTCTTGGATCATTGATGGTTATTTTCCAGAAAACACCGGTATCATCGGCATTTTCATTGGTTTTGGTGTTTTTCGCATTCGCAGGCCTTTACGCGATACTCGGAGCACATTTCATCGCTGCCCTTCAGATCCTGGTTTACACGGGAGCGATCATGGTCCTTTTCGTGTTCGTGATCATGTTGCTCGGTCAGGACGAGAAAACCACCGACCTCAAGGAGTCTTCTTTCCTGTTCAAGGGAGTGACCACACTCGGAGTTCTCGGTCTTTTGTCGGTATTGTTGAATGCAACCCTGGATGCCCAGCAAATCACTGCGAAAGGTGAATACACGGAAGAGAAGATCCGTGAAATGGGTGGAAACCTCCAAGTGATCTCAGAAGTGCTGTTCAAGGATTATGCGTTTCATTTTGAATTGGTTTCGTTTCTGATTCTGGGTGCGATTGTAGCAACAGTGGCTTTGGCGAAAAGAAAGAATACTTACACGGGTGATTACCATGAATGAGCCTTGGATGATGTTGGTCGTTTCTTGCACCGTATTCCTGATCGGACTCATGGGAGTCATTTTCAGGAAAAACCTATTGATTGTACTCATGTCGGTCGAGCTGATGCTCAATGCCGTGAATCTTTCTTTTGTGACTTTTTCCAAAATGCACAATTCCCTGGACGGTCAGATCGCCGTGCTTTTCGTCATGACCGTTGCCGCTGCGGAATCCGCAGTCGGACTTGGTCTGGTGATCGCATTGTTCAGGACTCTTAAAACGGCGGATTCCGACCAAATCCAGATGTTGAGGGATTGACCATGAACCTGTTTCTCATTCTTTTGTTCCCACTGATCGGCTTCACCATCAACGGATTCATCCACTTGAAAAGCGCAAAATCCGGAGCGAAGGCCAGCGCCAAACAAACGGGAGTGATTGCCACTCTTGCCATGTTTGCATCGTTCTTCGTATCCGCTTTCTATTATCTTCAATTCTCAGGAATGGCAGAGTCTTCCAGGTTGATCGAGCAAAGCCTCTTCACTTGGATGAACCTCGGTTCATTCAATGTGGATTTCGCTCTCCGCCTGGATTCGCTCAGCCTTCTTTTCACGCTTGTGATCACCGGTGTGGGTTCACTCATCCATCTCTATTCGATCGGTTACATGAGTGAAGATGAAAGCCCGGCAAGATATTTCGCTTATCTGAATCTGTTCTGTTTCATGATGTTGAATCTCGTTCTGGGAGCAACCATGCCCCATGTGTTTCTGGGGTGGGAAGGCGTGGGCTTGGCCAGTTATCTCCTGATCGGTTACTGGCATCAGGATGTTGAAAAAGTGGGAGCGGGACAAAAGGCATTCGTGATGAACCGGATCGGGGATCTTGGTTTCCTGATTGCGATGTTCATCACTTACAAATACGTCGGATCTTTGGATCTGATGGTGCTTCAAAAAGCCACTTTGAATCCGGCTATTGCTGCAACCATCGGATTCCTGATTTTCTTCGCTTGCACAGGTAAATCTGCACAAATTCCATTGTTCACCTGGCTTCCCGATGCAATGGCCGGTCCGACACCGGTTTCCGCGCTCATTCACGCGGCCACCATGGTGACCAGCGGAATCTATCTCCTGAACCGGATCTCGCCACTATTGTTACAGTCTCCGGAAGTCATGTCCGTGATTGCGATGGTAGGGGTGACAACCGCGTTTGTTTCGGCAATCATCGGTTGTGCGCAAAAGGACATCAAGAAAATCCTCGCTTATTCCACGGTTTCACAACTCGGATTCATGTTCCTTGCTTGTGGCGTCGGTGCGTTTGATGCGGGCGTTTTCCACGTGATGACCCATGCGTTTTTCAAAGCTCTCATGTTCTTGGGCGCGGGGAGTGTGATTCACGCTCTCCATCACGAACAAAACGTGTTCAAGATGGGCGGGTTGAGAAAAAAACTTCCGATCACCACCTTCACTTTCGTGATGGGATGGGCGGCAATCCTCGGACTCCCGCCATTCAGCGGATTTTTTTCCAAGGATGAGATCATCATCCAGTCGCTTCATTCTCCACACGGAAACCAGATTCTTTTCATCATGGCTTTAGCCTCGGCATTGTTGACGGCGTTCTATATGACCCGATTGCTGGTGCTGGTGTTCTTCAGTCCTTCCCGAATGGAAAAGGAAACCGAAGAGCATGTTCATGAGTCGCCTTTGACCATGACCATTCCATTGATCGTTCTGGCGATTCTTTCCTTGGTTGGTGGATTCATGCACCACTCTGAAGGCGGTCATCAGGATTCCATCAATATCATCATTGCCAGTGTGGTTGTTGCCCTGGTCGGTGCGGCGTTCGGATTCTTCCGCTATCGCAAATTCGACAAGGAAGAGATCACTAATGCGTTTGTAGAGCAGGGCCTCGGCTTCGATGTTTTTTACAACAAGTTTTTCGGCAATGGTGTTCCTGCGCTGGCAAAAGGTGTTTCAAAATGGGTTGAGGAACTCTTCGTGCAAAACACCATCCGTTTTTGTTCCTGGATGGTCCAGTTTTCTGGAAATGTCTTGAAATCCTTCCAGGTTGGCTCCATGCAAGCTTACCTGTTGATGATGGTGGTATTGGGCCTGGTGCTTTTGATCTGGGTTCTTCAGAGCATGATGCAAGGAGTTTTCTTCTATGGAAAATAGTCAACAACTGACAGCAATGCTGATTTGGCCCGTGCTCGGAAGCCTGATTGCTTGGTTCGTTCCCAAGGCAAGCCAGCGTCCTTATGCACTGTTCATCTCGGCTGTTCAAGCGGCATTGGCTCTTTATATTGTAGCTCCTGTCATTCAAGGTGGATCCACTCTACAGCAGAACCTTCCGTGGATCTCCGATCTGGGAATCCAATTGAATCTGAAACTCGATGTCGTTTCGGCTTGGTTCGTTCTTCTTTCCGGAGTGGTTTCATTTGTGGTGCTTGGAATGAAAGGACAATGGTTCAGAAGGAACGCCAGGTTATACACCTCAATGGCATTCTTTCTTGTGTTCGCGATCAACACCGCGTTTCTCAGTTCGAACCTCATTGTTTTCTATCTGGCTTATGAGGCGGTGTTCATTCCGATGATTCTGATGGTGGGAATCTGGGGATCCAGCACGAAAGCAACTGCGGTTTTCCGTTTTTTCCTGATGAGTTTCCTTGGATCAATCCTGATGCTGGTTTCGATCTTCTATCTTTCTTACTTTCACTTTACCAAGACCGGCGCATTTTCCGCCAACCTTGACGATATTCTGAAGCTGGATCTCGTCGGCAACCCTGCAATGCCTTGGTGCTTTGCCGGATTTTTCCTCGCATTTGCGATCAAGGTGCCACTGTTTCCGTTCCACGGCTGGTTGAAAGAGGTTTATGTGAATGCGCCAACCCCGGCAACCATCTGGATGTCGGCGATTCTTTCCAAGTTGGGTGTTTACGGATTCATCCGTTTTGTAGGGCCGCTTTTTCCGGAAACGATTCTGGCGGTTCAGGGAGCTTTGCTTGCCGTGGCGGCGTTCACGGTGATCTATTCGGCTTTCCTGGCCATCCAAGCGAAAGACCCGAAAGCACTTCTCGCCTACTCTTCCATCAGTCACTTGGGATTTGTGATGTTGGGGGTGTTCACTTTGGGTAAGGCCGGACGGACTTCAGCAATCGTTCTCAGCGTCAGTCACGGACTGACAAGCGCGATCCTGTTTTATCTTTATCATCTGGTTACAGAACGGAAAGAAGACGTCTCTTTGGATTCCTATTCAGGACTTTCCAAAAAATATCCGGTTCTTTTTGTGTGCCTCTTCTTCGCAGTGTTGTCTTCGGTATCGTTGCCGGGAACATTCAATTTCGTGGGTGAGTTCATGGTATTGATGAGTGCATACCCCGTCAGCGCACTTTGCACGATTCTCGCAGGGATCGGTGTCATTTTCGGAGCAGTGTACATGCTTCGATTCTATCAGCGCCTGGGATTCGGTCCCACCGCGGATGGAGAAACAGCCGGTGACATCGCAGGATTCGACTTGGTGGTGGTAATCCTGATTCTGGCGATGGTGATCTATTTCGGTTTCCAGCCCGCAATCTTTTTCGGAGGAATGAACAATGTTTGATTTATCCAACTTGACCCTTTTCTTTCCGTGGATTCTTCTCGGATGTGGAATTCTCGTGACCATGCTGGCGAGCTCCGTACGAGTGGAAACCCGGCTTCCTGCAAAAATCCTGACCATTGTGACTCTCGTGCTGGTCATGATAACCACTGCCAAGTTGTTTCATATTGAAACAAATATCATCCTGAACGGGTATATCGAGGTTTCCAGCCTGAGCTGCATGACCCTGTTTTTCATCTCCGGAATCAGCCTGATTTTCGTTCTTGGCTCCAGTGCTTATCTTGAGAAGGAAAAACTCCACATTCCTGATTTCTACAACCTTGTCCTCCTCATGGTTCTTGGAGCATCCGTTTTGGTCAGCGCAAAGGATCTCTTTGTCATGTTCATTGCTCTGGAAGTGATGTCCCTTCCTGCATACGCTTTGGTCGGGTTCAGACGAAATGATTCCCGTTCCAACGAGGCGGCGTTGAAGTATTTCATCCTTGGCGGCGCCCTGGGTGCGATTTTTCTTCTGGGGGCTTCGTTCATCTTCGGTGCAAGTGGCTCAACCCAATTCGGTCTGATTCATGAGTGGTCCAGGACCCACACCGGTGGAATCACGCTTTTCCTGGTAGGTCATTTGTTGATTCTGTTTGCGTTCCTTTTCAAGGCTGCATCCGCGCCTTTCCACTTCTGGAAGCCCGATGTTTATGAAGGTGCTCCTGTTGCCGTTACCGGTTTGATGGCAACGGTCATCACCACCGCCGCGTTTGTGGTATTGGTCAGACTTTTCCATCTTGTGGATTACAACAGTGCCTCCTTCGCACCGTATCTGGATTCAATGAAGAATCTGATCCGCGTTGTAGCAGTTCTGAGTTTGGTGGTGGGTAGCACGATCCTGGTACTTCAGAAAAACCTGAAGCGGATGTTGGCTTATTCGGCCATCAACCACACCGGTTATCTCTTGCTAGGTCTTCTTGGAACAATGAGCAAACCCGAACAGGTGTATTCCCTTTGGTTTTACCTTGTAGGCTATGCGGTAATCAGTACGGGTCTTTTCCTGTTATTGGGACAATCCGAATCCAAAAATGATCAAGGACTTGAACTGATTGATCTGACGGGAATGATGAAGCGCAACCCTGCGGTGACCGCTCTGGCTTCGATCTTCTTTCTCTCCATGGCAGGTATGCCGTTTACGGTCGGTTTTTTCACCAAATACAGCGTGTTCATGTCTTCCATCACTTCTGGGGAAGTGATTTTTGTCATTATCGGCGCACTGTGTACCGTGATTGGTGCATACGGTTATTTGCGTCCGATCGCGCTGATGGTGATGCGTGACCCAGACCCGTCCGCTTCCGAGTTCGTAGCATCTCGCTCGAATCAGGCAATCGTGGTTCTTCTTGCATTGATGTGTCTGGTGCTGGGTGTATTTCCGCAAACCCTGATACAATTGACGAAAGGTCTGCATCTGATCCCATAATAGTATATGGAAAAACGGTACGTCATTCGCTTTAAGGACCGTAAGGAAAGCGCTCCCCTCACGGACAGCGAAGTGAGAAAGCTGATCTCCAAAGGAGAGATCAAGGCGGATGACAACGTTTCGGTTTATCCGGATCAATTTGCCCTTTCGATTTCCAGTTATCCCGAATTCGAGGAATTGTTCACCGATCATGACAAGACATCGATGATGGATTTGTCATCCAAATCAGGTGCAATCCATGAGGATAAAACCGGAATTCATTCCGTAACCGGAATGATCCAGAAATCCGAACCAGAGCCAATCCGTCCGACACCGATCGAAGCACCTGACGTCCATGATTCCATCAAAAATGAGAAAACAGGTTTGTTGGAAGTGCCGGAAGGCATCCGCAAAAACAAAGATCAGAAGAAGTCGGGGATCCTGCCCAAGATGTCTGTCCTGTTGATGGTACTTTTCCTGCTTCTTTACATGCAACAGGAGGAGGAAGAAGACGAAGAAACAGCATCACGAAAAGGCAAGACCGTGGTCATGCAGCCGATTCGTCCGAAACTGCCGAGCTCAGAGGGCTTGAAGGCCGATCCGATCACCAGTGGAAAAGCTTATCAGTTGGGTATCAAGCCCTATTATCAGGACACCGTAGCCGGGTACCGCAAGGCTGCTGCCTTTTTTCATGAATCCCTGAAATACGACGGTCAGAACGTGAATGCATTGGCGATGCTCGCATCTTGTTATCTGAACATGATGGAGTCTTCGAATCAGGATGAGAATACTTTTGCGGTGATCAGTAAATTGATCGATCTCTCGAAGGTCAAGGATGCCGTTACCGTGGAAACCTTGATTGCGGAATTGGAGTTCCTGATCGCGTCCAGACGTTACGACAGTGCCATGCAGAAGCTGACGGAGTATGCGAAGATCACGAGCAATCTTGATGCGCGGATATTTTATTACCTCGGACTGGTACTTCACCTCAAGGGAGACAACGCGGGTGCGATCCAGAATCTCAACATGATTCCGGTGAATAATTTTCCTGTTCCGAAGCTGTTCCATCTTCTGGGTCGTCTTTATGAGCAAAACGGACAATTGGATGAAGCCGCTGCGGAATTCAAGCGCGCTTTGAAGTACAACAAACAGCATGCGAAATCGCTTCTGGGCCTGATCCGAGTTTTTGAAAAAAAGGGAAATCTGAAATCAAAGTCCGCAGTGACCATGGTTGAGTTTCTCTACGCCAGTCCATCCTTGCAGACTCCTTCGGAGTTCATCGAAACACTTCACTTGAGATCGAAGATCGCTCTTCTTTTCAAAAAGCAGGAAGTGGCCATCAAGTCTTTGGCTGAGGCGATCCAGATCAATCCGAAAAACGAGGAATTGAAGCTCGAGTTTTACGCGTTGGCATCACAGGCTTCCAAGAGCAAGAAATTCGGCAATCTCGCAAAGATGTATTCCTTGGTTCTTGAGGGAGAGGGTTTTGCGAAAGAGGGCAAAACACACGAAGCGATTGTGATGTTTATCAAGGCAAAAGACGAGTACCCGAAGTCATCCATTCCGACGGAGAAAATGGGGGACTTGTTTTATCGGATGGGTGAATACACGAAATCGTTGAAGAATTACAAGGACGCGTTGAAGATCAACCCGAAGGACAAGACCGTTGTGGTGAAGATGGTTGATTCGGCGATCAAAAGCCAGGATTTCGAAGAAGCGCAGAAAACCCTTGCCAAGTACAAGACTGATCCGAAAATGAAAAGTTCCATCGACCGGCTTGCCGGTGACCTTGCGGCCAAACAGGGTTTCGATCGGCAGGCGATCGAATTTTACCTGAAGGCGATGAAGAGAGACACAATTGATACCGACGTGTACGCGGCATATGCAGAAATCCTTCGTAAGAACGAGCGCTACAAAGATGCGCAGTTCTTCTATAGCATCGCGCAGAAATATGATCCCCAGAGCCGGGATGCGATTCTTGGTGCGGCGAAGTGTCTGCTGAAAACAGACGGTCTGAAAAATGCGGTCTCCCGTATTCAGGATGAGTTGTCCAGAAGTCCGAAAGTACGGGCGGATTTGCTTTCGGCAATCGCAGAAATCTATTTGATGGGTAACAACCAGGAGCTGGCACTGAATTTCGCTGAACAGGCGATTGAGGCAGACGCGGATTATCCCGAGAGTTACCGGATCAAGTCGATGGTCTATCTGGAGAAGATGAATTCGATGCAGAAAGACGCCAAGAAAAATGCGCTTCAAACCTTGAAGGAGTATGCCGAGAGAAAGCCCGTCGACACCTTCGGATACCTGAAGCGGTTCGAGATCTTCATCAAGGACTCCGATTTTGAGAAAGCGACCGAAGAGTTGAACCGGATTTTCGAAATTTCTCCCCGCTTTCCAGAACTACACTACAAGCGTGCTGTGATGTATGTGCGAATGGGTAAAATCAAGGACTCGCTGATGGAGCTCGATGAGGAACTGAAGATCAGTCCAAAGTCCATCAAGGCCTTGGATGAACGCGGAAATGTTCTGGTGAAGATGAATCAGCTGAATGAGGCGATGAAGAGTTATACCCGATCGATGGAGCTGGAACCTCGGAATCCCGATTCGAAAATGGGAGCGGGATATGTCAGCTATTTGAAGCGGCAGTTCAACTCAGCAATAGCCCTTTATCAATCGGCGTTGTCTTTGGATAAGGGTAATCCTGAAATCCACAAACGATTGGGGCAGGCTTATCGTGATTCCGGAGATCAGGCTAAAGCCGCCCAATACTTCCGGAACTACCTTGATCTGGCGCCCGATGCTCCTGATCGCGCAGACTACGACAAGTACCGCTGATTTTGATGGGGTTATTCCGCTTTCTTATTCAGAAGCAGGCCTTTTGTTTTTGAGTGATCGACTTGGTATCGGGTCGTCAGTCCGGGGGAAGGTGATTGCTCCGGTGGTTTCTGTTCGTAAAAATCCATTACCACACCGGTCATTCCCGATTTATCGAGTTCCGATACAACCCTTTCTTTACCGTCTTCAGAAGGGGGTTGGTCCTTGGAATCCTCTTTCTGGGGAGGTCGTTCATACGCCAAACCACTCCCCGTGCTGGATCCGGGATCGTTTTCAGCCTCGCGAGCGCGCTTGACCTGTTGCAGGTCGATGACGTTGTTCACTTTGTTAATCAAGAACTTACCTCATTTATAGTGTATCAATTTACTCAAATAATGCAATGCCCCATTATTTTACTTGCCTAATCAGGGGGGGTGGGAGTATAACTCCATGAATCTTAGAGGTATTTTATGAGCAACAATAGTGATTTATTTTCAAAGTGTTATCGTTACGAAGACGCAAAGAAACTTCAGGCAATGGGTCTCTACCCGTATTTCCGTAAGATCACCGCTTCTACCGGTAACAACGTGATCACGAATGGCAAACGCCAGGTCATGATCGGCTCAAACAACTACCTCGGACTTTCGCACGATCCACGCGTGATGGAAGCTGCAAAAGATGCGATCGATAAATACGGAACCGGCTGTACCGGATCCCGTTTCCTGAACGGAAACCTGGATCTTCATGAAGAGCTTGAAGCCCGTCTTGCAAAGTTCGTGGGTATGGAAGCAGCACTTTGTTTCTCTACCGGATTCTTTGTAAACCAAGGATCGATTTCAGCTCTCGTTGGTCGCAGTGATGTGATCTATAGCGATCGCGAAAACCACGCATCCATCATTGAAGGTACCCAGATCGCATTGGGTGACACCATCCGCTTCAAGCATAATGATATGGCGGATCTGGAGCGCGTACTGAAGAATTCCCGCGAAAAATACGAAGGTGCATTGATTGTTGCTGATGGAGTGTTCTCCATGTCCGGCGACATCCTCAATCTCCCTCCGGTGATTGAGCTTGCCAAGAAGTATAACTGTAAACTTTATGTCGATGATGCCCATTCTTTAGGTGTACTTGGTTCTCACGGACAAGGAACAGGTCACCACTTTGGAATGCAAAAGGATGTGGATCTCGTTATGGGAACATTCTCCAAATCATTTGCTACCACCGGTGGATTTATTGCTGGTTCTGCAGATGTGGTTCACTACATCAAGCACAAAGCACGTCCGTTCATGTTCTCTGCGGCAATGAGCCCTGCTTCCACTGCAACTGCATTGAAAGCGTTGGATATCATGGAGACCGAGACCCACCACATTGAGAACCTTCGCAAGAACTCCCAATACATGAGCACCAATTTGAAGCAGTTGGGCTTTAATACGCTGAACAGCAAGACCCCGATCATTCCATTGTTGGTAGGTGATGATGCGACTGCATTCGCCATCGCCCAGTACCTCGTTGAAGAAGGTGTGTTTGTGACTCCGGTCGTGCGTCCAGCGGTGCCGGAAGGTTGCGCCCTCTTGCGTACCAGCTACATGGCTTCCCACACCAAAGAAGACCTCGATTATGCCCTCGAGCACCTCGAAAAAGCGGGTAAGAAATTCGGCGTTCTCGGAAATACCGAAAATACCGAACGTTTGAACAAGCTTGCCTTTGAAAACTTCGGAGTTCACGCTACCCTTTGATCTAGATGATCATTTTGGGAGTGGATCCGGGTTCTCGACTGTTGGGTTATGGTTGCATTGAAAAAACAGGCAACCATTATCGCGTCATCACGCACGGAACCGTTCAGCTCTTCCACAAGGAATACAAGAATGTCCCTGTGGATGAGACGACTCCGTCCCGTCTGAAAGAAATTCACGAAAAACTATCTGAAATCATCCGTACTTATCGACCTCACGTAATGGCGGTGGAGAAGGTGTTTTTTGCAAAAAACGCCGTATCCGCATTGAAGCTCGGACAGGCTCGGGGAGTGGTCCTTCTTACGGGCGCGCTTCATGATCTCGAAATTCACGAATACAGTGCTACCGAAGTGAAGGGGATGGTGACCGGCTATGGTCGCGCTGACAAGGACCAAGTGGCCAAGACCCTTCAGTTGATTCTCGGGCAGCAAGAGTTCCAAACGCAGGATTCGTCTGATGCGTTGGCAATCGCCCTCGCCCACGGTTTGTCAATGCGTGGCGCAGCTGCGAAGGTTCCGGAAGTCAAAGCGGGAAAGGCCCGAAAATCACGTTCGCTCAAAAGTCTTGCCGAAAGCATCAAGAGTCGCTGATTCAAGCAAATGCCGTTGAAAAACGGGGTTATTCGAGAGACGATCTCGGCATGCTTTCGTATTTATCCGGTGTCATCAAGGAACGTCAGAATGGAGAAATGATTCTTGCCGTGGGCAGTGAATCGAATGGTTGGGTGGGTTACCAGGTGAGAACTCCCGAGCATCCCCGCTATGATTCTTTCATTGCAGGCGAGAAGGCTGAAGTCTATCTCTATTCACACATCCGAGAAGACGCATTTGATCTTTATGGATTCCTGAACGCCGCCGAAAAAAATCTCTTCACTACCCTACTCTCTGTTTCCGGTGTCGGACCAAAACTGGGTCTGGGACTTCTTTCCCATTCGGACACTTCGGGAATCATCGACATGATCGTGAATGAAGACAAAGCCGCATTGACCAATATTTCCGGAGTCGGCAAGAAAACCGCTGAAAGAATGGTTCTTGAGCTGAAAGATGTCATCCTGAAAAAGCAGGAGCAGGGATTGTTCGGAAAAGTCCAAGCCACAAAAACACAATCCAATGCATCCAAGGGTTCAATGATTCCGAACAGGCTTTTCATGGAAGCGTATCTCGCACTTCAGGGGCTTGGGTTCAAGGAAATGCAGGCGAAGCAAATGGTCGAAGCCGCACTTCGCAAATCAGAAGCTCTGAATCGTCCTGAAACCAAAGTCGAAGACATCATCAAACAGGCATTGCAGGCCAACTAGGGGTACATCATGGAAGAACGGATCACATCCCGCGAAACGATTCCGAATGAACGCAGTGAGGTTCAAGTCGAACAGTCTCTGAGACCTCAGCTCCTGGATGAGTACATTGGCCAGGAGTCCGTTCGCGAAAAAATTTCCCTTTTCATCAAGGCGGCAAAGCAAAGAGGCGATGCTCTTGATCACGTTTTGCTGGCGGGACCTCCGGGTCTTGGGAAAACCACGCTAGCCCAGATCATCGCACGGGAGATGGGGACGCAGATCCACATCGTTACCGGACCAACCGTTGAAAAAAAGGGTGATTTAGCTGCTGTTTTGACCAATTTGCAACCGGGCGACGTGCTGTTCATCGATGAGATCCATCGTCTTCACATGGCCATTGAAGAAGTACTTTATGGGGCGATGGAAGATTACAAACTTGATCTGATCATCGGGCAGGGGCCTTCCGCGCGCACCTATCGCATCGACCTCCCCCGCTTCACTCTCGTCGGTGCAACCACTCGGAGTGGATTATTGTCGAGTCCCCTACGCGGCCGTTTTGGTGTCGAAATGCGTTTGGAATTCTACACTCACCCTGAGCTGACTAAGATTGTCAGCCGATCAGCAAGGCTTCTTGAAGTCGATATCCAAACGGATGGTGCGCTCGAAATCGCTAAGCGTTCCCGCGGAACACCACGGATTGCGAACAGACTGATCCGCCGTGTTCGGGATTTCGCACAGGTGAAGTTCAAATCTGTGAAAGGCTTTGAAATCGACAAGAAAACTGTCGATGAGGCTTTGAGATTATTCGATGTCGATGATCGCGGACTCGATGCCATGGATCGCAAACTTCTGGTTTCCATGATCGAGAAGTTTGATGGCGGGCCGGTGGGAATTGAAACGCTCTCGAGTGTGCTCTCAGAGGAACGCGATACGATTGAAGAGGTCTATGAGCCGTTTTTGGTTCAAGAAGGATTCATTCAAAGGACACCACGCGGCCGTGTGGTCACTCCCCTTGCCTATGCTCACCTTGGATACCCGCCAAAAACGATCACCTGAAGTAGTGCACAAAAGTATACACCTGCTGTGTACGTCCGGTTACAGTTTTGAAGGATTTCCAGAAGAGTCAAAAAAATGACAAAACTGAAGGCCTAACCTATTGATTTCAATGGTTAAATATAATCAATAACGCGCAACACCATGGCACGTTGGTTGCTTGTCCTTAGAGTGTTGAGGGATTAGGATGAAAAAAGAAAGTCTCATTTATCAAAAAACGATTCGTAAACCAGTTGTGATTGAAGGAATCGGCCTGCATTCAGGAAAGAGTGCAACGGTGACCATCAAGCCTTCGCAAGCCAATTCGGGAATCGTTTTCGTACGCACTGATCTGGAAAAGCCCGTAACGATTCCAGCAACCTACGATTTTGTCACTCAGACCAAACTGGCAACGACAATCGGTCGTGATGCCGCAAAAATTTCTACCGTGGAACACCTTCTTTGCGCATTGAAAATGATGATGATCGATAATGCAATCATCGAAGTAACCGGTCCGGAAGTGCCGATCATGGATGGTTCTGCGGCACCGTTCTGCAAGGCGATCGAATCGGTTGGGGTAGTGGAGGATGAAACTTCACTCAGAAAAGTCGCAGTTCTTCGCAAAAGAATCGAAGTTCGCAAAGGCGACAAAATCGCATTGATCGAGCCTTCCACCCGTTTTCACATTGATGCGCGCATCGAGTGGAATCATCCGGCGATCGGAACCCAATCGTTCTCTTATACGGTCGGTGTGACCAATTACAAGGAAGTGGCAGTCGCCCGCACATTCGGTTTCATGAGAGATGTCGAAGCCCTGAAAAAAATGGGCCTTGCACTCGGTGGATCTTTCGACAATGCGGTCGTGATGGACGAAGAGAAAGTTCTTAATCTGGAAGGTCTTCGTTATGAAGATGAGCTGGTTCGCCACAAGGTTCTCGACGCGATCGGGGACTTCGCCCTTGCGCCTGTGCCGGTGCTGGGTGATGTGACTCTGGTGAAGGCCGGACATGAAATGCACTCTGAATTGATTCACGCCATTTTCTCAAATCCTGACAATTTCGAAGTGGTGACCGTGGAAGACGCGATCATCGAAGAAAAAACCCTGGAAGTCCTGGAAGGCGATTGGGCCACTGCGATTCAGCGTTCGATCTGATTTGAATACACTGTCACCCAATTGACGATTTTTAAAAACCCCTTTGGATTCAAAGGGGTTTTTCTTTTTTTGAACGAAGAGCTTTTTCACTCAAAATCAGGGCCGATTCCGCCGATCAGTTAGTTACATAAGGAGACCTTGAATGAGTAAGAAAAAAGGCAAATTTGATCTCACAAAACTGGTTCATGATGGCGTTGTAAAAGAGGGCGAGACCTTCTTTTTTGTCAGCGACAACAAGAAGTCATTCACCATTCAGAAGCAACCGAACCATGAGTTCAAAATCAAAACCGCAGAAGGCACTACCACCGTTCATGCATACGCTCAGGCGTGCCTTGGGCAGGAGCCGCCGAATCACGCTTCCTGCTGGTTCAAGAACACAAACGGCAAGACCCTTTACGACATCTGGCAAGACGATATCGCTGAAGAAGAAAGCCGCGCAGCCTGATCTTTGTGAAAAAATGATGGGAGGCTCTGCCTTTGATGAAGGCGGGGCCTTTTTGTTTTGATAAACTTGGATGATGAAATCCAAAAATGAATCCTTAGAAGCACACACTCTGCCCCGGGAATTGAAAAGCATGGTCAAGTGGTCAGTTGCCATATTGGGTGAGGTGATCCGGGAGAAACTCGGTAGAAAAGCCTTCGACAGGATTGAGCGCGTAAGATCGGAAATGGCATCCATTCGCGGTGCAAAAGAGGAAACCGTAACGCGTGCTTTGGAACAGACGAGAAAGATCCTCGAAAAAACATCAAGAGCCGAAAGACTGGAGTTCGCCAGGGCATACACGCTCATGTTGGAGTTGATGAATGCATGCGAAAATGGCTACCGGACCCATCGGTTGAAAAAGAAGAGAAAAACGAGTTCGGTCGATGGTGCTGAAGCGATCTATTTCGTGCTCACTGCGCATCCGACAGAATCACGCGCTCCGGAGAATATCGCTGTTTTCCATGAAATTCAGAAAGTCCTGACCGATGCCTATGATCGCGGGCTTGAGTCGCATTTTGATAATCTAAAATCCTTGCTGGAAGTCGCTTGGGAAACCGAAATCGTCCGGATGCGCAAACCCAAGGTGAGCGATGAGGCCGAACATGTTTATTCCATTCTTCTGAGGGATTCGAATCTTTCGCTGTTGTTGGAATATGGTCTTCGTCATTCGCCGGTTCACATCCGCAGTTGGGTCGGAGGCGATAAGGATGGTCATCCCGGAGTGAATGAAGTCGTGATGAGTGAAAGCCTTCAGATGTCACGCACCCTTCTTGTTTCGTATGCGAAAAAACTCATCAAGGAATATGCGGTTCTGATTTCTCCGGTTCGACCAGAAAAAACAGGACTGGATCTTTCGAAATTCAGTAAATCGGTTTCTGAAATCCGAACCCTGAAGAAAGGGGATGCAATCGGTCTCAAGCGAGTGAGGGAACATCTTGCCTCATTGAACCGTTCCCATTCGAGTGAAATCGGCAAATCAATTCCTTCGCCTCTTGCGCTGTTGAACCGGCTTTTCACTGTTTTTCCTGGATTGGTGGTTCCACTGGAGCTCCGAGAAGACTCCGGTGTATTGATGTCTGATCCAACTGGAAAATCACTGGCCATCGGAAGAATGTTGAATCGGATTGCGGAATACGCGGATGGAGAAGATCCCTGCCTCTATGTGCGGGGAATGATCATCAGTATGGCCCAGAGCTTGGAGCATATCCGTGTGGCTGGAAAAATCGTTCTCAACCAGGTGGGAAATTCGAAGATTCCGATCGTGCCTCTTTTTGAACAAAAAGAAGCATTGGATGAGGGAGCCTCGATCGTCGACGCACTATTGAGAGACAGGAAGATCAAACGAATAGTCGAGCGAGACTGGAACGGAGTGGTGGAAGTGATGGTGGGCTACTCGGATTCAGCAAAAGAGTCGGGTGTTCTTGCCAGTCGGTTGGCCATTCTGAAGTCGATCCTCGCCATCGATGGAGTTTGCAGAAAACATCGAGTCAAAGCCGTTTTTTTCCATGGTTCAGGAGGAAGTGTGGACCGCGGGGGTGGCGCGATCCGGGATCAGATTGCCGGTTGGCCTAAAAATGCGTTGAATGTGTACAAGGCAACTGTTCAGGGTGAGATGGTGGAACGGATTTTTTCGAGCCCGGAAATCCTGGAAAGCCAGATCACCCAGATTGCCGAAAGTACCAGCCTTGGTTTCAAACAACCCTATCGACAGCAGCAATCAATCGCATTGGAATCGTTTTCAGAAAAAGTAAGACACCATTATCAGGAAATGATTCATCACCCTGATTTTCTGCAGATGGTGGAGAAGGCCACGCCTTATTCCTATTTGAGTGCATTGAAAATCGGTTCACGGCCTTCGAAGAGGGCCACTGCGGGACTTCAGGTTTCCGGACTCCGGGCCATTCCATGGGTATTGTGCTGGACCCAGACTCGCATTCTTTTTCCAACCTGGTGGGGGATTGGACAAGCATGGTCCGAGTCGAACAAGTCTGAGAGGGCAGAAATCAGGAGTGCATTACAAAGTCATCCGGTGTTCCGTTCTTACATCCACGCACTGGGGTTCACCCTTGCCAAAATAGAAATGCCGGTGTTCGAACACTATCTAAGGCAGTCATCACTTGCCCGTGATCTTGTGGATCGGATGGTCGTCGAATTCAACACCGAGTTGAAAAGGACCCGAATTTTTTTCAAGGAGATCACCGGTCAGAATAACCCGATGTGGTTCAGGCCGTGGCTTGGCGAAAGCATCGAGCTCAGGGCTTCGATGATCCACCCTCTGAATGTTCTTGAGGTGATGGCACAACGCGAGGGTGATTTGCCCCTATTGAGAGTGGCAGTCGCTGGAATCGCCAGTGGAATGCTCACCACGGGTTAGCTTGTGTTGGTCGATACAGACCCAATGCATCAGTTTATGGCCAAGACTCAATGAAATGGGTGGAATCATGAGTGCGAATGGCGGTTGGATCGAATCGGGCCATCTGATTCCTCGAAATCGGCCGAAAAACAGATGCGAGTGATCGTTTTTTATGAGAAAAAATGCTCATGGAAAACAATCAATTTCGCATCGAAAAAGACACTTTTGGCCCAATCAACGTTCCGTCTGACCGTCTCTGGGGCGCACAGACCCAACGCTCACTCCATCACTTTCACATTTCCACTGAACACATGCCTGCCGAGCTGATCAACGCTTTGGTCACCGCGAAGCGCGCTGCTGCAGTGGTGAATGCTCAATCCGGGTTGAATGCCGACAAGGCAAAGGCCATTGTTGCGGCCGCAGATGAGGTGCTTGCAGGGATGCACCAACAGGAATTCCCGCTCTACGTCTGGCAAACCGGCTCCGGAACACAGACGAACATGAACGTGAACGAAGTCCTTGCAAACCGTGCCAGCGAAATCATGGGCGGTGAGCGTGGTGAGTCCAGAAAAGTCCACCCGAACGATGATGTGAACAAGGGCCAAAGCTCGAACGATGTGTTTCCAACCGCAATGAGCATCGCTGCTGCACAAGCGGTGAGCACAATGCTTCCTCATGTGAAAGCACTTCGTGATGCCCTCGACAAGAAGGCCAAGGAATTCTCAGGAATCGTGAAAATCGGCCGCACCCACTTGATGGATGCAACTCCTCTGACTCTGGAGCAGGAGTTCTCCGGTTACGTTGCCCAATTGACTCATGCTCTGAAGCACGTTGAAAACAGTTTTCCGCATCTTTATGAGCTGGCGCTGGGTGGAACCGCAGTGGGAACCGGCTTGAACTCGACTCCCGTATATGCAAAAAAAGTCGCAGAGGAAATCGCGAGCTTCACCAAACTTCCTTTTGTCACGGCTCCGAACAAGTTCGAAGCACTGGCGGCAAACGATGCGATTGTTCACGCACATGGAGCGCTGAAAGGATTGGCCGCATCCCTGTTCAAGATTGCAAACGACATTCGCTGGCTGGGAAGCGGTCCTCGCTGTGGAATCGGTGAACTTTCCCTGCCTGAAAATGAACCGGGCTCTTCCATCATGCCGGGCAAGGTGAATCCCACTCAGTGTGAAGCACTGACCATGCTTTGTGCGCAAGTCATGGGGAATGATGTTGCCATTAACATCGGCGGAGCATCCGGAAACTTCGAGCTCAACGTTTATAAGCCACTCATGATCCACAACTTCCTGCAATCGACCCGCTTGCTGGCCGATGGTTGCCGTAGTTTCCGTGAATTCTGCGTGGAAGGCTTGGTTGCAAACAAGGAGCAGATCCAGAAACATTTGACCGAATCGCTGATGCTGGTGACGGCACTCAATCCGCACATCGGTTACGATAATGCCGCGAAAATTGCGAAAAAAGCTCACAAAGAGGGTAAAACACTGAAACAGGCTGCTATGGATCTTGACCTTGTGAAGTCAGAAGACTTTGACAAATGGGTTCGCCCTGAAGACATGATTGGTCCGAAGTGAATTCGCGCCTGATCCTGATACCGACACCTCTGGATGAATCTTTGCCTCTTGAGGCAACGGCCCTTGAATTGTTGAAGAGCTGTTGCCTTAATGAGGACGTTCTACTCCTCGTAGAAGAACACAAGGTGGCTCGTCAGAGATGGCTCAAGTGGGGACTTCCACGTGAGGCTATCGACCGTTTCGTCCTGTTCAATGAACACACGCAAGAAGCTCTCCGTTCTGAAATCATTCAGAAGATGAAAACCGGCAGAACCGCAATCCTGATGAGTGATGGCGGAATGCCGGCGTTCTGCGATCCCGGTCAAAAATTGGTTAGGGACTGCCATCTGAATTCGCTTTCGGTGACCAGCACCCCTTTTCCGAATTCAATCACCTTGGCGATTGCCATGAGTGGGATTGACCACTCCCGATATACATTTGCCGGATTTCTACCCACCGACCCCTCGGAAAGAAAAAAGGAAATCGATTTACTGGCGGGAAGGGCGGAAACGGTTGTGGTCATGGATACTCCCTACCGCCTGAATGCCTTGCTGAATGAT
>JBEIKL010000003.1:0-43909 GCA_040379745.1 Bdellovibrionales bacterium | reverse complement strand
TTCGGGTGGAGTAAGCGGGCTTTCTTTCAGTTGCGAGGGGTGGATGATGTCCTCGGCGAGGAGAAGATCCCGCAGCATCCGGTATTTCTCGATCGGAAAACGATGACCGGGAGGAAGGGGGAGGGTGTAGTGATCGGAGTAGTAGACGTTCATAGGAGTGGCAGGGGTTAGTTCGTAGCTTCGGTGAAAACCATCGTTTCACGGACGGTATGGGTTAGAAAGCCCTGAATCGGAATCTCAAAACGTAAAAACAAAAAAGCCCACCTTCTGGAGAAGGCAGGCTTTTGAAACTTTAAAATGGCGGACTCGAAAGGGTTCGAACCTATGACCTCTTGATCCGTAGTCAAGTGCTCTAATCCAACTGAGCTACGAGTCCGCATCTACGAATAGAAGCCACACTGTACGATAAACGCCGGATTTTATCAATTTGATTTTGAGGGCAATCTGGGCGAAAGTGATGCCATGGACGCTGTGCTATCCGTCATCACCAAAACCGCTAGAATGCCGATCGTCATGGTAACGATTTTCTCCATGATTCTGATGGGTTGTAACGCTATCAGCACCGGCAGCACCTCGTCCACGTGCGAAACCGGTACCGCCCAGTTTCAGGTGCTCGACGGGGGGATCCAACGAATTTGCGGTTGCGCCGAGGGTACGGGCGTCTTCACCACGTCCAGTTCGTTCAATTGCACCGTCTCGGTCAACACCGTCCTGTATTTCTATTTCACCACGGTCAGCACCCAGCACCAAATCTCGATTGCGACCTTCGGACTGACCCCGCAATTCGATGGCTCATCCACTTTGAAAGTCGCCGCCATGGTGATGAATCGTACCGGGACTTTTGCTCTGACGGATGTGAACACCGGCATCGGTGGCTCGGTCATCGTCAATCCATAGTTCACCTGTAAAACGATTCAACACTGGCAACCTGAAAATCATTCCAAAAATCGCTGTTGTTGCGGTGGATTCATTCATATTCCAATTGAGCCCCGCGCGTGATGCCGCCGAACTGGCCCGCCGCTTGCTCAGTGGACCGCATGATCGCGTTGCTTCTCATCGCTTCGGTGACCCTGCCTTTGTCCGCGCAGTCTGCCGTGATCACTCGTTCAACAAAAATCATTGAAAACGAATCGACCGCCATCGTCCGCACCGATGATCCGATTCTTCGGGCCATCGAAGCGGATCGCGCCGATCAGGTGGCGAAATGGCTTTCTCGCGGTCATTCCGCAAATTCCAGAATCCAAAGCCGGGTGAAGGAATCGCTCTTGGAAAAAGCGGCGGTGAGTGCAGCAGTGAAATCGTTCAAGGTTTTGCTCTCGGGACTGAAGCGGGAGAGAGCAGATGCGCGCCAGTATGGTCGCGATCAGTGGGGCACCCCACTGGTGTTGATCCTTACCACCTTGGCTACGCCTGGAAAAAAGGAAACGCCTCGCTACCTTCAAATGATCGACCATTACCTGAAGTGGAATGCGGATCAGGTGGACTGGAAAGACAAGGCATACATCGGAGATGGAAGAACCGCACTCCATCAGGCCGCCTCGAATGGGAATGTTTCACTGGTGAATCTTTTGCTCAGCCACGGTGCGCATACGGATTCAGTAAACTCAACAGGCGAGAGTCCACTGCATTTTGCGGCCCGTTTCGGGCAGGTGAGTGTTTTGAAAATCCTGATCGAGCAAGGGGCCCGCATTGATCAAAGAACGAAGCACACCCTTGCAACCCCGCTTTTAATCGCAGCTGAGAGCGGGCATGAGTTGATTATTCGTGAACTCTTAGAGCGCGGAGCTAAGAAAGACGTGAAGGATGCCTTCGGGAAGACACCGCCGCAGCGCTATCGTGAATACGTTGCCAGCTATCAGCGTCGCTCGAAGAACCGATCGTCAAATTAATAACGCTTTTTTTCCGATCAAAGCCGAGTAGACTTTTCCTCTTAGGGATAATTTTTTGACAATGATGTCAAAAATAAGGGGGAAAATATGAAAACACTAATCCTATCACTGTTTGCAATCGCACAACTGCAACTCGCTGCTCCTGCAAGAGCTGAAAATGTCCATCAGGGTGAACTCATCGCTCTGAAGGCCGCACTGGATGTGCGCGACCAGTTCATCACCGCACTTCAAAACAAGGACTTCACGGAAATGACCCAGAAGTCGATGGGCAACGCCGTTGGGGTTTTGGCGGACAACATCCGTAATGAATACGAAGACGAAGGCATGGCTTCCGAGCTCGAAGAGATCTGGGCACAAGACGAAGTTGCATTCTATTCACTGGGCTGGCGCGACCTGGGCGACCATTCTCCACTCATTCCGAAAATCGAAGAGTTCCTGAAGACCATGGCCGACAAATACGGCACCGTGATCTACAGTCTTCCGGTTGTGGATGACATCCGCACCCTGAACTTCGCGATTCCGGTCGTGTTCCATCCGAAAGGCGCTTGGCAGACCAAAGATGTGGATAACCGCATCGAGTACCGCAAGCACTTCATTCCATTCGCGAACATCGTTACTTTCTACGGTTCACTTCTGGCGTGCAATTACTACGCGCAAAAATCAGGACAGCCGGAAATGAAGAAAGTCTGTCAACCGGCAGCCGAGAAACTGAAGTTCGCAATGGGGCGTTACGTGGCTCCTCAGATGTCCGACTGGATTTTCGCACAAACGAACAAATCCATCACTATCACCGACAGCCAACGCCGTTACACCACCGCTCAGGAACTGAGCGCGGCCATCCGTTTCTAATAAGGGGAAATTGAAATGAACATGATCAGAATCCTCTTTTTGATGGCAGTGATGACAGGCGTGGCAAACGCCACCAAGATCGCAGTGATCGATTCCGGTACGGATCTTTCGCACAACGATCTGAAAAACAAGAAATGGTTCAACTCGAAAGACATCGACGATGCGGTAGACAACGATGACAACGGTTTGATCGACGACGTCAACGGCTGGAACTTCGCCGAGAACAACAACAAGCTGTATGACAAGACCCTGGTGGGTACTTTCTCTGCGGATGTTTACAAGTTCTTCGAAGTGCAGACCCGTATGATGAAGGGCGAAGCGACCGATGCCGATCGTGAATGGATGACCAATGCGCGTAACAACCAAGAGCTGATTTCCCAGCTTCAGGTGTTCGGTAACTTCGTGCACGGTACCCACGTTGCGGGTATTGCTGCGAAGAATGCCGATCAGGCGGAAGTCATGGTGTTGAAGATGATCCCGACCAAACCGGGCATCAATCCGAAGCGCACTCGTCAGTTCGCAAAAGCCGTGAACGCTTCTGCCGAGCAGATCACCGAAGTCGATTCCAAAATCGATGCGGTACTCAAGATGGCGTTGAAAGGCCTGGCAACCCAGCAGTCGAAACTGCTCGGAACCATCGGTCAATATGTGGGCAAGGGTAAGGCTCGCGTGGCGAACTGTTCTTTCGGAACCAGTACGCACGCAGTGAAAACCATGATCATGCCGGCATTGTTGAAATTGGCCCTCCGTCGCGCACCGACAGAGGAAGAGCTCGATCTCTACTCTGCATATTTCGTGAATCAGGCGGTCGATGCTTCCAAGGCGATGCCTAACGGAGCGAAAGACACCTTGTTTGTGATTGCCGCGGGTAACGACGGCATGAACAACGATGTGTTCCCGACTTCTCCTGCGAACCTGCGCATGACGAACACCATCACGGTGGCGGCTACGCTGGGTTATCAGAAAATCGCCAGCTTCTCGAACTACGGTGAAAAAATGGTGGATGTGGCTGCACCGGGAGTCGGAATCGAATCTGCGATCCCTGGTCAGCAATATCTGACTGTGAGTGGAACATCTCAAGCGTCGCCGTTCGTGGCGAACGTAGCCGGTCTCTTGATCGATGCGAACCCGAACCTGTCGAACAGCGATCTGAAAAAGATCCTGATGCAGACGGCTGACTTGAAGGACTTCCTGAAAGGGAAAGTCGTATCCAGCGGGATCGTGAACACTGACCGTGCAATCATGGCGGCTAAACTCGCATTGACTCAACAGCTGGATCAGGCGCTGGAAGCGGCACGCGTTCAAATCAACGATGTGCAATCCCAACAGTTCATGGGCGTGAAAAACGAGGAAAACACCTTCGTTCTTCCGTTGCCGATGCTGTTCTAAGCTGAAGAGAAATGAAAACGATTGGGGCTCGCCGGATTCCGGCGGGCCCTTTTTTTTGGAGAATGCGATTAATCGCGTTCTTTTGCTTTCTCACCGGCGTTCACATTGGTCATGCGCCCATCGGTGGCGTTCATGAGGGTTTGCTTGGATAGTTCCAGTGAGTTCGCAATCAGTTCGCGGGAGATGCCCAGGGTTTCAGACACGTTCAGTTCACGGAGATCGGCAAAGCCGCCTCCGCCCGCTGCCAAGAAATCCAAGGTGACGACGGAGAAAGTCGTATCAGGGCTGATTTCCATTCCATTTTCCCGATCGAGCAAAATGCGTCCATCGACAGTGGCGACGCGCTCAAGACGGGCATTCGGATCCACATCGATAGCGCTTGTGCATTTTCGCGAGAACAGGATGCGAAGGCCACTGAAGGCCAGCGTACCGAAGCGACCACAGGTTTGGACAGACTTTGAAAGGACTTTGCGGATGGTGGACCACTTCGCCGCATTCGCTTTGACCGCGGAATTCGAGAAGGGCAGGACTTCAAAAAGGTTCTCATAGAGGATCTCGCCCGGGGCGAGATCGCTCCGGATCCCGCCTGCATTCATGAACGCGATTTCGGTTCCGGCAGCGGTTCGCAGGGCATCGGACAGGAAATTTCCCATCGCGCTTTCACCAATTCGATTCCGGGTGATGCGTTCGCTCGCCTTGCCAAGAGTGCGCTTGGCTAGACCGGCCACTTCCGCGCTTGCCTGGCTCACGATTTCTTCGACGTTCTTCAGGGGCGAAAGGGGAACGGAATATTCCGCACAGTAGACACCCGCGTCCGGGGCGCACGCATCGTGAAGAGTGGCGATACCGGCCTTGCTCTTCGTGAGTTCGGCCATGACCGTGCCGGTGAGCGGATTGAAGACGAGATCCGCGCGTCCAAAGAATTTTGTTTTGTCTCCGTTTTGAAGAACGCGCACGCCGTCCACCACGTCATCGTGAACGAAATGAGTGTGTCCTGCTGCCGCGAGATGAACGCCGTTTTTCACTGTGGCGTTGATCTTGCGCACGAGTTCGGATGCTTCCTTGCTGTTGTCACTGTTCCCGTTATGCATCATCAGCACGAACACATCGGCTTTTCCTTCGAGTTCACGACGGATTTCAAGATAGGTTTCCACTTCGTCACGGAAACAAAGATCGTCGACATTCTCCACGGTGGTGGTGGTGCCGGTTCCGGTATTGTCGAGGCCGATCAATGCCACGCGTACCCCGGCTTTTTTCACGATCACATGCGTGCGCAGGAATTCGGGACGGCTCGCATTTACGAAATCCAGCGCCTGATCGGAATTCGCGTTGGAAAGGCGGCACTTTGAATCGACTGTCGGTGAAGCCTGTGTTCCGTTGAAACGGATGCTGTTTCGCAGGTAAGTGTTGGCCGAGAGCAGGGGGAATCGAGCGCGCTGGGCGAGTGATTCAATCACCTCACGCTTGTTTGCCGATGTTTTTCCGTCGGTTACTTTGTCATAGAGCCAGCCCATGGGGCCGAAATCATAATCATGATTGCCGGGAACGACCGCATCGTAACCGATTGCGTTCATCGCATCGAACACCGCACGCCCTTCATTGAAGTTACTGGTGAGGGTGCCTTGGAACTGATCTCCCGAATCGAGAACGAACAATGCGGAACGGTCCGAAGCGAATTCGGGTTGTCGGCGGATCGAATCCACGATCGAGGCAAGATAGGCCATGCCACCCGTTTTTTTACCTTCGCGGTTCAGAAGCGGTTCCAATTGTCCGTGAATGTCGTTCGTCAGTACGAAAGAAAGGCGAACCGGTTGTTCGTGATCCTTGCATGCGCTGAGAGCGAAAAGGGTGGTGGCGCTGACAAACAGAAGAAGCAGGGTGGTCGGACGGAAAAGAAAACGCATGGTGGGGTTATAGCAAGACCGAGTCAGTCGATCAATTATTTTTTAAATATAAACCATGTAAGTTGAATTCGCAAATGACTTGCATGATCGGGAATGATGCCTCAGATTGCACTTCATACGGAAACCAATATGAGATCGCCGGAATCACAGGATCATCAGATCGAATCGTTGAAATCAAAACTGATTTCACAGGACAGTCGCATGCTTGAATTGCAGGACGTGATCCGGTCGTGCAAGAGCTTGGGAACGATTTCCGATCTTTCCCTGTTGCTGGACTCATTCATGGCGATCGTGCGTGAACGATTCGATCTCACCCACACTTCCGTTCTGTTGAAAGAGGAAGTCGAAACCGGCGAACGGTGTTTCTTCCAATTGCGTCGCCATCACGGGCTCGAGGATTACTACCTCAATGCGCGTGGTTTGCGAGAACCACTCGCCCTGTTCCGTTTTGAGCGTGATCACGGACTTCTTTGGCAAATTGTAAGTCAGGGTGGGGTCATTCCAGTGAGAAACCTGAAAAAGGAACCCCGATTCAAGACCGCTTGGGAACGTAATCGTCTTTCTGCATTGAAATCCGATGTGTGGTGCCCCTTGATTCGCTCGGGCGAGGTGATCGGCATTCTCGCACTGGGGGAAAAACGTGACGGAACTTCGATTGAGGAGTCGGAACATTTCTTCATACAGGAGTTATCTTCCATGGCCGCCGTGATCATCGATTCCGCGATCCGTTCGGAACGGAACCGCTTTGCACTGGAAAATATCCGTACTCTTTATGAATTCAATCAAACTCTTTCGGATATCCATGATTTCGACACCTTTTGTGTAAAAATGATCGAAAATGCGGTTCGCGCCGTGAGTGCCCAGAAGGGAAACCTGATGATGCTGAATCGGGCGACGGGACAACTCCAGGTGGTCATGTCCTGGGGGCATGTGCATGAGGATCCTGCTCGGGTGAAACAATTTGAAATCGGAGAAGGTGCCGCAGGAAGGGCGGCACTGGAACGAAAGGCTGTGGTCCAGAACAATCCGGAAGAAATCCTTCCGGTCGATGGTGATGAGATCCTTTGTATCTGTTCTGTTCCGGTTTTGAATGCCGGAGTCTTGGAAGGCGTGATGAACTTTTCGAACAAGGTGCACGTGGAATCCGATGGCACCGCCGTTCAGGATCGCTTCGGTCGCTTCTCGCGAGAGGAAGTGAAGCTCTTGCAGGGAATCGCGGATCAGTCAGCAGCAAGCCTGCACAAATCGCGTCTTTATTCCGCTTCGATCACGGACCGTTTGACCGGTTTGTACAATTCACGGTATTTCGAAGACACCTTTCATGAGCTCGTTACGGCTTCGTTGGTGGAGTCCCGTCCTCTGACGTTGGCACTTCTCGATATCGATCACTTCAAACAGTTCAATGATCGTTACGGCCATCGTGCCGGTGATGCCATCTTGAAAGGGGTTGCTCATCTGTTTGAGTCCATTCGGTGTGAAATGGGCGAGCACATTTATCGCTATGGCGGCGAAGAGTTCTGTGTGATCTTTTCCGGTTTGGGATCAAACGAAGCCTTTCAGAAGCTTGAAGAGTTCCGACAGAAGGTCGAAGGCCATGAATTCGAGTACGAAGGTCGGAATTTGAAGGTCACTCTTTCGATCGGGATTTCCGAATGCGGAATTCATTCCCGGGACGCTCGATCCTTGTTCAATCGGGCAGACGAAGCTCTCTATGAAAGTAAGCGAGGCGGGAGAAATCAGGTTCGAGTTGCTCCACTTCACCTGGCCTATGTCCAAGCTGCATCGGGTATGTAAAACTTTTATACATAATATGTATAAAATATATGACGCATAGCGTCCGAATCACGTACAAATTAAGTAATTACAAGTAAATAGGTTGTTGGCATGCGCATTGCATCATAAATGGTGAGCGTGCCGACCCCCCCTAACCCCCAAAGGCATGTTTTTCGGGCTCGGATCAACCCCCCTTGATTCGGGCCCATTTTTTTTGTTTTTTTGGTTGAAACCGTCGCCCCAATCCTTGAAGCTAGGCTCTCATCTTGAACCGCTAAATGCAGGTCCAGAACAATTTTGGTTTTCAACAACCCAATCAAAGGAGCCAGTTATGTCAGATACAAATACAGATAAAGAAGTTTTGGTGGTCGCATCCAAATTGAAAGGCTACATCCGCTCCAAGGCAGACATGAACACTTCTGCTGCGGTAACCGATGTTCTTTCCGACAAGATCCGTGAAATGTGTGATCAGGCGATCGAGAACGCAAAACGTGACGGCCGCAAGACCGTGATGGATCGCGATTTCGCTTAATCCTTCAATTCACAATATAACCGCAAAGAGTGAGCGTTTTCCCCCGGTGGAGAACGCTCATTTTTCTTTCGGCGCATTCCTCATCCCGCGCTTTCGGGCTGATCAGGAAGCGCATCCCGGTGGGTTCGCACCGATTGTGAGTGTAGCCTCGACCCAACTCCTGCCCCATGACCAGACTGAGCGTAGCGGTCATCGGCCCGGTATCCCAGAGGCAGACCCCCGGTTGCGGATTTTGTTTTTTCAATTCACGGACGGCTTCACGGTAGGGTTCAACCCAAATACGCTCGGCGATTGAAGATGCGGGAACCGCGATGAGCAGGGTGATCATCGCATTGAAAAAGGCAAGATACTCGGGCTGTTTCAAAAACCGTTGAAACACAAAGGGCACCACCGAGCAGAAGGTTGCGGCCGCACTGAGAAGAAGCACTTCGATGTCAGTGAGTTCCGTTTGCGGAATCGCTTCGGGGTTGAGCACCAGCCAGAAAAGTGCAATGCCGAGAGCAAGCGTCGGAATCAACAGGAATTTCCAGGCTTCCACCCATTTCACACCCATCGTAACGGTCGGCAGTTTGCGGATTTCCAAATAAAATAAAACCAGGGCAGGCCAGATCGGCCAAGTATAGTGCGGCAGTTTGGTTGCCGAAAGACTGAAGAAAACAATGATGGCCACTGCGAAAGTCAGCGGGTATCCGAGACGGCGAAGACTCGGACGGGTGCGAAGCCAGTGGTGCGCAACAAGTGGAATCAGCAAGCCACCTCCGATGAGGGTCGTGATCAGGTGATAGAACCAGGGGCCACCGTGCGATTCCATGGCCTGCGTTCCGCGGCCGAAGTGATGCACCAGAAAAAATTCCTGCGTGAATGGTCGACCGATGTTCCAATCGAGGAACCAAAAGCCCAACGAACACAGTGTCAGGGCCGGCAAGAATACATGGTTCAGATAGAGCAAGCCTGCCCGAAAAACATTTTTCCATTGGAACGCGAGTGTGTGCAGCGCGATCGCCAGAGTGGGCAAGATGAGTCCGTTCAACCCTTTGAACAGGGTGGCGCCGAACAGGCTGATCGCCATCCAGTGGTATTCTTTTTTCAAGATCATTCTTCCCTCTGAAAATGCGCGATGGGGAATCAGAAGGGTCGGCATCAGCAAAAGAGTCTGGATCGGATCGAACAGGACCGCTGTCGAAGTCAGCAATGGAAACAACAGGCAAGCCCATGCCAGTATCGTCTCTTTGAGTGGGGCGAATCGCGAAAGGGACCAAAGGATTCCCAGTGTGGCAAGAAAACTCGGAAATCGAGCGGAAAGAATGGAAACTCCCGCTTCGGCACCGTCGAAAATGCGGCTGAAAATCACGATCAACCAGTAAAAAAACGGTGGTTTGTGGTGAAGGGAGCGTTCGTCCCAGACGGCATGCCAGTAATCGCCATTCCATTTCATTTCCTCGGCAACACGGCGATAGAGCGATTCATCGAGATCAAAAGTGGGAACCTGGAAAAGGGAGTAGATCCAAAGAGAGAAGACCAGGATCAAGGCGAGATACGTGAAAACTTTGGAACGGTTCAAATCCGGATTCTCATTTCAATGACCCGACAGAGCATTTCAAACGCATCCTTGATCGGATGGACTCTGCTCGCTTCCTGATGTTCCCACGTGACGGGAACTTCGGTGATCTTGAGATTGTTTTTACGGGCGAACATCAGGAACTCGACATCCCAAGCGAAGCGCTTCACGATCAGAAGGCTCAGGAAGGATGCGACCTTGTTTTTTTCGATCAGCTTGAAGCCGCATTGGGTATCGTGAAAGGGCAGGCCGGTGATCAACCGTACGATGGCGTTGAAGGTTTTTCCCATGTGTTCCCGAATCCAGGATTGTTTGGTGCGGACGTCACTTTCGGGCAAATCACGCGAACCGATCGCAATCGCACTTTGATTCTGAATCGCCTGTTTCGAAAGTTTCAAGAACTGATCCCAAGGGGTGGCTGTATCCGCATCGGCAATCAGGATCCACTCGCCAACCGATGCCTTTATGCCCACATGGATGGCGTTACCCTTGCCTTGATTCGGACTGACTGGAATACATTTTAATTGTGGAAGAATGGCGCGGTGCTGTTCGCAAACCGCTTGGGTGTGATCTCGCGAACCATCATCGACGATCAGGACTTCGGCGAGATCGAACTCGGCGAATACACCTGCCTCCATCCCTTGCTTAAGGAGGTCGAAGGTGCGCGGTAGCCGCGACTCTTCATTGTAGGCTGGGATGACGATACTCAGGCTCGGCATGACAAAATACTGTAATTATTGGCTAAAAAAATAAACAGATTTCTTTAAATTATTAGTTGACCTTAACAATCAGGTATAGTAACCTAAATTCAGGAGGACGTATGAGAGAACAAGCAGTACGTGAGCTGTCTCAGAACGCAAAAGACGAAAAGCACCAAGTCCACAACGCGGGGCCCCCACGCTAGGGTAAGCATAGGAGAACTCACGGGATATCGGTGAAACCTATGAACCACGATGGCGAACCTGGCCAGGTTGTCCAGTCGGGGCTCGAAAAAAATAAATAGTAAATATATCAGCGGGATTGCTAATGGGCAGGGAGCCAAAAAATATATACATATCGGCGACGATCTGAACCCCCAACCCCCTAACAGAAGTCGTAAAGACATCGTGGGCCTGGATCCAAATCCAGGCCCTTTTTTTATTTGTAATCAAGCCCCTGCAGTGTCAAATTATTTACTCATCTTGTTTTTGTGATCGGGGGATTACACCATGCGTATCAAACGCCTAGAAATTCAAGGCTTTAAGTCTTTCAAAGATAAAACCGTCATCTACTTCGACCGCCCCATTACGGGTATTGTTGGACCAAACGGTTCTGGTAAGTCGAACATCGTCGATGCCTTTTTCTGGGTCATGGGTGAGCAGTCCTATAAGCACATCCGCTCCAGTGGTTCTGACGACATCATCTTCAAGGGAAGTAGCAAGTATTCTCCACTCGGAATGGCTGAAGCCACTTTGGTCTTGGAGCAGGATGTGGTCGACACCGACAAGATCGGCGAGGGCGCGACCACCGAAGAAAAACTCCCCATCACGAGGAAAGAAATTTCCGTCACCCGTCGCGTGTACCGTGCCACCGGTGAAGGGGAGTACTATATCAACGGCGTTCAAGCCCGCTTGAAAGACATTCAGGAATTCTTCCTCGACACCGGTGTCGGTGCGAAAGGTTACTCGGTCATCGAACAGGGGCAGATCGGCAAGGTCGTCAACTCCAAGCCCGAAGAACGTCGTCTTCTCATTGAAGATGCGGCCGGCATTGCAAAATACAAACAACGCAAAAAAGAATCCCTCAAAAAACTCGAAGGCGCGCACGCGAACCTTCTTCGTTTGAACGATGTGTTGGCGGAAATCGACCGTTCTCTCGCATCACTCGAGCGTCAGGCCCAGAAAGCCCGCAAATACAAGGAATACCGAACGGAACTCCTTGAAAAGGAAACCACTTGGGGACGTCGCAAATATGCGGTTCTCCAACGCCAGATCACAAAAGTCATCGACGACCGTCAGGCCCTCGATCACTTGCTGACCGGTCTCAAGGCCGAACTTTCCAGTTGTGAAATCGACCTGGAATCCCAGCGCGTAGTTCAGCTCACCGATTCCAAAATTCAGGAACAGGTTCAATCCGAAGTTGAAACTTACGCCGCTGATTTGAATCACCATCAGAGTGCACTCAATCTTTCTCGCCAGCGCCAGGAAGACTTGAATCGCCAACTCGTTCAGCTCAATACCGAGAAAGAACAAATCGAGGAAGAGCTTTCCCTCTATCGCGAATCGATCGCCGTGAAGCGTGAGGATTTCGAAAGCCTGGATGAAAAAGTTGCAGTGCTTTCCGCCCGCGCCGAAGAACTCAATCAACAAGTGGTCGAATTGCGGGATGCGCACGACACCGACAAGCGTGAAGCCGAGGCGAAACGCCGTCAGTTCGTCGAGCTCACCCAGTCTTCCTCTTCCAGCTATTCCCAGATCGCCGCATTGAAAGAGCGAATCCAGGGAACCGAGCAGCAAATCGCCCGCTTGGTCGAGCAAGAAGAAGAGTTGAAGACGCAATCCGAATCCGTGATCGCTGAAAAAGCGGAATTGATCGCTAAACTCGAAGAGAAAACCGCAAGCCGCGATGAAATGCGCGTGAAGCTCGTCGAGATCAAGGATCAGCTGAAGAACACGGAAGACGAGTTCAAAACCGCTCGCCAGAACCGTGACCAGGTGATGAAGAAACTCGCATCCCTGAGTTCCCGCCTGAAGTCCCTCGAAGATCTCGAGAAATCACGTGAAGGCATGGCGAACGGACCGAAAAAGGTTCTCGACTGGGCGAATGGTCAGGGCAAGAATTTCTCCGTGCTTTCAGACTTCATCGAAGTTGAGACCGGTTATGACCAAGCCGTCGAAGCGGTGTTGGGACACGCGTTCGAACGTCTGTATGCCCAGGATTCTGAAACCGCTTTTGCAGCTCTTCACTACCTGCGTGAAAACCAGGAAGGAAGCGCGGCGATCCAGATCACCGTACCGTATCTGGAAGCGAAAGAGCTGGCCAACTACAACCCGCTCCGCAAATTCGTGAAGTTCATCACTCCGGTGAATCAGAACTCCGAAAGTGCAAAAGTCATTCATCAACTGATCGAGTGCCTGGTGTCTTCCGTTGAAGTGTTGGAAGAAGTTCCAAACGAAGGCGACATCAAGACCTATCAGTCCGAAGGCATCAGTTTCGTGACCAAAAACGGAATCTGGTTCGATGCAAAACAGGGTGTGCTCTTTGGTGGAAGCGCAGAAAGCGATCAGGCAAGTTCGATCCTGGCACGCAAACGCATCATCGGCGAACTGAAAACCGATGTTGAAGCGGCTGAGATCGAAAACCAGAATGCCGAAGCGTTGGTAGCGAAACTTTCAGAATCGGTCGAGACCATGTCGGTCGAAGTGAAGACGATTCAATCGGCGTTGTCCGATCTGGAAATCGAAACCGGATCGCTGGAAAAAGAGCGCATTCAAATTGAGCGCAAAACAGTTGAGTTCGAGCGCAGTCTGAACCGTTTCAACGACGACCGCGAAACACTGAATATCCAGATTCAAGAAGCCATGGGCAAGATCGATGGTCTGGAGCAATCCCTGATCGAAATCGCCACTCAGCGCGATGAGCTGGATTCATGGATCAAGAATCACGAGGCGGAACTCTCCGGCAAATACGAATCCCTTCGCAATGCTGAAACGGAATGCCAAACCCTGAAGATCCAGGAAGCCGGTGAGAAAGAACGCAAGAACTCACTCGCTAAGGAACTGGAAACTGAACAGCGCTACTTGCAAGACCGTGAGCGTCGTTTCGGAGAAGTCGAGCGCTTACTCGAAACCTTCGACCAGGATCGCACCCAATTCTCAGGTGGGGACATGGAGCACGAAGAAGCGATCTCCCGCATCACCCGCAATTTGGGTGACAAGCGCGAAGAGCTTTCCGTGATCCGCGATCGTCTCGAACAGGCGAACACGCTGGTCAGCACCAACATGGAACGCATGCGTGAGTTGCACAAGATGAACGAGGAAAAGAACCAGGTGATGAACCAGTTCACGATCGACCTCGAGCGCGCAATGAGTGACCTCAATCACTTGAAGGCGAACATGGAAGACAAGTACGGTGTGGGTTGCCTTGAGCAGACTTCCGGAACCAACATGCAGGAAGAGATGACCGATCCGGTCGTGACCATCGAAATGTCCGAAGCGGACGAAAAAGCCCTGCATGAAGAAGTCGAATCACTGCGTGACCGTATCCGTCGCTTGGGTGAAGTGAATACCATGGCGGTAGAAGAGTACGAAGATATGCAAAAGCGCCACGAGTATCTCTTCAAGGAAAAACTCGACCTCGAGACTTCAATCCAGAATCTCAACGACGCGATTGAACACATCAACAAGACTTCGGAAGAACGCTTCCACAAGGCGTTCGAGGCGATTTCCACTCGCTTCGAAAAACTCTTCCCGATCATCTTCGGTGGCGGTCAGGCATCCCTGACTCTCGTGTATCCGGAAGGTTCAACTGACATTCTCGAAGCCGGTGTCGACATTCTTGCTCAACCTCCTGGAAAGAAGATCTCGAACATGACTCTTCTTTCGGGTGGGGAAAAAGCGTTGACGGCGCTGTCGATGATTTTCGCGATCTTCATGGTGAAGCCATCTCCGTTCTGTATTCTCGACGAGGTCGATGCGCCACTCGATGATTCCAACATCGGTAAGTTCAACGCACTCGTTCGTGAGATGTCGGCGAAGTCACAGTTCATTCTCGTGACCCACAACAAGAAGACCATGGAGCTGAATGATACTCTCTATGGCGTGACCATGGAGGAGCCAGGTGTTTCCAGAATGGTTTCCATCCAGCTTCAATAAGCTGATTGTCCCGATGATTCTGAGCACGGCCGTTTGCGCGCAAGCGCAAGCGGCTTTGCCCGTTTTGCTGGAGCAGGTTCAAAAAGAGTACAAGAAATCAGCTGGAATCGAGGCTGAATTTGATCAGGTCACGAGTATCAAGTCGACCAAGACTGAAAAAAAATCCCAAGGGAAAATCTGGATCAAGCATCCGAACAAGCTCCGTTGGGAAACGATCTCGCCCGATCAGAATATCCTGATCAGTGATGGGAAATATTTTTGGTTCTATACTCCGCCTTTTGAAAAGGGTGACCGTGGCCAAGTGATCATTAAAAAGTCTGCGCAAGTGCAGACCAAGTTCTTGAATGCGCTTCTGAGCGGTTCGTTTGATTTTTCCGGTTCCAAAACCACGATTCAGAAAAAAGCCGAGAATGTTTTCCTTCTGAGTCCGTCAGTGGATGAAGCAGGGGACGTAAAGGCTGCCGAAGTCACCATTAATCCGCAATCCCGTAAAATCGAAAAGGTCTCGTTGGTCCACACCAGCGGAAATGAAACGACGATTCAGTTGAAAGAAATCAAGCTGGTAAAAAAACTCACTGAATCCATGTTCCAATTCATTCCAGATCGAAACACTGATCAGATCAGGGAATGATTCAGCCGACAAATTGAAAAACGATGCCATCCGTTTTCGGGGGCATCGAATTTCTCGATGGTTCCATTGAATAAAACCTGTTCCGTGCAATCCGAGACGGAAAATACTGATCCATTTTTGAAAAAACCGTTGGTGCCAGGACTATTCCTGACACCAACGGTTATCCAGTATGGGGTTGCTGCGGTCTATTGCTGGAATGTTGGAATATCAGGAGATCAGAGCAGTTTCAGTGCCAGTTGTGGCGCCTGATTTGCCTGTGCAAGTACAGCGGTACCCGCTTGTTGCAGAATCATCTTCTGAGTCAGCATGGTCGCATCCTCAGCGATGTCAGTGTCGGCGATCCGCGAACGTGCAGCCGCCAGGTTCTCTTTTGCAATACCGATGGTGTTCACCGTGGATTGCAATTTGTTCTGCATCGCCCCCAGGCCGGCTCTTGATCCGGTGATCCGTGCGATGGCTTCATCGATCTTATCGATCGATTCCCTTGCGGAGTCGATGGTGTTTGAGTTGATTCCATCGATTCCAATTTTGTCGGTACGGACATCGTACTCGCTTACTTGGAACTTAATTCGATCCGCATCGTTGTTTCTTGCACCTACTTGGATTTCCAAGACGTCTTTCTTGGATTGTCCATTCAGCAACGGTGTGCCGTTGAAGTTGGTGGAGTTTGCGATCCGATCGATTTCCTGTTTCAGGCTTTGGTATTCTTTATCAATGAATCCGCGCTCGCGATCACCGATGGTATCGGAAGCCGCCTGGATGGAGAGTTCACGTAAGCGAGTCAGGATGTTGCCGACTTCGGAAAGTCCGCCCTCTGCCACTTGTACGAACGAGATTCCGTCGTTGGCGTTGCGTTCCGCTTGTCTCATCGAGCGGATTTGCGCTTTCAAGTTTTCACTGATGGATAATCCCGCGGCATCGTCACCCGCAGAAGTAATTCGGTTACCCGAAGACAAACGATTGAATGCTTTCGCCTGATCAATTGTTTGAGATGATAGGTTTCGTTGTGCTCCCATCGCAGCAATGTTTGTGCTAATTCTCAAGCCCATACTAATTTGGCCCCTTCGCCAATTCGCTGCACCCGTTTATTACGTGCCCGGTTCCCCCAAGGACCCGAGACTTTGTTTACGCCCTCAAAAATGAGTATACGTTAACAATTAACGGAATGCATCAAAAAAGTTGACCAAAATAGTATTTTTTTATTTAATTAATAAATTCGTGTAGTTAAGTCAGAAAACAAGATTCGAATGGCTCATTCCGTGACGCTGTCCCGACCACCAAGATGCGTCCTCAGACCGAAAAAAGGGAGCCTGGGAGGCGTTTTAAGTCCCCAGGCTCCGGGTCCCAGTTGAGTGGATGGGTTGCTGAAGCTATTAGCTCAGCAACTTGAGAGCTGACATTGAGTTTTGGTTCGCTTGACTGAGGACCGATACACCGGATTGAGTCAAGATGTTTGACTTGGTCAATTCAGAGGTTTCGGTTGCCATGTCTACGTCGTAGATACGGCTGCGAGCTGCACTCAAGTTTTCATCGTACACGTTGATGTTCGCAATACTGGATTGCAAACGGTTCTGAAGCGCGCCCACTTCAGAGCGGTTTTCAGAGAGTTTCTGAATCGCAGAGTCGATCTTCGCAAGGTTTTCTTGCGCAGCTTCCTTGGATTCAGTGTTGATGTCCGACACGCCGAGGGAATCGGCAGTGGTGGTCAGTTTTTGAACGTCGTAACGGAAACGATCGTTCTCCGGTGAGTTGTTCAGACCCACTTGGATTTCAAGAGAGTCACCTTGACCGGCAAGAAGTTTTCTACCGTTGAATTCGGTAGAAGCCGCAATACGGTCGATTTCACCGCGAAGTTGAGTGACTTCTTTGTTGATGAAGCCTCTTTCCTTATCGCCGATGGTGTCCGAAGCTGCCTGGATGGACAGTTCGCGGAAGCGAGTCAGGATGTTGCCCACTTCGTTCATTCCACCTTCCGCTACCTGAACCATGGAAATACCATCGTTCGCGTTGCGGTTGTCTTGGCGCAAGGAGCGGATGTCCGCGCGCATTTTTTCCGAGATCGCCAAACCTGCAGCATCATCTGCAGCTCTTGCGATTCGGGTACCAGATGCGAGCTTTTCCAAGCTCTTGTTCTGGTTCAGGTTGGAAACGCCCAACTGGCGTTGTGCAGTGATTGACTGCACGTTGGTATTAATACGTAAACCCATACTATCTCCTCATAGGCTTTGCCCTTTTTTAAGGGGCGGTGTTATTGGTTAGCCCGCCTGACCCTGTATGCTGTACCTGGCCCGACGAACAAGAGAAGATTGGCTGTATGCTGTACCGTCAATTTCCCCTCGCCATACAGATCGGAGAGTGAGCGCCAAAACTTTAGCGAAAAGTGTCATGAAATTGTCGATTCAGGCAAGTTGCTGAATTGAATAATGTTTGTGTATTTTATCAGGGGTAGGGACTTAGAGTCCTTTGATTTGTCGGATCGCCTCGTAGGCAACGATGCTGGCACAGTTCGAAAGATTGAGTGATCGGACTCGTTCATCGAACATCGGAATGCTGGCAATGTGTTCGGCGTATTTCTCCAGAACAGGTTTGGGAATGCCGGTCGTTTCTTTTCCGAAAAAAAGATAACAACCGCGTTTGAATTCCACATCATAGATGGTGCGATCCTGGCGGGTTTCCACCATCACCAGCTGCGCATCGGTCGGAACGGTTTTGAAAAAGTCTTCGATCGACTCATGCACTTCCAGCTGCAGGAATTTCCAGTAATCCAATCCCGCACGGCGAACCGCTTTTTCGTCGATATCGAAAGCAAGGGGTTTGATCAGATGCAGTTGAGCACCGACCGCAAGGCACATCCTTCCGATCGTGCCCGTATTCTGCGGAATCTCGGGCTCGATCAGAACAATATGAAAAATCGGGTCTACTTTCCCGGTACTGCTCATGAGGAATTATGGTTTCAGGGTGTTGATCATGCGTGGGAACGGAATGGTCTCACGCACGTGTTCCACTCCGGTGATCCAGGCAACCGTGCGTTCAGCGCCCAGTCCGAAACCACCGTGAGGTACGCTTCCATAACGACGAAGATCGAGATACCAGGAATAGTCTTCGACTTTCAGGTTGTGCTCTTTGATTCTTCGCTCAAGAATTTCGACTTTGTCTTCACGTTGGCCACCGCCGATGATCTCACCGTAACCGAACGGAGCGATGAGGTCCGCACCGAGTGCGTATTTGCCATCGTGATCGACACCGCCACCGTTTGGATCATCCGCATTCTTGAAGTAGAACGACTTGATCTGGGAAGGGAAGTGGTGAACGAACACCGGCATTCCGAACTCATCACCGAGCGCGGTCTCGTGTGGAGCACCGAAGTCTTCACCCCAAGGAATCGAAAGGCCGCGTTTTTCAAGAATCTTCAACGATTCGTCATAACTGATGCGCGGGAACGGGCCAGAGATGATTTTCTTCAGCTCGTCCTGATTGCGCTCGAGGATCACGAGTTCTTTTTGGCAATTTTCCAAGCAGTGACTCACGATGTGTTTCACAAATGATTCACCCAGATCCATGACATCATCCAGGGTTGCGTAAGTCATTTCCGGCTCAACCATCCAGAACTCGGTAAGGTGTTTACGGGTTTTGGATTTCTCGGCACGGAAAGTGGGTCCGAAAGTATAAATGTTACCCAACGCGAATGCGCCGGCTTCACCGTAAAGCTGACCGGATTGGCTCAGGTAGGCTTTTTCTTCGAAGTAAGGAGTTGAAAACAATGTAGACGTGCCTTCGCAAGAAGTCGGCGTCAGGATCGGTGGATCGAATCGGGTGAAGCCGCGCTGACGGAAGAAATCCTGGATCGCGAAGAAGATCTCAGAACGCACACGAAGTGCGGCCCATTGTTTCTGACTGCGAATCCAGAGATGGCGGTTGTCCATCAGGAATTCCACGCCGTGTTCTTTGTGACTGACCGGATAGTTCTCCGCGATCTGCACCGGTTCGACGTTGAGAACAGTGATCTCAAAACCGAGTTTCGCCCGCGCTTCGGCACGCACCTTGCCGGTAACGACCACGGAGGACTCCTGACCGATTTTTTCAAACAGGTCGAAGGTCGCATCATCACACTCGCCCTTGATGATCACGGTCTGAATCAAACCGCTACCATCGCGGAACATCAGGAACTTGATTTTCCCCGATGAACGTTTGTTGTAAACCCAGCCCTTGAGAGTGACGGTTTTCCCGTCGAATTCAGGGATGTTTTTTGCAATGTCCGATACTTTCAACTGTGCCATAAAACCTCGCGAGCGGATTATTTGTAGTTCAATACGAATTCAGCAAAGGTGCGAACATAAACGCCACAAGACCCTTTGCGTGGATTGTAAGGAAGGAATCCTTGGTCATAGGCGCGATTCGCCAGATCCAAGTGAGCCCACTTCTGTCCTGGGCGGATGAATTGCTTGAGGAAGATCGCTCCGCGGATGGTTCCGCCGGCAGGATCATTCGCACTGTTGGCCATGTCCGCCCAAGGGGTTTTCAGATCTTCAAAGTATTCATCCCACAATGGCAATTGCCAGATGCGCTCTTCGGTTTTGCAGCTGGCATCGAGGAATTGTTTGGTCAGTTTGTCATCATTCGAGAACCAAGCGCTGGCCAATTTTCCAAGAGCAACCGTGCTGGCACCGGTCAGGGTTGCCGTGTTGACCACGACTTCCGGTTTGTAATCTTGTGCAAGATCCAGGATGTCAGCCAAAACCAAGCGGCCTTCCGCATCGGTGTTGATGATTTCAACGGTTTTGCCACTGCGAGTGGTGATCACGTTGCCCGGTTGGGTGGCGTTGTTGCCCGGCATGTTTTCACAGAAGCCGAGAACGCTGACGATTTTGTGATTTGCATCCAAGCGTGCGGCCATCAGGGTTGCGCCGATCACGGTTGCAGCACCGGTCATGTCCATTTTCATGTCTTCCATTTTCATGGAAGGCTTGATCGAGATCCCGCCGGAATCAAACGTCACACCTTTGCCCACGAGTGAAAGTGTTTTTGCGGTTTTCGCGCCGGTTTTCGGCGTATACTCCATGATCACCGCATAGGATTCACGAGTGGATCCGTTGCCCACGCTCAGGAACAAATGCATGTTCTCTTTTTTGCAAGCCGCTTCGTCCATCACTTTGCATTTCAGGCCGTAGTCTTTACAGAGTTTTTCAACGGTTTTTGCATAGAATTCCGGAGTGCCGAAGTTGGAAGGTTCGTTCGCGAGATCGCGGGTCAGGAAAGTGCAATCCACGGTAACCAAAACCTTGTGAGTCAATTCAGCAAGCCAAGGGTCATTTTTCTTGTCCGAGGATACGAGCGTGACGGATTGAAGCTTCTGGTTGTTCTTCGGTGTGGACTTATGTTTGTCGTATGAATAGGACGCGAGATAGAAACCTTCGAGGAAGGCGCACAGCACTCCAGCGGTTTGGTCCTTGCCCGCAGCTTTGAACAGGGAGTCCACGTCAATGCCCAGGTTTTTCACTTTTTCAGCGGAGACTTTTCCGTAGGCGATTGCGCCGGCTTGTCGAGCGGTTTCAAAAGAGGATTCCTTCTTGCTGCCCAGGCCGACAAACATCAGATTGATTTTTTCGATGTAGGAGCCGCGGATGAAAGATGCGGATTTTGATGCTCCGGTGAAAACCCCGTGCTTGTGCAGATCGTGAAGTTCGGTCGGAGACTGAGACGTCAGTGCCAGCTCCTTTTTGTCGTTTTGATAATGAAGAGAAAGCAGGGTGTCGCCTTCGAATGATTTGGAATGGGAGAGGCCAAACAGGTCATGAATCATTTTGTTTTTCATAGACCTAGCACTATACCACTGTTTTTTAATTGAAGAATCAGTTAAAATTTCAATCGAATGATTAAAAGATATCAAAGCTCAGCCGGGGTTATGACGCGCATCGCAGACCTCATCATCGTTTTGATCAGCTGGCTCGCGGCTTATCCCATCCGCTTCAATTATTTTCGTTTCGTGTCATTCGGAGAGCTTCCTGAAATCACCTATTATCATGGGTTGATTCCCATGGTTTTGGTGCTCTGGGGAGCGGGATTCCAGTTCTTCGGAGTTTACCGCTACGAGCGGATTTTGCGTCGTTCGACCGAGATTTACACCTTGATTCGAGCTCATTTCGCGATTCTGGTTCTTTTTACGGCCCTTTCTTATTTCATCACCACGTTCCGGTTCTCCCGAGGAGTGATCCTGGTGTTCGGGGTGCTGGTCCTTTTTGGATCCTGGTTGTTCCGGGTGATTTCCAGAAAAATCCTGCGTGAACTGAATCGGAAGGGGATCCTGAATTCCAAACTGATTGCGATCGGAAACACCAAGGCCCTCCATGAGATGCTCGGGAAGCTTTCCCGTTACCCGGAGTTGGGCATCGAGCTGACTCGTGTGTTGCCGCCTGAAAACAGTGACCAAGTCCTCGAATGGATTCGCCGCGATCAGGCTAAAATGGTGTTGGTTTCCCTATCTCAACTTGAGATGCATCGGATGGATGCCCTGATCCGTGCGCTTAAGGACGAAATGATCGACCTGCAGATCATTCCGGATTACAGCGATTATCTGGCGCTCGGTGCGGAAGTGGATTCCTTCGAGGGCTTGCCGTTGGTGCAATTGAATCAGTCCCCCTTGTTCGGCTATCAGTCCTGGATGAAGCGCGGTTTTGATTTCGGGATGAGTTTTTTCGGTTTGTTGGTTTTGTTGCCGTTGCTGTTGGTGATTGGTCTGTTGGTGAAGCTCACCTCCAAAGGCCCGGTGCTTTATCGCCAGGAACGCATGGGAATCGATGGAAAAACGTTCGGAATGCTGAAGTTCCGTTCCATGCGGATCGATGCCGAAGACAAAACCGGTGCGGTGTGGGCGGTGAAAAACGACGATCGTCGCACGCCGATCGGAACTTTCCTGCGCTCGACCAGTATCGATGAACTTCCTCAACTCTGGAATGTGTTGGTGGGGGATATGTCCTTGGTGGGGCCACGACCGGAGCGACCGGTGTTCGTGAATCAGTTCCGCAATCAGATTCCGAACTACATGCTTCGCCACAAGGTCAAATCCGGAATCACGGGTTGGGCCCAGATCAATGGATGGCGCGGGGACACCTCGCTCGAAAAACGCATCGAATGCGATCTCTATTACATCCGCAACTGGTCGCCGTGGTTGGATATCAAAATCCTGTTTTTGACCGTATTCAAGGGGTTCATCAACAAGAATGCGTATTAAGAAGATCCAGCTCTATGTCTTCAAGGAAGTCCTGAACCCCTTTCTCGGAGGCGTGTTCTTCTTTGCGTTCGTCTTTCTCCTGTTCCAAATGCTCCGGCTTGCCGAGGAGTTGATCGTCAATAACGCTCCCATGAATCTGGTGCTGAAGTTGCTGGGGACGTTGATCCTGAATTTTCTCCCCTTGGGACTGCCATTGGCTTTTCTTCTCGGAGTGTTGTTCGCATTTTCCCGTCTTTCCGGTGACAGTGAGATCGTGGCGATGAAGGCCGGGGGCATGAGCCTTTCTTCGATTTCGAAGCCGGTATTTGCACTGGCCGGCGTGGTTTCCCTGTTGTCTTTGTTTCTCAACTTGAATTGGGCTCCTTGGTCGGAAGTGGCCTCTCGCCAGATTCTGATGAAAATCGGTAACCGCAAATTCATGAGCTCCATCAGTGAGGGGACTTTTTCCTCGGGATTCTTCAATTTGATCCTGTTCACCGAGCGGGTCAATCATCGGATCGGCAAGATGGAAAAGGTATTCATTTTCGACGAGCGTGACCAGAAGCATCCGTTGACCGTGATCGCAAAGAACGGAGAAATGATCCGTGTGCAATCCGGTGAGGACGATCTGGGGGGAGTGGTTTTGCAATTGCAGAATGGCAGCATCCACCAGAGCGATGTCCAAAAGAGCTCCTATAGTCTGGCCAATTTTGACACTTATCAGATCTATTTCGATATTCCGGATTCGACTGGGAAGTTCGGCTATCGTCCGAAAATGCTGAGCATCGGAGACTTGCAGACCAAGCGGAGTCGGACCGATCTTTCCGAAAATGAAAAACGTGAACTGGAGACCGAATACTGGCGACGGATTGCAGTGGCATTTGCTCCGCTGATGTTTGTTTTTCTCGGGATCGGCTTCGGCACGGTCCGCACCCGTGGGACCCGCGCGAGTGTTCTGCTGATCGCGTTCATCACCATGGCCCTTTACTGGCAAATCCAGGTGAGCACCATTTGGCTCAGCGATCACGGTGTTCTGCCGGCTTGGTTTTCACTTCAGATTCCGAATCTGCTGATCCTCCTTGTGGGTGGATTCGCGTATAAGCGCGCAACGTGGTGAGTCTGTGAATCCCTCCCTTTTTTCATCACCCGAATACGTTCTCTATCGTTACGGATACCCCTTGAGGATATTCGAAGCAACGCGACCCTTTTTCACTGCGCTCGAAATCCAGCGGCCGCTTCGTGTGTTGGACCTTGGCTGTGGTACTGGTCTGGTGTCGAGATCCTTTCTGAATGCATTTCCTATACCACTTGAGCTCCATCTGGTTGATGTCGATTCGCAAATGCTCGAAGTGGCCCGCAAGGAATTTGCAGACGAGAAGCGGGTGAAAGCCGTAATGGTCGCACCTTCCGAGTGGATTCCCTATCCGGACGCTTCGTTTGATCTCGTCATGGTCGGTTCGGCATGGCACTGGATGAGACAGCCGGAATCGGTGAAAGAGGTCGATCGGCTTCTGGTTCCCGGAGGAGGGGTTCATATTTTCGAATATCAGTTTCCTCGATCGATCGATCATCCGGCATTGAACGAGTGGATTCGCAGTCAGTTCAATTCTTTATGGAAGCCGGCCACCCAGGTGCCACGAGGAACATTGACGAAGTTGACCGAGTGCTGGCGCAGTCATCCATGCTATTCCCAGGTTGCATCCCTATCCATGACGGACGAGCGGCCCCACGATGTGGAAGAGTTGGTCGGAGTGGTGGCATCGCAGTCACGCTATCAGCATTTTGAGCAATCGCTCCCGAGTGAGGTTCGTGCAACCAAGCGCTTGGAGTTGAAGCATGCATTGATGAAGTGGATGGGAGAAGATGCTTGCCGGTTTTCTTATCCTTACGAAGGGTACTTGTTTAAAAAACGTCGATAATTCCCAAAAAATTGCGACAAAATTCAGACGGTTTTCTGGATCTGTTAAAAAAAACCCATAAAATATCGAGAAATTCGTTTGTTTGTGGATAAAAAATAAAACAACACCCAAAAATGGAAAATATAAGCAAAAATATCTATTGAAAACATTGGCTTAAGTCTGGTGGATAACTTCAATTATTTGGTGGATAACTTTTCTTTAAAAACTCTTTTCCCATAAGAATATCTAAGACATGTTTTGGGGTAGAGAAGTCCTTAGAAAATTAATCTAAGAAACGCGTAAAAGCGTCAATTCGTCCCCGCTGAAAGCGAAGTGCGGGTACCATCGGATTTGAGTTTAAGCCGGCCTTCTTTGAGGGGTTCATAGCTTGTTCCAGGCTTATTCTTGTAACTGATTTTCACTTTCAGTTTTTCCGGATTGCTCGTTTCAAACAGGATTTCACCCGTGGCTTTGATGACCAGTTGTTTGTCTTTTCGCAGGTTGAGTCCGGACAGGGGGCGGTCATCTGACCGATAGCGGATGATCACGTCTTCCAGTGCCTGAAAATTCACTTTCACGCCTACTGCCTCGACAGGAATCAGGTCGCCCTTGTTCATTGCATCTGCAGGAGAGGGCGTGGGAGAAGCTAGCGCGATTGTTTCCGGTGCAGGCGTGGACAAAATCGTCGTGACTGGCGAAGAGACCGGCACAGCAGTGGCTATGATTGCCTGTGCGGGAGTGGCAGTACCGGCTGCCACTGCGGGAGTGGCGGTGCTGTTGGCTGTCGGGCTTGCCGTTCCCTGCAGAGCTGCGTCCGACGCTGCTTTCAGTTGTGCCTCCGCGGCAGCCATTTCCACTTCCTCAGCGATGAGTTCCTTGTGTTTTTCGCGATGCTTGTGGTTTTGCGGTTTGAAGAACAAGAGAGTCAGGATCGCAAAGAATGCAGCGATCGATGCCACGATGATCAGACCCTTGTTCTTTTGTTCGTTCTCTGAGGTTTCAAAGGCATACCCATGATGCCCTTGGTCCTTTTCGGGTCTTTCCGAGAACTTGGACTCGAGGAAATCGTGATAGCTCTTCATGATGTCATCGGCATCCAGTTGAAGTGCCTTGCAATAGGTGATGATGAAGCCGCGGGTGAACGTTCTTGCCGGAAGTTGTGCGTACTGATCTTCTTCCAAGGCTTTCAGCACCCTGACATGAATGCGGGTGGCGGTGGAAATCTGTTCGATGCTCTTTCCGAGTTCGTTTCTTCTGTCTTTCAGGAGTTGGCCGAGTGTCACTGGATTTCCTTCAGGTACTGATTCGCTTTTTCAGCTGCATTGGTGGATGGAAACAATTGCTGGACTTCGATGAATTTCGCGCGGGCTTGCTGGTTCTTTTTCATCATCATCAGGGTCTTTCCGACGGCGAGATGGGCATCGGTGAAGCCGGAGCAGTTGTATTTCGAAGCGCGCTTGAAGTCATCATGCGCCTTTTCCAGGTCGTTTCGGGAAAGATGGATCTCACCGCGGTAGTAGGATGCCATGCAGGCCGCGTTTCCACCGTCAAGGATCGCCTTTGAATACCACCGTTCCGATTCGTGCGAGTTCTTCTTTTTGGAGTGGAGCAAACCGAGGTTGGTCTTCGCGAGATAAGCCTCCCGATTAGTCAGGTCGGCAGCCGCTTCCAGCAAGGGTTTCTCTGCGAGTTCAAGGTTTCCTTTTTCCAGATAGAGACGGCCGAGGGTGTTTTTCACCGGCGTGAAATCGGGTGCAAGTTCGATCGTCTTTTTTGCGGATTGGATCGCGCGATCCAATTCGCCCTTGCGGTAGTAGCTGAGACTGTAAAGATAGTGAATCTCGTGCATCTTCGGATTCAGTTTCACCGCTTGTTGAAGATGGGTGAGGGCTGCCGTCGGATCACCTTCGATCAGCGCCGTGTTCGCCGAATCCAGATAAAGTCGGGCGAGCTCATCATTGGTCATGGATTTCTTGGTGGAAGTGGAGCAAGAGGCCAGTAGAAAAACAGAACAGGCGATCCAGTAAGAGAAGGTTTTCATTGCCCTTTATCTTAGCGTTGAACGTTTTAAAACTGCAAGCGATTCCACGTGAGGAGTCTGTGGAAAAAGATCGAGAACGCCCAGTTTTACCAAGCTAAAGCCCCGTTGTGTAAAACGGTATGCGTCGCGGGCGAATGCGTCCGGATCACATCCGACCAGGATCAGCGTTTCGGGGTTGAACTTTTTCCTCAAATTAGATTCGATTCGAGCGAAATCGGCACCGAGTCCTTCGCGCGGTGGGTCCAGAACCACTTGGGTGATCCGCTCCGGATCGCCAGAAGTTCGTTCCATCCATTCTGCCACGCCGGATCGGTGAAACTGGAAATGATCCGGAAGTTCGCTGGGTTTTTGTTTCGGCGTTCCGACATCCACGCACTCGATTTTCCGGAAGCGGTCTACCAGGTTCCGGCTGAGATTTCCCGAACCCCCGTAAAGGTCCAGAAGGGTGTCTCCCGAATCGATGTGTTCCTGTACCCAATTTTGCAGGGCAAGATTCTGCTCGTCGTTGACCTGACGAAAACCGAAGGCGGCATGCTTGCGATTCCAGGCCGAGCGGACTTCTCCCTTTTCCGTGACTTCGACTTCCACTTTGAATTCTCGGTCCAATTGCAAACCCTCTTCACGGATGGCGGGGAGAGCATCGTTGATTTCTTTGCGCGCGATTTTGCAGTCCGTGATCGGAATCAGGCGTGAGGAGTCGCGTTCATGAAAACCAAGGCTACCGTCTTGGGGATTGCCACGGAGTTGGATCCGGTTCCGATAGAAAAAAGGAGAGGCGGCGGGAAGTTCGTCTACCGGAATCGAGGTCGCATCCACTCCCGCTCTTTTGAGGGCATGAAGAACCCCGCTTTTTTTGATCTCGAATTGGGTTTCATACGGTAGGTGCTGCCAAGAGCAGCCTCCGCATTTTCCAAAAACCGGACAGAGAGGTTTTACTCTTTGCGGTGAGGGTTCGAGGACTTCGATCAGTTCGCCTTGGGAGTAGTTTTTCTTCTTTTCGATGATCCGGACGGAGACGACATCGCCTGGCGCAGTGAACGGAACGAATACGATTTCACCCGAATCGATTCGGGCAACACCGGATCCTCCACGGGCGACATCATGAATGGTGACAATTAACGAAGACAAAGCGGTTGCAATTGTACATCCGGAAGCACGCGTTTGGTACAATTTCCTGAAACGCGATTTTCCACAGCGGATGCCGGCTCGCGTCCGTCTTGGGATCCAAAGTCAACCAAGGCACCGTTTTCAAAACGGAAAACCATTGATTGGCCTTTTTTTTCTGAGGTTTTGAAACGATAAAACCACTGGTCTTCGCTCGGGGAAGTTTGGGCGACGGAGTCGGGCGTGCCCAGGTAAAAGAGCACCTTGGACTGCTTCATGCCAGCCGTCACTTTGGAGAGGTTTTGCTCTTTTTCGATTCCGTAAAAAGATGCGCACCCGGTCATAAGTAAACTGATTCCAATGATTCCCCATACTTTATTCATGATTTTCGGCCTCCTGCCTTCTTCCATTGTAATGCGCGGACCATTCGGTAATCCATTGTTTTTTTGCGGTGTTTTCTTGGCGGTGACCCTCTCTTTTCTTGGGAAAGGAGCGGGGACGTGATAGATTGCAAGGATCAATTATGTCTAAGAATATTCGCAACTTTTGCATTATCGCGCATATCGATCACGGTAAATCCACCCTGGCCGACCGCCTTCTCGAAAAAACCGGTACAGTGGCACAACGAAACATGGAAGCCCAGTACCTCGACAATATGGATATCGAGCGGGAGCGCGGGATTACCATCAAGGCGCAGAGTGTGCGCTTGAAGTACAAAGCAAAAGATGGTCAGGACTATATTCTCAATTTGATCGATACTCCGGGCCACGTGGATTTCACGTATGAAGTTTCCCGTTCCTTGGCTGCGTGTGAAGGCGCGATTCTGGTGGTGGATGCCACTCAAGGGGTGGAAGCGCAGACACTGGCAAACGTATTTCTGGCTCTCGAAAACAATCTGGAAGTGTTCCCGGTGATCAACAAGATCGATCTTCCATCTGCCGATGTTGAAAAGGCGAAAAAGGAAATCGACGACACCATCGGTTTGATCGATAGCTCCCGCGCCATTCCCTGTAGTGCCAAAGCCGGAATTGGAATCGAAGACATTCTCGAAGGAATCGTGAATTTCATACCGGGTCCTAAGGATGATGATAATTCCCCATTGCGTGCGTTGATTTTTGATAGCTGGTTTGATCAGTATCAAGGGGTGATTGCCCTTTGCCGTGTTTTCGACGGTCAGTTGAAGCCGGGAATGAAGATCAAGCTTCACCACGTGAACAAGGAATACGAAGTTCAAAAAGTCGGCGTCTTCACACCGAAGTATACCGATACCAATGTGATTAACAGCGGGGAAGTGGGCGCCATCATTTGCGGAATCAAAGACGTACGCGACATGAAGGTGGGCGACACCATCATGGATGCGGCTAATCTTGCGACCGAACCACTCTCCGGATTCAGCGAAGCAAAACCGATGGTGTTTTGCGGTGTCTATCCCGTTGAAACCGACGATTATCACGATCTCAAGGAATCACTCGAGAAGTTGCAATTGAACGACTCTGCGATTCAGTTCGAGCCGGAAACATCTACCGCGCTCGGTTTCGGATTCCGATGCGGATTCTTGGGCCTCCTTCATATGGACGTGGTTCAAGAACGCTTGGAGCGTGAATACGGGCTTAACATCATTACGACAGCACCGTCCGTGGTTTATAAAGTGACCACTGTGGATGGCGAAGTTTCCATGATTGAAAACCCGGCAAAGCTTCCGGACCCGATCAAGATCGAAACCATCGAAGAGCCGTACGTCCGACTGAGTTTGCACATGCCTACCGAATTCGTCGGTGTCGTGATGGCTCTTTGTAACGAGCGCCGTGGGATTCAGGAAAAGTTGGATTACACCACTTCAGAGCGTGTGACCCTGACCTATCAGCTTCCACTTGCTGAAATGGTTTTTGATTTCTATGACAAGTTGAAGAGTTCGACCCGTGGTTATGCGTCCATGGATTACGCCCTTCTCGATTATCGTCCATCCGAACTGGTGAAGATGGATGTCCTCATCAATGATGAACCCTTGGATGCGCTCTCGTTGATCATTCACAAAGAGAAGTCTTATTACAAAGGCCGTGAATTGGTGAAGAAACTGAAAGAACTGATCGAGCGCCAGATGTTCCAGATCAATATCCAGGCGGCCATCGGATCAAAAATCATCGCCCGTGAAACCATCTCTGCTTATCGCAAAGACGTGACTTCAAAGTGTTACGGCGGTGACATTTCCCGTAAGCGCAAACTCCTCGAAAAACAAAAAGAGGGTAAGAAGCGCATGAAGCAAGTCGGAAGCGTCGAAATTCCTCAAGAAGCCTTCCTCGCTGTTCTCAAGGTGGATTAAGGGAATGACCTCAGCGCCCAGAACCCTTCATCAGGCATTGGTTCTTCCGCTGGTTTTCCTGATCCTTCTCCGTTTTTACTTTCAATCCGAGTTTCCTGTTTTCGGTGACGAGGCCTACTATTTTTATTGGGGCCGTCATTTTGCCGGTGGTTACTACGATCTGCCGCCCATGATCGGATGGTGGGAACGCTTTTTCACGTTTTTCTCCAGCCATCCGTTCTGGCTCAGAATACCGAACCTCCTTTCGCTCGTGGCCGTTGCTTTCGCGATGCGGGAATGGCTTGCAGTGAGCACTTCGCGGGCGAAGTCGTTGACGGTTGCCCTGCTTTACGCGTTTTCACCTCTTCCCTTTCTGGCGGTTCTGGTTTCCCATGATGTGTTGTTGATGTTGTTCACGTTCCTGTCGGCGCTCCTGTTTCACCGTGCCTATCAGGTCGAGAAACCATGGAAGGAATTCCTTTTCTCCGGTGTCCTGTGGGGAGCCGCATTTCTCTCCAAGTATTTTGCCGTGTTCACCCTGCCATTCTATCTGATCTGGAATTTCACCCGTAAAAAAGGCCAGCGATCATATCTCGGAATGGTTTGGTTCATTCTCGGTGTCCTTCCATTCCTGATTCAACATCTTCATTGGAACGCCAATCACTGTTGGGCGAACTTTGTCTTCAACTTGGTATCTCGTCAGCAAGTGGATGAAGGACCCGTCTGGAAAACGTTCGGATTGTTCGTTCTTTATCTCTCGCTGATCGTGACTCCGGTATTCTGGTTCGATCTTTTCCGCAATCCCGTCCGCAAGTGGTTCATCTCCCGTTCGTCGCTTGAATCCTTTGTTCTCGGAATGTGGTTGATTCCGATTTCTATATTCGCCATCACGGCACTGATGGGCAGGGGACAGGGATTGCACTGGTACTTCCCGTATCTTCCGTTTTTCATGATGTGGATCGGTCTTCGCTATCCGGTCGAGGAATTGCAGCAGAAGCTGCGAAAGATGTTGTATTGGACTTATGCGCTCGCCATGATCGTCGCCATTACACTTTTCTTTCCGGATTCGACAATCCAGAAGTGGACCAAGGATCGCTTCGGACTCGATTATCAGATCGCCTTCAACGGATCCGAGTATTCCGAGAAAATCGCATCCGAGCTGAACACCTCCTCCTGGGGTGAGACGGATCTCGTGGTGACGGACGGTTACAGTCAGGCCAGCGTACTGGATCAGGAATTGCATCGGTTCTTCAGGAAAAATCAAATCGGTGCCGGATTGATCATTCCGCCGGTCACCGTCTGGGGCAGTGGTTCCCGTTTCGGAAGAGTCTTTGACTGGACCGTCGATTTTCTCGATTTTGAAGGTAAAAACCTGGCCATGATTTCAAAGTCACCCATTCAGGAGTATCGGTGGAACCCGTTTTTCGAGGACCATCGTATTCTGGAAAAGGAAGTGAACGGAGTGCGGTTCTGGATCGCCATGGGCCGGGGTTTCCGCGCCAGCCGGTATGTCCGTGAGGTCCTTTCTCCGGCATGGAAGGGGTTCTATCCGCCTTATATCCTGGAAAAATACTTTCCCAGTCGTTGTGAATTGAGGGAGTGATCATGAAGGAAATGCTGCTGTCAGTTGCCGGATTCATTGCAGGTGCCATCGATTCCATTGCCGGAGGCGGTGGTCTGATCACTTTGCCTGTTCTTTCCTGGGCCATCGAACCCGGTGCGCATGCGATCGGCACGAACAAGATCGTGGGAACTTCCGGAGCATTGATCGCGTTCCTCGTTTATCTTCGCAAGCATCCGTTGAATCTGAAAAAGGGAGTGGTGTTTCTCACAGCCATCGGAATCGGTTCGGCGCTGGGGTCGCTCTGTTCGCCACTCGTGCCGAAAATCTGGTTCCGTTATCTCCTGGTTGCGGTCTGTCCGATCGTTTTGTGGATGCTGATGAACAAAAAAGTGTTTCTTCAGGAAGCGCAAGAACACGGATCGCACATGGGCCGCAAGGCTCTGGGTACCTTGTTCACTACCGGAGCCATCGTGGGTTTCTATGATGGATTTTTCGGACCGGGTGGTGGCACATTCATGCTGCTCGGTCTGCTCTGGGCGGCAAAGCTCTCCTTATTCGAAGCCCTTCTTCTTTCCAAGTTGGCCAATACCATTTCAGCAGCCGTAGCGCTGGTATCGTACGGGGTGCAGGGATACGTGCATCCTTCAGAGGGGTTGGTCATGGCCAGCGGAATGATCGTTGGTGGTTTTCTCGGGGCTCGATTCGCGAGTCAACGCGCCGAAAAGCTGGTCAGGCCGGTCTTGGCCGGGGTGGTTACGCTTTTGCTACTCGTTCAATTGAAAGAGATCATGACCACGGGATAGTTCTTGCGCTGGTTCATCGGGCAGACTACCCTATGTTTCTGAGATGCAAAACCTGATCACGGTCCGTGAATTGAACGAAGCTCAACTCAGAAAAATCCTCACCCTTTCCTTTGAAATCAAAAAAAATCCGCAGAATTATTCGCAAACCCTGAGGGGTAAAAGCGTGTTGCAATTCTTCGTCGAGAACTCCACCCGCACCCGAATGTCGTTCGAGACTGCGGTTCGAAAACTCGGAGGCACCAACATCGGATTTGCGGGCAGTGCTTCGAGCATGAGCAAGGGAGAAACTCTTTTCGACACGCTTGATACCATCCGACAATACGGTGTTGATGCGGTGGTGATGAGGCATTCATCCGGTGGGGCGATCGATTGGGTATCCCGATCCTGCGGATTGCCGGCGATCAATGCAGGCGATGGCCAGCACGAACACCCCACGCAGGCGCTTCTCGATGCATTCACACTCCTTGAGTACTGGGGTTTGTCTCCCGAACATTCGCAACCGATGAAAGGCAAGAAAATCCTGATCGTCGGTGACATTCTTCATTCCCGTGTGGCCCGTTCGAACATTCAATCGCTCACGAAGCTCGGTGCCGATGTGGTTCTGGTTGCGCCCAAAACCCTATTGCCGAACGACCTCGGTCTCTTTCCAAAACTGAAAGTCCTGAACCGCTGGGATGATGAAGAGGGCAAGCAGGTGTTGGCAGATGCCGACGCGGTGATGATGTTACGACTGCAGTTGGAACGCCAAAAAGGTGCGTTTTTTCCTTCTTTTTCAGAGTATCGTCATTTCTGGGGCTTGACCCGTGAACGATTGTCCCTGTTGAAACCGAAAGCGGTGATTCTGCATCCCGGCCCGATCAATCGCGGTGTCGAAATCGATCCCGAAGCCGCCGATTCCCCGCAATCCCTGATCCTGAAACAAGTGGAAAACGGAGTGTGGGTCCGCATGGCCGCATTGGTGGAGGTCTTGTCATGATGTTCTTGATCCGTGGCGGTTTGTTGATCGATCCGTCTGTCCGGCTGAACGAACCCAAAGATATCCTGATCGAAAACGGAAGAATCAAGGCCGTCGATCGCCCTGGTTCATTCGATCATTTGATTCTCACCATGCCGATCAGGGTGTTGAATGCGAATCGAAAGGTCGTTGCGCCCGGATTTTTCGATGTACATGTTCATTTGCGCGAGCCGGGACTTGAATACAAGGAAACGATTGAGAGTGGGACCACCGCGGCAATCCGCGGTGGTTTCACCAGTGTTGCTTGTATGGCCAACACCTTGCCGGTGAACGACAACGCGATCACCACCCGTTACATTCTTGAAAAAGCACGCGAGGCTGGCAACGCACGCGTGTTTCCAATTGGTGCAGTCACGAAAGGCTTGAAGGGCGAAGAACTCGCCGAGATCGGCATGATGATCGAAGCCGGTGTGCGTGCCCTCAGTGATGATGGAATGCCGGTGATGAATTCTGCTCTCATGCGCAAAGCGATGGAATACGCCGCTACTTTCGATGTGCCCATCATCAGTCATGCCGAAGACCTCAATCTGTCTCAAGGTGCGCCGATGAACGAGGGCGCGGTTTCCGCACTCCTCGGGTACCGGGGAAATCCCGCCGCATCGGAAGAAATCATGGTCGCTCGCGAAATCGCACTCGCCCGCCTCACCGGTGCGCGCGTTCACATCGCTCACATTTCCACGCGTGAAGGGGTCGATCTTGTTCGTCGTGCGAAGGAAGCGGGGCTTGACGTTACTGCTGAAGTCACCCCTCATCATCTGGTGATGAGCGATCGCTTATTGATGGAGTGCAACCATGGCTGTTCCCATCGCCATGCCCGTGCCGATTACAAAATGGCGCCACCCCTCCGTTCGCCCGATCATCAGGAAGCGCTGATTCAGGCATTGAATGACGGAGTCATCGATATGGTCGCATCCGATCACGCCCCTCACGGTTGTGTCGACAAGGAAACCGAATTCGAACTCGCCGCGAATGGAATCCTCGGTTTGCAAACTACTGTGCCGATTCTCATGGGTTTGGTGATGCAGAACAAGCTGAGTGCTGAAAGGATGATCGAATCCTTGAGTACTGCTCCTGGAAAATTGTTTTCGCACCGGGTTTCCTTGGTGGAAGGTGCGGTGGCGGATCTCACTATTCTGGACTTTGAAAGGGATTGGAAGCTCACCGTTGCCGATCTGGCTTCGAAAAGTCAGAACAGTCCGTTCCTCGAAAGAAAGTTCAAGGGCGGTGCAATTGCAACCATGGTGGCCGGTGAATTGAAGTGGTCTACCGCGGAGATGGAAGAATGAAGGGTTATCTGGTTCTGGTTCATGACGGGAAAGAGGAAGTCTTCGAGGGCCGATTCATCGGCGCACCTTTGAAACAACCGATTTCAGGCGAAATCGTATTCAACACTTCGATGACGGGTTATCAGGAAATCCTGACCGATCCCTCGTATGCCGGTCAAATCATTGCATTCACTTCCGCTCACGTCGGCAATACCGGCGTGAATCCCGAAGATGTGGAGAGTGCGAAAATCCACGCGCGGGGAATGATCCTTTCGAATTACTGTCCGGAACCTTCTCATTTCCGCACGACTGCAACGTTGGAAGAGTTTCTCCTCCGTAACGGAATCTGCGGATTGGTCGATGTCGACACGCGTGCCTTGACCCTGTATTTACGCGAACGGGGAGTGGTGCCCGGGTATTTCACGACCGATGAATTCCGCACGCTGAACCGAATCCCGCAATTCATTCCTCAGGATCATGATTGGATCCTTGAGACTACGACCAAAGAACCTTACTGGTTGCATGCGACTCAAGGGCAAACGAAACACAAGGTGGTCGCGTACGATTTCGGTGTGAAAGCCCAACTTCTTCGCGAGCTTCAGCAACGCGGTTGCGATGTGTGGGTGGTGCCCGCTGATTTTCCAGCCGAAAAGGTGCTTCAGCACATCCAGTCCGAAAAAATGGATGGAGTGTTTCTTTCCAACGGTCCCGGTGATCCATCAGTGGCCACCTATGCGATTGAAACGGTAAGGACGCTGCTCGGTAAAACACCGATCTTCGGTGTGTGTATGGGGCATCAAATCCTTTCGCTCGCGATCGGCGCCAAGACCTACAAGCTGAAATACGGCCATCGGGGCGGCAACCAACCGGTGAAAAATCTTGTCCAAAGCAGTGTCGAAATCAGTTCCCATAATCACGGGTATGCGGTCGATGCATCCACGCTTCCCGCGATCGCACACTTGTCCCATGTGAATCTGAACGATGAATGTTGCGAGGGAATCGATGTTCCGTCGATGAATGCGTTTTCAGTGCAGTACCACCCGGAAAGCAGTCCGGGGCCGCACGATTCCGGCTACCTCTTTGACCGCTTCCTGGAACGGATGAGTGCTCAGAGCCGGGATTAGAACTTCGAGTTCATTCCGTAAATATGTTTCACATCGATGTGGGCGAAGCGCTGGTGTTTCAGTTTCATCTGCGCGAACTGGAGAATCAGTTTCAGGTGCAAGTCGCGATCCTGGAACCGGATTTTCTTGATTTCGTTCGCGATGAACGACTTCATCTCCACGGGGTGGAAGCAAAATCCTTGGGAGAAATGGAACTGTCCATCGTGAGGGAAAATCCGCCCTTCAAAAACATCTCCGCGCGAGAATGCCTGCTTCATCTGCGGTTCCACCACCTTGAAATTCTTGCGGGTGAACAGATCCTGAATCACGACTTTTTTCCCGAACAGTGAATTCCCCTTGAACAGGAAGATGGAGTGGATCGAGTGGGCGAGGTTGTCGAACACCTGTTTGTCGGTTTCGTTCAATTGATTCTGGTTCTGACGGATGAAGTGGGTGATCGGAGTCATTTTCAGACTCGGAATCTCGCGATCGAACAGATACCAATCCATGAAAATACTCATGCGCTGATCGTATTCGGTGTCGTCATCATGAACGGTTCCCGCCTGATCGAAGAATTCCTGCTTGGCCCGATAGGCTTCTGAGTAAAATTCGCCGGTCGTGTAGGTGTCCATCAGGGTGTTGAGCTTGCTTTGCAGGATTTCAGGCATGATTCCACGCTACGAAAAATCGGGTCTGATTGCAACACGCCCTCGAGTCAGGTGCATGGAACTTTTACATACACCTGTCAAAAGCCTTTACAGCCGACCTGTATAAAAAACATTCAAAAATCCCCAACTCAAATAAAACGCACCTAAAGATGATTTTTTTAGTCAGGAATTTGGCATGGTTTCTGCTCACCCTTCTGCAAAGATTAAATGAGGTTTGATATGAAAATGGTTCAATTACTTTCCGTAGCCGTACTCGCAATCATCGTCACCGCCTGCGGTTCCGCTCAGCCCTACCAGTACGGACAACTGGGGTCTTTCCCGCAAACCAATGGAATCAACCAAACTTTCAATGGTACTCCTTACGGGAGCGAGCCGATCATCACCAGTGGTCAGATCGTCGGTTACAAAAACAAGATTTCACTGATTCACGGCGCAACCGAAGTGTATCAATACCTTCTGTCTTCGAACCTGATTCCGGGAAGCGTCCAAGTCAACGCCGGAGAGAGAATCGTCTTGAATCTCAGTCAATCCCGCTACGGAATCTATCGTACCCAGTGCATGGGCGTCATCAACGTCGTGACCAACCTTCACCAAAGTCATGCGATTCCTTCGGGCGAAATTTATTTGAACGGTCAGTTGGTTCCAAGCGGAACTGTGGCACCAACCGGCGGAACCATTCAATTCAAGCCGACACTTCCACCACTTTCTGCAAACTGCACCGTGGTGAGCTATCAGATGTCTCTGATGAATGCGGTCTACAAGGAATCCTGTACCAATACCAATGGTCAGCCAATGAACTGCCCTTGATTCCGATCAACCAAAAGAATGAAAAAGAGAAGCCCCTGCCACCGGTAGGGGCTTTTTTGCTGTCTGAATCCCTTTTGTGCTAGCATCAGGGCATGTTGAATCCGAAACGCATCCTGGTCACCAAATTCCGCGCCATGGGAGACACCGTTCTCCTGACGGCAGCGTTGAGTGAATTGAATCGTCAGTTCCCCAATGCGCAAATCCATGTAGCGGCGACTGAGCCGTGGATTTGGTTGCTCGAAGGCTTTCCCGGAGTCACCAAGCTCTGGCCGGTGACCTGGCACAACGATCGCGCCGCACGCACCAAAGCCGCGACCCGCCTGGCGTTCCAACTGCGCAAGGAACAATACGATCTCGTTTGCGCATTCCACTCGTCGCCAGCAGCTGCAATGGTGGCGTTATCAACCGGAGCAAAAACCCGCGCCGTTCATTTTCACAGTTTCAAAGCAAAGAACATGTATTCCACCGTGCAGATTCCGGGCAAGGGAACCATGAAACCGGTCATCGAGCGTGACCTTGACACCATTCGCGGACTGGGGCTTGAGGTCCCTGCCGGTGTGATGCCGAAAATCCATCTCAAAGAAGAAGAGAAATCTTTCGCACAGGAAGAGTTCAAGGCTTGGGGATTCCAGAATCCCGTACTCGGCGTCGCTCTCGGGGCGTCCCGTCCAACGAAGATGTGGCCGTTGCATCGTTTTGCCGACGTTGCCCAGCACTGGGTGAAAGAAACAAAAGGGGGAGTGTTGGTCATCACCGGTCCGGGTGAAGAAGCCCTGGTCGATGAGTTTTTCAAGGCCATTCCCCATGATGCTGAAATCCGCAATGCCATCCAGGTCATGCCTTCCTGCAATGTGCGCTCTCTTGCGTCCCGAATTTCCCGCCTCAATGTTTTGGTTGGAAACGATTCCGGCCCACGCCATCTGGCCACTGCATTGGACATTCCGACGGTCACCGTGTTCGGTCCGGAGCATCCGCTCGAATGGCATCCGTATCCGCAGGACATGCACCCGCGACTGTTTATCGAGCCGCTCGCCTGCCGGAACAACAATGAACCAGGATCGCCTCCCTGGTGCGGACTTCGCGATTGCATCGTGGAAGCGCATCAGTGCATGAACAAGATCACGGCCGAGCAAGTCAGCGAACAGGTGGTTCGCGTATTCAATCAATATGGAAAAAATATCGGGATTTAGTCTTGTCCGTAATGGACTTCAGTTCGATTATCCGTTCCTCGAATCCTGGCGATCGATCCTGCCAGTGGTCGATGAACTCGTCCTGAATATCGGGATCAGTGATGATGAATCGCTCGCAGTGGCACGGAAGTTCGCCGCTGAAGAGGGACAAGGCAAGGTCAGGATTTTCGAATCCGAATGGCCTTTGCACATTCCCGAGAAGCGCAAATCGGGATTGATCCTTTCCGAGCAAACGAATCTCGCGCTTGAACAGTGCGCGCATGATTGGTGTTTCTACATCCAGGCCGATGAGGTGCTTCACGAGGACGATTATCCGCTGATCCGCGAGTCGGTGAAGCTGGCGGTCTCTTCCGGCGCCGAAGCAGTGGTCTTCGAATATGCCCATTTTTACGGCTCTTTTGATGTGATTCAGAAAACGCGTTCCGCCTACCGCCGTGAGATGCGGATCATCCGCAAATCCTCGGGCGCACGCAGCGTGGGCGATGCGCAGAGCTTTCTCAAGCCCGCTGGCGAAAAGCTCGATGCCATCCTGACGGCCGCAAGGATTTTCCATTACGGTTGGGTGCGCACCCCTGAAGCGATGCGCGTGAAAACCGAATTCATGGATACGCTTTATCACGGCACCGATGCAGCCAAGAACAATAGTCACGTTTACAAACGCTTTTGGGGACTCAACCAGTATCGGGGCACGCATCCTGCGGTCATGCTGGAACGCATCCGCACGAAAGGGTGGAAGTGGGATCTTGCCGGCTCACCGTTCATCTTCACCCGATCCGACATCAAGAAAGTGATCCTCGACACCATCGAATCACTGACCGGACACCGCCTATTCGAGTTCCGCAATTACCGTCTCATCAAATGACCAGGAGTCCACGCGCATGAACCCACTGAAAATCCTTGTGATCGACAACAACCGCATGGAAAGCTCCTTCGGAGCGAAGAATCTGGTTCATTGGTCGCTGAAAATGGCACCGAAAGGATCGACCGTTGCGGTCCGCCGTGCGCCAGGCAGGGATCTTCCCCATCATGATGAATCGTTCAATGCGATCGTCCTATCCGGTTCGATGACTTCGTGTCTCGATGTCTCCGAGGAATGGGTTGCGGAATACGATCGGTTCGTGATCGCTCACCTCGGAAAAAAAACCCCGATCCTCGGTGTTTGTTACGGGCATCAGACACTCGCGCGTTGTCTTGCGAGAATGAAGGGCACCGATTCCGGGCTTCGGGTCTCGCCGAAAGCGGAATTCGGTTGGCAGAAAATCCGCATCACCGGTGAATCCCGTTTGTTCCGGGGGCTGGATGGAGAGTTCATCACGTATGAATCCCATTTCGAGGAAGTGATGAAGCTTCCTCCGGGAATGACCAAGACCGCAGAATCCGATCACTGTGACCTGCAGGCCTTTGAAATGCCGGAACAGCCGGTATTCGGAATCCAGTTCCATCCCGAATACACCGTTGCGGAAGGTGAAGAATCACTGGCAAACAAGATCAAAAAAGGTGTAGCATCGGAATGGATTTTCAATCCGGGCAAGGGTGAAAAACTCTACAATGAAAACGTCGGAAAGGTGATTTTTGGAAACTTCTTCGGAATTGCAGGCAGTCGGAATTAAGGATCGCATCAAGCTGGTGCTGAAATTCGCGCTCGTGGGCGTGGTGTTCTGGTTTCTTTTCAGGAAGGGGCTGGTTACGGCTGAAAGTTTTCGTGCCTTGGCTTCCTCGCCTCTTGCGGTGACCACCATCGTTCTTCTCATGGCGATCAACACGTTTCTCGGTTCCGCCCGCTGGAAAAACCTCCTTGCTGCAAAAGGTGCGATTCTTCCCTTGGGACGCGTTTTCGAGCTGAACATGATCGGCAGCTTTTTCAACATCGCCCTTCCGGGCGCGGTCAGCGGTGATTTCGTCAAGGCGGTTTATGTTTCCAAACAGTTTCCTGATCGCCGTGCCGGTGTTTTCGGAAGCATGCTCCTCGACCGTTTGTTGGGAATGTCGGCCATGATTTTTGTCGGAGCGTTCTCCGCATCAATCAGTTTTTTTGTCGACTGGGGAGGAAGTCTTCCCAAGGCTCTTCTTGTTTCCATCTGTGCTCTGGGTGGCTTCATTCTTCTTTTCATGGGCTACATGTTCCTTTCCCACAAACGTGATCCGCTTTTTGTGTTGATTCGCTTTGTAACCAAGCGACACACGCGTCTTCAATTGATCGACAAGCTCTATCTCGGGGTGATGGATTACCGTTCCCGTCCGAAAGAAGTGTTCATTGCGATCTCGCAGTCCTTGCTCATTCACTGTTTGCTCGTGATCATCGCTTTTTCGATCAGTGAGACGGTTTCAGTGACCCCCATCTCCCTGATCGCGCTGGCAATCATTGTGCCGATCGGAATGTTGGCCACCACCATTCCGGTGCTTCCTGCGGGTGTGGGAACCGGACATGCGGCGTTTTTCGCACTCTTTAAACTCGTCGGTTCCGATCAGGGCGCAGAGGTCTTCAGTCTGATCGTGCTCCTGCAGGTTTTCGTCGGTGTGATCGGCGGAGTGATTTACCTTCGCAGTGGTTCCAAGATGAAAGCGAAGGCATGATCCCTGCACGATGAAGGGGATGAAATTCCCGTTCACGCTCAGACCGGATCAATCCACCGCACTTCAATCCTTGATCGATCACGATCATCTGGTGTTCATCGCTCCCACCGGGAGCGGTAAAAGCATCCTGTTTCAAAAGTATATTTTCGATCGTCCCGGCATTCGCGCGGTACTGATCTCGCCCCTCAATGCGCTCTCCCGTCAACAGAGTGAGCGATTCAAAAGTATGGGAATTCATGCTTTTTTTCATGAAGAGCCCGAGCCCGACCAGTCCGGTGTCTGGATCATGAGTCCGGAAAAGGTCCAAGGTCGCGTATTCGAAAGGCTCCGTAGCTGGAAACCCGAATTCATGATCGTGGATGAAGCCCATTGCGTGTGGGAATGGGGCCAACGATTCCGTCCCGCTTACCGCCGTATTCTGCAGTTGGTGGAATTTCCTTCCATCCGGAAATCGCTCTGGTGTTCCGCCACTCTGCCACTTACCTCTCAGGCCTTGTTGTTCCATCATCTCCAAGCGCTTCCGAGGAATCGGGTGAAACGCCTCGGGCGATTCTCGCTCCCTCGGCATTTGCAGTTGCAGAAGTCAAAAATTTCCCCTGAAATCCGTCTGGAATGGCTTCGTAACCGGCTTGGAATTCATGCGGATCAAAGCGGGATGATTTTCTGTAATACGCGCGCCTCGGCGGTTTCCCTGCAAAAGCATCTTCACCACTGGGGAGTGAAATCGTTTTTCTATCACGCCGGCCTCTCCATCGAGGAAAAGCTGAATCTCGAAAAGCAGCTCACCCAACACCGGACCTCGATGGATCCTCTGGTCGTGGTCGCCACTTCCGCGTTTGGAATGGGAATGGACTACGACTTTTTCCGGTTTTGCATCCTGTTCGAACCGCCGTTCACGGTGTTGTCCCTGGTTCAGGCGATCGGTCGGGTGGGGCGATCCAGTGGGAGTGCTCCCGCGCCCTCTCGGGCAATGGTGCTTTGGCACCCCGACGACTTCACCAAGAATCGGGATTGGGTCGGGATTGATCAGACTGAAATCCGTCAATGGTGTCAGTTAAATGAAAATCCGGCCCAAAGCCTCGAAAACTACTTTAACGGCCTCCCGCTTTCAGGCAGTATAGGGGGCGATGAATCCATCGGTAGTCCTTCCCTCAGATCCGAAATCGCTGATTGACCTGGCCCGCTCCGGAAACCGTGCGGCCCTGGCTCGTCTCATTTCCAAGATCGAGCATCGCAACCAGGACACTGAAAAGCTGGTGGAACTGCTGTACCCCCTGACTGGAAACGCTCAGATCTGGGGAATTACCGGCCCTCCCGGCGCCGGAAAGTCCACCACGGTGGATCGCTTGATTTCGCATTTGCGTGCCCAAGGCAAAAAGGTCGCAGTTGTTGCGGTGGATCCGTCCAGCCCGTTCTCCGGTGGTGCGATTCTGGGTGACCGAATCCGCATGCAGGAACACTCTGGGGACAACGACGTTTACATTCGAAGTCTCGGTACTCGTGGTCGTCACGGTGGTCTTTCCCACTCGACCAAGGAAGTGGTCCTGGCCATGGATGCTGCGCAATTTGACGTGATTTTGGTCGAAACCGCCGGTGTCGGTCAGACCGAACTCGACATCTTGAAGCTTGCCCAAACCGTGATGGTCATTCTGGTTCCCGAAAGTGGCGACTCCATTCAGATGATGAAGGCCGGCTTGATGGAAATTGCCGATCTCTTTGTCTTGAATAAGGCCGACCGCCCCGAAGCCGACAAGCTCATGCGTGAGTTGACGATGATGGTGGGCCTCAATGATCACGACGAGCACTCGTGGATGATTCCGGTCTGTAAGACCGAAGCGAACCGCGATGTGGGAGTGAAAGAGTTGTTGGACGTGGTGGCGGGTCACCAGGAATGGCTCAAAAAATCAGGTAAATTAGAGGCAAAAACGAAGGAATTCCTGAAAGAAGAAATGGTCGACATTCTGATTGCCGAACTCCGGAAGTCTCTCGATGGTGTCTTGAAAACCGATGGCGGAAATGAACTTCTTGATCAGCTCTACCGCAAGGAAATCGCGCCTTACCAGGCCGCACGACTCTTGAGCGGACGCGAGTGAGGGATGCGAATATCGGACTGATGTGTTCGGTAATGGTGCAACTGATGTTGTTGACGCACTGTTTTATCTGAAAGAATCAGACCCTTCCTTGACTTTGACATTGACAAAACTCTCCAAAATTGGAAAACATCATATTCTTAAATCAAGAGATTCAAGGCGAAAGTCTTGCTATTGAGAAATGATGGGCTGGCTTAGCTCAGTTGGTAGAGCAGCTGTTTTGTAAACAGCAGGTCATCGGTTCAATCCCGGTCGCCAGCTCCATTTTTTTCAATAGTTGGCTCTGTTTGTGGTGAGATTCCGGAGCGGTCAAACGGGCCAGACTGTAAATCTGGTGGCGTCAGCCTTCGAAGGTTCGATTCCTTCTCTCACCACCATTTTTCTAAATGTGCGGAAGTAGCTCAATTGGCTAGAGTATCAGCCTTCCAAGCTGAGGGTTGCGGGTTCGAGACCCGTCTTCCGCTCCATTTAGGAAATGTCGATCCATTACTCATGGCAAGTATGCTGATGTAGCTCAGTGGTAGAGTACTCCCTTGGTAAGGGAGAGGTCGTGGGTTCAATCCCCATCATCAGCTCCACTTCTTGTTCAGGGTTTTGGATTGAAAAAAAAGCTGGAATTCAATGTCCTTTTTTTGGTATTACAGGTTGAAACCAAAAATAAGATTGAGTCGGCAACGAAAAAATTGTTTTTATTGGTAACGAAACTGAAAGGGAAAACGGCATATGTCTAAGGAAAAATTTGAGCGGTCGAAACCGCACTGTAACATCGGTACAATCGGCCACGTCGACCACGGTAAAACTACTCTGACTGCAGCAATCACTAAAGTGCTTGCTAAGCTTGGTAAGGCTAAAGCGATGAACTATGAGAACATCGATAAGTCTCCAGAAGAAAAAGCACGTGGT
>JBEIKL010000002.1:0-44763 GCA_040379745.1 Bdellovibrionales bacterium | reverse complement strand
GACCGAATCCGGATCCTTCATCATCAACGGAACCGAACGGGTAATCGTTTCCCAATTGCACCGTTCACCGGGTGTGATTTTCACCCACGATCACGGTAAGACGCACTCTTCCGGCAAAATTCTTTACTCTGCACGTGTGATTCCACACCGTGGATCTTGGCTCGATTTCGAATTCGACCACAAAGACCTTCTTTACGCTCGTATCGATCGCAAGCGCAAATTGCCAGCGACCACACTTTTGAAGGCGCTCAATATGAGCGTCGTGGAAATTCTCAATTACTTCTACAAAATCGAGAAGATCCAAATCGAGAACGATGGCAAAACCACCAAATACTTCAAAGTGGTGGATATGGACATTCTTGCTGGTCAGCGCGCAGAAGACGATATTGTTGACCCTAAAACCAAGGAAGTCATCGTTAAGAAGAACCGTAAGTTCACTAAAGCAGTTCTGAAAAAAGTCGAAGATGCCGGCATTAAGCGCCTTGAAGTCGCTCAAGAAGCGGTAATCGGTCGTGTGGCTTCTGAAGACCTCATCGATAACAAAACCGGTGAAGTTATTTTTGAAGCAAACGAAGAAGTATCCGAATCCAAACTCAAGGATCTCATTGCTCGCAAAATCAAAGAGATCAAGGTCATCTTCACAGACAACCTGACCTATGGTCCTTATGTTCGTGAGACTTTGACCGTAGATAAGATTAACAACCCAGAAGAAGCATTGCTTGATATCTACAAGAGAATGCGTCCAGGTGATCCTCCAACACTCGATGCGGCGAAAGCATTGTTTGAGAACCTTTTCTTCAATGCTGATCGTTACGACCTGTCACTGGTTGGACGTTTGAAGTTGAACTACAAGTTCCCTGAGAATAAAAACAGCCGTGAGTCCACCACTCTCACCAAAGAAGACATTCTTAGTGCCTTGTTCTATCTCTGTGAGTTGAACAATAGCCGTGGAACCATCGACGATATCGACAACCTTGGTAACCGTCGTGTCCGTGCTGTGGGTGAATTGGTCGAAAACCAATTCCGCATCGGTCTCGTTCGTATGGAACGTGCCGTGAAAGAGCGCATGAGTATTCAAGAAATTGAAACTCTCATGCCACACGACTTGATCAATCAGAAGCCGGTTTCTGCCGTGGTGAAAGAGTTCTTTGGTTCAAGCCAGCTCTCTCAGTTCATGGATCAGACCAACCCATTGTCAGAAGTGACGCACAAACGTCGTCTTTCTGCCCTCGGGCCCGGTGGTTTGACGCGCGATCGCGCAGGCTTCGAAGTCCGCGACGTTCACAACACCCACTACGGTCGTATTTGTCCGATTGAGACTCCCGAAGGACCAAACATTGGTTTGATCGCGTCTCTCTCTACTTTTGCCCGTGTCAACGAGTTCGGATTCATTGAGACTCCGTACCGCGTGATCAAGGAAAGAAAAGTAACGGATGAGATCCAGTTCTTCAATGCAACCGAAGAAGAAAACCGAGTCATCGCTCAAGCAAACGCAGATGCCTTGAACAAGAAAAAGTTCGAAGGCGATGCTGCAGCTGCACGTCGTAAGGGTGAATTCGCCCTTGTGAATCCAGACGACATCGAGTTGATGGACGTATCATCCAGTCAGTTGGTTTCCATCGCTGCATCCCTGATTCCATTCCTCGAGCACGACGATGCGAACCGTGCATTGATGGGATCGAACATGCAACGCCAAGCGGTACCTCTGCTTCGCTCCAAGGCTCCGTTCATCGGAACCGGTATTGAGCGCATTGTTGCCCGTGACTCCGGTCACTTGATCGCTGCCAAGCATGATGGTGAAGTCATCATGGTTGACGGTGGCAAGATCGTGGTTCGTCGCACCGATGACGTCATGGATGAAGAATCCGGCGTAGACATCTATAACCTCACCAAGTACATGCGCTCCAACCAGAACACCTGTATCAATCAGCGTGTCGTGGTTCGTGTAGGCGACAAAGTAAAATCGGGTGACGTGCTTGCAGACGGTCCTTCTACGGACGCAGGTGAATTGGCTCTCGGACAGAACATGCTCGTGGCGTTCATGCCATGGGGCGGTTACAACTTCGAGGACTCCATCCTGATCTCTGAACGCGTGATCAAAGACGACGTATTCACATCCGTACATATCGAAGAGTTCGAGTGTGTGGCTCGTGATACCAAACTCGGTAAAGAAGAAATCACCCGCGATATTCCAAACGTTGGTGAAGAAGCCCTCAAAGACATCGATGAGAGTGGTATCATCCGCATCGGTGCGGAAGTGAAGCCAGGCGATATCCTCGTTGGTAAAGTGACTCCAAAAGGTGAAACTCAACTTTCACCGGAAGAGAAACTCCTCCGCGCGATCTTCGGTGAGAAAGCCGGCGATGTCCGTGACTCTTCTCTCCGTGCTCCATCCGGCGTTTACGGTACCATCATCAACGCTCAAGTATTTGCGCGTGAAGGTACGGAACACGACGAGCGCTCCAAGCAGATCCTCGAAGAGGCGATTGCTAAAATCCGCCGTGACGAGAAAATCGAAATCGATGCGATCAAACGCACCGTTTACGAGCGCGTAGCGAAGATCCTCAATGGTGCTTCCACTACCGGTAAACTCCTCTCTGAAGACGGTTCCGAAGAGCTCCTTTCCAAAGGACAAAAGCTCGATCTCGAAACCATCGAGAAAGTTCCGTTCGAACTCCTCGGCTTCATTCCAGTGAAGAGCGAACTCGAGCAGGAAATCACCAAGATCGTCAAAGGCTCCAAGAACCGTATCGAATCCGTTCGTTTCGTATTCAAGGAAAAGATCGAGAAAATCAAACGCGGTGACGAACTTGCTCCAGGCGTGATCAAGATGGTGAAAGTTCAGATCGCGATCAAGCGTAAGCTTCAAGTCGGTGACAAGATGGCGGGTCGCCACGGTAACAAAGGGGTTATTTCCCGGATCATGCCGATGGAAGACATGCCGTTCACAGCGGATGGTCGTCCAGTAGACGTCGTCTTGAACCCTCTCGGGGTTCCGTCGCGGATGAACATCGGTCAGCTTCTCGAAGTTACACTCGGTTGGGCGGCAAAAGGTCTCGGCGACAAGATCACCGAATACCTCGAGCAGTACAAGCCTGAGAATGTCCGTAAGCTTCTGAAGGATGTTTACCCTGAGAAGTCGGTTCACGACTATCTGGCGAAGGCATCTGATGAAGATGTGGTCAAGATGGCAACTCACTTGAAAGACGGTGTTCACTTCGCGTCTCCGGTATTCGACGGAGCGGGTGAAGTGGATATCAACAAGATGTTGAAACTTGCCGATCTTCCGGAACTCGGAAAAACCACTCTCTATGACGGCGTGACCGGCGAACCGTTCGCAGAGGAAGTGACCATCGGTGTGATGTACATTCTCAAACTTCACCACTTGGTTGAAGAGAAGATTCACGCACGTAGCATTGGTCCATACAGCTTGGTGACTCAACAGCCACTCGGCGGTAAGGCTCAATTCGGTGGTCAGCGTCTCGGAGAGATGGAAGTGTGGGCACTTGAAGCCTATGGTGCCGCATACGCCCTCCAAGAGTTCCTCACCGTGAAGTCGGATGATGTGACTGGCCGTAACCGTATGTATGAAGCGATTGTGAAGGGTGAGCAGCTCCTTGAGCCGGGTCTCCCTGAATCCTTCAACGTATTGGTGAAAGAGTTGCAATCTCTCGCACTCAACGTTGAGTTGATCGAAGAAGAAGAAGACAAAGAACTGAAAGCGGACTTGCTTTAATTCATAACTGAGGAAAACGACATGAAAGATCTATTGAACTTTTTTGACAAACCAAAAGATCCACTGAGCTTTAAAGGAATCCGCATTTCCCTCGCTTCACCAGAAAAAATCCGTGAATGGAGTTTTGGCGAAGTGAAGAAACCGGAAACCATCAACTACCGTACGTTCAAGCCTGAGCGCGACGGTCTTTTCTGCGCGAAAATTTTCGGGCCGGTAAAAGACTATGAGTGCGTTTGCGGCAAGTACAAGCGCATGAAACACCGCGGAGTCGTGTGTGAAAAGTGCGGTGTGGAAGTGATTCAGTCCAAGGTTCGCCGTGAGCGCCTTGGTCACATTGAACTTGCTTCTCCGGTAGCGCACATCTGGTTCCTTCGCTCCCTTCCTTCCCGTATCGGTGCTCTTCTCGATCTTTCCCTGAAAGATCTTGAAAAAGTGCTCTACTGTGAATCCTACATCATGTTGGATCAGGGAAATTCCGATGTTGAGCCGGGTACCATTCTCTCCGAAGAGAAGTACCATCAATTGCTCAAAGACGGCATCGCATTCACCGGAGGCATGGGTGGAGAAGCGATTCGTGAGTTGTTGAAGAAAATCGACATCGACCATCTTTCCCGCACACTCCGTCTGGAGTTGAAAGGCACCACTTCCGAAGCTCAGAAGACCAAGTTGTCCAAGAGATTGTCCGTAGTGGAATCCTTCAAAGCCAGCAACATGAACCGTCCTGAATGGATGATGATGGATGTGATTCCGGTCATTCCACCGGAACTGCGCCCACTCGTACCACTCGATGGCGGTCGCTTTGCGACTTCCGATCTCAACGACCTCTATCGTCGTGTGATTAACCGTAACAACCGTCTCCGCCGCTTGGTGGAGCTCAATGCTCCGGACATCATTGTTCGCAACGAGAAGCGCATGCTTCAAGAAGCGGTGGATGCCCTCTTTGATAACGGCCGTCGCGGTAAAGTGTTCACAGGCCCGAACAAGCGTCCACTTCGCTCACTCTCTGACATGCTCAAGGGTAAAGCGGGTCGCTTCCGTCAAAACTTGCTTGGTAAGCGCGTAGACTATTCCGGTCGTTCGGTAATCGTCGTCGGTCCTGAACTCCGCTTGCACCAGTGCGGTTTGCCGAAAGTAATGGCGCTCGAATTGTTCAAGCCATTCATTTACAACAAACTCATCGAGTACGGTTACGTGACTACCATCAAATCTGCGAAGAAGATGGTTGAACAACAACGTCAAGAAGTTTGGGATATCCTTGAAGAAGTGGTTAAGGAGCACCCGGTGATGCTGAACCGTGCGCCGACTCTCCACCGTTTGGGTATTCAAGCGTTCGAACCGCTCCTCATTGAAGGTAAAGCGATTCAGCTCCACCCACTCGTTTGTACTGCGTTCAACGCGGACTTCGACGGTGACCAGATGGCTGTTCACGTTCCTCTTTCCATCGAAGCTCAGATCGAAGCTCGTGTATTGATGATGTCTACCAACAACATCCTTTCACCTGCTCACGGTAAGCCGATCATCGTACCTTCCCAGGATATCGTTTTGGGTATGTACTACATGACTCGTGAACGTCCGTTTGCGCGTGGTGAAGGCAAGATGTTCTCCAGCCCGATCGAAGTGCGTTTCGCATTCGATACTGGCGTGGTGGATCTCCAGGCGAAAATCAAGTGCCGCATCAACGGCAAGTTGGAAGACACGACAGTCGGTCGCGCGCTTCTTTCTGAAATCGTTCCAACCGAGATCGAATTCAAATCCTATAACAAGGTTTTGGGTAAGAAAGAACTCGCGGAATTGATCGATATTTGTTTCCGTAAAACCGGTAACAAGAAAACCGTCATCCTTGCGGACCAGGTCATGCAGACCGGTTTCCGCCAAGCGATGAAAGCGGGTATTTCGATCTCCATCCACGACATGATCATCCCTGGCGAGAAAAAAGCCCTCATTGATGCGGCTTATGCTCAAGTTCAGGAAATCGAAAACCAATACGTTGAAGGTCTCATCACCGATGGTGAGCGTTACAACAAGGTGATCGATATCTGGGCTCAGACCGGTGAACAAGTCACCACTGCGATGATGAAACACATCTCTACCCAGACTTTCCATGCTCCAGAAGGATGGACAGGTAAGGATAAGACGGTAACTGGTCCGGCATTCAACTCGGTATACATTATGGCTGACTCCGGAGCGCGGGGTTCCAACGCTCAGATCCGTCAGTTGGCAGGTATGCGTGGTTTGATGGCTAAGCCAAGTGGAGAGATCATTGAAACTCCGATTATCGCAAACTTCCGCGAAGGTCTCACGGTCCTCCAATACTTCGTATCCACCCACGGTGCTCGTAAGGGTCTCGCGGATACCGCTTTGAAAACCGCTAACTCCGGTTACCTCACCCGTCGTCTCGTCGATGTGGCTCAGGATGTGATCATCACTCAGCTAGATTGCGGAACAAAGGACGGTATCACCATGACTCCGCTCATCGAGGGCGGTGAAGTGATTGAAGCGCTTTCCACTCGTATCCTGGGTCGGACCATTCTTGAAGACGTGTTGGATCCGGTTACCGGCGAAATCATGTACAAAGAAGGCACCTTGCTTGATGAAGACTCTGTGAAAGCGATTGATCTTGCCGGTGTTGACCGCGTGATGATCCGTTCCGTTCTCACTTGTCAGTCCCGTCACGGTATCTGTGCCATGTGCTACGGACGTGACTTGGCTCGTGGACGCCTCGTGAACAACGGTGAAGCAACCGGTGTCATCGCCGCTCAGTCGATCGGTGAACCGGGTACCCAGCTCACCATGCGTACCTTCCACATCGGTGGTGCGGCTTCCAGAAGTGCGGAACAATCCAACCTTCAGTCCAAGACCAAGGGTGCATTGAAGTTCCACAACGTGGTAACCGTCAAGAACCGCGAAGGTAATACCATCGTGATGAGTCGTAACGGTGAAGTGACCGTGATCGACATCAACGGTCGTGAGCGCGAGCGCTATTCGATCGTTTACGGTGCGAAACTCCTCGTTTCAGACGGAACTGCGGTTGAACGCGGAACCATGATCGCTGAATGGGATCCGTATTCCACTCCGATCATTTCCGAAGTTGCGGGTAAAGCTGTGTATGAAGACCTCGAAGAAGGTCTCACCATGCAGGAGCAATTCGATGCCGTGACCGGTCTCTCGCACAAGGTCATCATCGAGTCCAAAACTGACAAGCGTCCTAAGGTCCTCATTACCGATGCAAACGGAAATGTGGTTCAGGTTTCAGGAACCCAGCGTATGGGTCGTTACAACCTCCCTGTTGGATCCAACCTTGTTGTCGCCGACCACGATGAAATCGTTCCGGGTGACATCATCGCGAAAATCCACCGTGAATCTTCCAAAACCAAGGACATTACCGGGGGTCTTCCACGCGTTGCCGAGTTGTTCGAAGCACGCAAGCCGAAAGACTCTTCTGTGGTTACCGAAGTGGATGGAATCATCTCATTCGGTAAAGATACAAAAGGTAAGCGTAAGATCATCGTTTCTCCTGAAAACGGCGAAGCGAAGGAATACACCGTCGGTAAAGGTCGCCACTTGGCTGTGAACGAGGGTGACTATGTGAAAGCCGGCGATCCAATGGTGGATGGTCCTCGTAACCCACACGACATTCTTCGTGTTCTCGGTGACAAGGCTCTTGCGAAATACCTCGTGGACGAAGTCCAGGAAGTTTATCGTTTGCAAGGGGTGAAGATCAACGACAAGCACATCGAAGTGATTGTTCGTCAGATGTTGCGTAAAGTGAAAGTTCTCGATACCGGTGACACGCGCTTCCTTGCGGGCGAACAGGTTGAGAAGTTCACGTTCGAAGATGAGAACGCGAAAGTGGTTGCAAACGGCGGTCAAGCCGCTACTTTTGAACCGCTCCTTCTCGGGATCACCAAGGCTTCTTTGACCACCGAATCCTTCATCTCTGCGGCGTCCTTCCAGGAAACCACCAAGGTTCTCACCGAGGCGGCAATTTCCGGTAAGATCGACTACCTCAAGGGATTGAAAGAGAACGTGATCATGGGTCGTCTGGTGCCTGCTGGTACCGGTCTCATGAAATACCGCGAACTCGTGGCAGAAGTGACCGACACCACTGTCGAAACCACTTCCGGTCAAGAAGTCGAGACCATGTCCTTCCGCTCGATGTAATCGACGCTGAAAAATCAAAATGATTCAAGGGAGTTAGTGGTTCACTAACTCCCTTCATTTTTTTGTGCCATCCTCAAGTTTTAAGTGGATTTTTTGGACCGTAATCAGTATAAAAATCAAATCGAATTTATTCGGGCGATTAGCTCAGTTGGTAGAGCAGGATGTTTACACCGTCAAGGTCGGGAGTTCGAGCCTCTCATCGCCCACCAAAGTTTCAAAAGGATCCAAGTTTACTTGGATCCTTTTTTTGTTTTTACCCCTCTCAAAATTGGTGAGATGGGAATCGGCTACCATGTTTTTTTCTCACTCCTGTAGGCGTTCACCCACACTCTGAATTTTTATATCAATCTTATTTCATTTGGGCCTTGGCCCTCATCTTGCTCATTGTGCGAGCGAAGTCGGTTCGCTGATGAGCCGACTCTCCATCAAAATCATTGAGAAAGGTGAAAATCATGAAAGCACTCATTCAGGTTATCCGCAAAATCGCTGTAGTCATGGTCAAGGCCATGGGGACCAAGGCCCTTCATGCCAGGAATCCCTTGTGCATGAAAGCACTGGTTGGATGCCATGGTGGCAACCGTTCACTTGCGCACCCATCACTAGGGCGATTGGTGTGGAAGTGCGGTGAGCAGGAGACCCTCTGAAGTTGAACCAAGATACTTTTGCTGACGAGCAAGGAAAGGCAGAAACTCAAAAATCGTTTCCAGGATGCTCTTGGTTCAGAGCGAATCGAGAAGTGTCATCATGCGCTTCTGTCGTTCGGGCTGTCGATCGCTGATCGAACCCAGATGGGTTCCATCGTTGAAATCCCAGAATTCTTTTTTCTCGTTCAGAAGGCGATAAACCATCTCACCGGATTCGAATGCGATGACCGGGTCCCGTCGATCATGAAGAACAAGAGATCTTCCCTGAAAATCCCTGAGTGCTTCACTGGGTTCACCCGCATCCGAAGCCACCAGCCAGGCGATCCACTGAAACGGCCACGAATACCACTGTTTTGAAAAAAGCTGACGAGCCACGGTTTTGTAGCTCGAAAAAGTCGAATCGAGGATCAATAGATCGATTTTATGGCGATGTTCGAATTTCAGGATCGATCGCGGTGCGACGGCTCCACCGAGGCTTTGCCCCCAGACGATAAATCGCGTGCCCTGCCGGTGCTGGTAGGCGAAATCCAGCGCAGCTACACCATCATCGATCACGCCTTGTGGGTCGGGATCGCCTTCTGAGCCGCCATAACCACGGTAATCCCAGGTCCAGATCGCATAACCTTCGCGGAGAAGCCAGGTAAGAAAATGAACGTGACTGCTCCTGTTTTCCGCATTCCCGTGGAACTGAACAATGGTCCCTTTGGGCTTCCCTTTGGGTAAAATCCACCAGCCCTTGAGTTTGGTTTTCTGATCGGTGGAGAGAAAAGAATGGTCTTGGATCGAGAGGGCCTGAGTGAACTGTTCCGGCCGGGAATAGAGAATACGATCGGGTTGATAATAAAGACTGGAGCAGGAGCTGGTGAAAAAAAGAAAAACGAGCATGGAAAGATTCCATGCCCGTTTTTTCAAGTGGTTGGAATTCAGTTCAGAACCGCGCATTGGCCGGACAGCGAAGAATCCGTGGAGATAATCTGACGAACTCCGCGATAGAGTTCGACTCCGTTTTGAGCAGATCCGATTTTTCCGTAATTGCTCTGGAGAGCGCGTCCCAGTTCGGTTGAGGAGGACGAGCATCCCATCACGAACGCAAGACCTTGAACGGTCTCGCCCGAGCCTTGTGCCAATTCGTTGGAAAGGGTTTGGTAGTTCGCCACGACGTAAGTCGCTGCTTTCTGTTCTTTCTTGGCGATATCGTGCTGGTCGCAGCCGATGGTTCCTGAGGTCATTCCGAAGGTCGGAGGAACAAAACCATTGGTGGTCGCTCGTGTGCTGGTACCAAGCATGGTTTTCTTATCGGTGATTTGCCACCCCAGTCCGCAGCCATCCGATCCACCACCGACAGATGCGCCGGTAAACGAAGGCGGAAGAATGGAAGGAGCCGACTTTGCGCCTGCTGCCTGGGAATGGTTGGTGAACGCGAGAGTGAGCAATGCAATCAATGCCAGATTTGTTTTCATGATGGACCTCCATTGGTCTTGTTTATATAAATTTTATATAAAAAATAGCACGAGTCAATCTTCACCGATGAAAATGATCACGAATGGCACTGTGAATGGGTATTCAATCCAGTAAGTCCTCAAAAATACTGATGCAGTGTCAACTGTGACTCGGTGTGAATTGCAGCGCTGGAGAGTTCACGACTGGCTCTGTTGAAAGTTGTGCGGATTTCAAGATCGCGATGAATGCGATAGGAGAGTCCCGCCTCTTGCGTCCAGAATGAAGAGCTGCGCTTGTTTTGAAACGCATCCAGGCTCCAGCCGAGATTCACCAGGCCCTTGATGTCACCCAGTTGAAACACATTCAGCCATTCGGCTTTCGGTCCGATGCGGGCTCCATCGAGTGTTTTTCCTGCTTCGGTATAAACCGATGCGAATACCGAAGTGACTGCATTTTTGGTCCAAGGGTGGAGTGCGATACCGAAGCCGAGATCTCCATGGGCGATCATGCAGGTATTGCAAGCAAGGTCATTCGCCCTTCTGACATCGAGTGCGAGTTTCCAGGATTTGCTTTTTTCAAGATCGGTCCAAGGATAGAGGGAGGTGATCGCCACCAGGCCCAATTTATCGAGAATCAGGCCTTTACTTTCGATCAGACGAACTTGAATCGAGGGAAAATCAATCTGGGTATAAGGTTCATAACCCTGATCATTGTTGAGAAGATCGTGGAACGCGAATTTATAACCCAGATGGAAGTGACTGTTCTGATTGGTGAACCCACCGCCCAGTGATATCACGGAAGGTGCGTGTCCTTGCTCGGGTTGATTCTGTCCTTTCGGAACGGTAATTGTCTGATCAATCGGTGTGGTTTTGAATGTGCTTCTCGCCAGTTGGATCTCCCGATTCAAAGATGGATCCACCGTTTTCAGATATTGGATTTTCACCAGTGCCGTATCGAGGATCGCGGCATTCCGGATCGCATCCGCTTTCAATTCACCACTGAGAAGCTGATCGAGTTCATCTCTTTCGGCCTGATTCAAGCCGGAGACAAAGGCATCGAGCTTGCGCCGTAGGGAGGGTCTGAACCCGGTTTTTCGAATTGCATCCGGAATGGAGTGAAGAGTCCGGACGGTGGAACCCGGGATGGTGAACAACTTCTGTCCCGCCAGATTCCATCGTGGTTTTGCCACTTCGATCGCCCGCAAAACCACATACGAACAATTCTCATCAAAGAAGTAATAATCAAAACCGGCATTGGATTGGAGTTCCCATAGGTGCAGGGCAAGCGTGTTAATTTCATCGGCACTGAGATTCAGTTCGTATTCCCAAAGGTCACGGCTTTCTGAACGCACATACTCGTTGATTTTCGCATAATAGGGAGTCAGATCGAAGGCGCCCCGGTATCCACCGAACAGTCCTCGCGCCATATAAAAAAACCCGCCATCCTCGCCGACAAAAGCAGCATAGCTTGCCGCTGGCTGGAAGAGATCGGGTGTGTTATTCTGAATGAACTTGAGGAACGTGTGTCCGAACATGGATCCTGGGTTGTTCGGATACGCGGTTGAAAAAACGAGTTGAACCGCATCCGCATTCGTTTCCTCGAGAAATACTTTGAGCTTCGGGCAGTCGGCATCGGGAAACTTCCGATGCAGTTTTTCCTCGAGGAACTTCCGCCGTGCGGGGAATACACATACTGCAGAGGTCTGCTCTTTGCCGGTCTTCACGGTCGGGTTCTGAAATGCGTCGAGATCCGCACGGAGCTCAGCGACCGGATCGGTTTTTCCCCCTGGTGAGATGAAAAAGAAAGACGCGTCGGCACGGCTGCGGTCTTCGGTGATCAGCCATCCATCTCCATAATGAAGGAGATTCTTCCATTCCCTGGAGTTTCCAATCGCAGTCAGTTCATCAGCCGGTTCAGCACTGGAAAAAGAAGGAAAAAGGAAAGCCCCCATCAGGATCAGAGAAGTCAGAAAGCGCTGGTTGGTGATCATGATTTCGATTATCCACTGATCCTTCATCCAATTACAATTCAAACTTAGCCGGATGCCGATTGAAGGGAGTGATCGATTTTATCAAGATAGGAAATCAGGTTGATGGGCTTGTGGAAAACGTTCAAGACATTGGCCGAGTGCATGGTCTGCAGGGTTTTGGTCGTCATTTGGTCGTGCTGTTTGGGGTCCATGATGATGTATAGATCGGGATAGGTTCCGGAATCCAGTATCGTTCTCAGGACCGAAACCCAATCGGGATTCCGGAAAGAGTCAATGTCGAATACGAAAGCGTGACTCTGTTGCAAGTGATTCAATACATCCGTTCCCGATGAGTTTTCAGGCAGGAATTGGATGTTTGTGCGGCTTCCGAGTAGGGATGACTGAAGTTTTCTGGACGGTCCGTTCTTGGCTAAGACAGTGATACTGGGTTTGTGTTCGATTTCGCTCATGAGTTCACGGATTGATTTGTTCTCTTCGACCAATTGTTTGAACGCATCCCGCATGGAAACGATTCCTGCCAACCGTGATATTCCATCATCGTCTCGATACACCACGGGTAGGTGCCGGATGTGGTGCTGAATCATCAGCCCGTTAGCCCGGTCCAGTTCTGCAGTCGTGATCGTGATCAGATTCTTGGTCATGATGTGACCGATGGCGGTGTTCCAGTGGCTTTTGCCTCCGATCTGCAAGGCCCATTTCAACAGGTCGCGCTCGGTGAAGATTCCCACCGGTTTTTCAGGATCATCGTAAGCAGTGATGATGACGGATCCAACCCCGTGCATGGTCAGAAAGTGGATAGTTTCGCCGATGGAGGTGTGTTCGCTCAGCGTCAGGGCGGGTGAGGGTTTGATCGAAGTCATGCATCCAGTGTACCAAAGCCCTGATCAAATTCCTCAAAATCGATGGATTCGGATTCCGCACTTGGAAACAAACCCTGTTTTTGATTAAATCGGGAACGGGATCTTGAATCCCAAGGGGGAACCATGTTTCTGTTTGCACTGTTGATGAATCTCATTCCAAACGCATCTGCCGCATATTGCACCTATCACCTGAACGATGTGGGTGTTTATGTGGGCAATCAGTACCTGTACTTCGGCGAGGAGTTGGGCATGAAATTTCTCGACCATGGTTATGACCTGGTTGCGGATGTCGAAGAAGCGGATTATGAAATCGAAGTCACCTTCGAAACCTATCAGAAGGGGCAATTCGAGCACGCAAAATCCCTCATCACCGTGAAAGATCGCGAAGAAAAAGTCGTGACCAGTAAGTCCGATGATACTTATTGCTTCACGCAATTGTGTGGGGCGAAAGACGGATTCAAGGTACTGCGCAAAACCATCAAGCAGACGGTCGATGCATTGCCGAAGTGTTCACCTTAGTTTGAAGTGTTGCGACCGCGAGCCGGATCAAAGAATGTAGATCAGATCGTTCAGTTTTCGGGTCTCGATCATGAGCAGAACCACATCGTCTGAAGAAGCCGCGTGGTATTCAAAGGTCAGGGACAGGTGCTTGCCGGAAGCGCTGAGGCGTTCGGTTTTACGGGTCAGGCCAATGAATTTCTTTTCAAATTCCTCAACCGAAGACTGGAAGATCGCTGAATTAGCGCCAATGATCTTATGGATATACATGCAGGGAAACTGGAAATTGCTTTCCAACAAACTTTTGAATTTGGCGAACTGATCTTCAGACATGCCCAAAACCTAAAGGAAAAAAACTCGGATTTCACTGAAAATCGGATCGATCAGACCGGGATTTACGGAATTACCCGGGAAAGGGGAGGGATTATTCCTTTTTCTCCGATTCATCGGTCATGTCTTCCATCATTTTGCCGGTTAAGGATTTCAGGCTGGGTGCTTTTTTAGCAGGCTCGCCCTCAACGGTTGTGGTTGAAGTGACCGTAGTCTTCCCTTCCCACGGGAACGTTGCCCACGGCGATTTGCCATCGCGCAGGTTCAGGCTGAACAGCGAAAACGTGGGCATGAACATGATCAGCACCAATGCCAGACAAGTCAGCCCCAGTGTGGGCATGACGGCTTTAGTCACTTGGCCGAACGGTTTCTTGAATACCGCACTGGCCACAAAAAGGTTCGTTGCCACCGGAGGCATCAGGTAGCCGATTTCCATGTTCACCACGAATACGATTCCGAAGTGAATGGGGTGAATCCCGAATAGTTCGCTGGCGATTGGTGCCAGCATCGGAGCGAAAATCAGGGTCGCTGAAATCGAATCCATCAGCGCCCCGAGGAAGATCAGCACCACGTTCACGATCAACATGAATTGTGCGGGGCTAGGGTTCAGATCACGGATCCAGGCCATCAGTTTTTCTTGAACATCGATCAGGGCGAGAAAATCATTAAGCCCGAAGGCCAGAACGATGATCGGTAACAACGCACCCATCAGCGAAGCCGACTCTTTCAAGGCATTCATGATTTTGCCGAGAGTGAGTTCACGGTAAATCCACATGGTGACAAACAGGGAGTACGCAACGGCTACTGCACCGGCTTGAGATGGAGTGTAGAATCCACCATAGATTCCGCCCAAGACCAGTACGGGCAAGAAGACCGACCACACTCCATCACGGAACTTTTCCTTCAACTTCGAGAGTGAGAATGGCGCACGAACGATGATGCCTTTTTTCTCTTCGCGATAGCCGATCCACATGCTGTAAATCGCGAGCATTCCCGCAATCATGAATGCCGGGATCAGGCCGGCAAGAAACATGTCCGAAGGATCAACTGAGGAGGATCCAGAAACGCTGATCGCGTAGATCAGCATCGAAATGGATGGGGGAACGAGACAGCCGAGTGATCCGGCAGTGGTGATCAATCCAATCGAAAAATTTTCAGGGTACTTCGCTTTCACCAATGCGGGAACCATCATCGATCCGACCGCGATCAGGGTTACCGGTGAAGAGCCTGAAATTGCGGCAAAGAACATGCAGGCGGCAACAGCGGAAATCGCCAGCCCGCCCGGAAGCCACCCGAACATCGCTTCCATCAATTCGATCAGGCGCTTGGCGATACCACCGGCGGTCATGATCGCACCCGATGCCATGAAAAGTGGAATGGCTAAAAACTCTTGTTTAGTCGCGAGGTTTTCAATGTGTTGGATCAGGATCTTGAGGTCGCTGAATTGATTGAAGTCGGTGAAAAAGGCGAGGCAGAGCGTGGTGGCCACGCCGACAATCGCAAAAAGCGGTGCGCCCAGAACAATGAACAGCAAAACCGAAAGAACAACTGCGGTGATCATTTCGATTCTCCTTCTGTTGCCAGTATTTCTTGAATGTGTTCGGCTTCGTCTTTTTTAACGGCATCACTGAGTAGCCCGATTGAGCGCCCGAGAAAGCGGAACCCCATCATGAAAAAGCAATAGGGAATCACGAGGTAAACGGCCCATTTCGGCCACTCGATCGACGGGATGAGTCCTGCGCCAGGGCCGGAACTCCAATCGGCATAGTGATCTTTCACGGAAAGTACGGCAAGAACGCTGATGACGAGACAAAATCCTCCCACCAGAAGGGATGCGAATTTCGAAACTCCCGGGCGCAATTTTTCAGGCCAGAGTTTTTCACCCATCTCGAGCGCCAGGTGCTGACCTTGATGGGTGGCAATCGAAGCTCCCAGTAGGCCGAGCCACAAAAGACAACTCAACCCGAAATAGGGTGACCAAACCAAACCCGATGGAATCAGCTTGATGAAGGCGATGATGGCAAGCCCCGCGCCCAGCGAGCCGAGGACTGCTTGAACCGTCGCTTTTCCGAAACCGATCCCCGTTTTCAATGCGCGCGAGCGGGAAAGGATCGCCCCGAATGCCGTGATGAAAAAAAGGATCGGAACTACAGCCCGGTCGATCACCGGATCCATTGCTTCAGGAGTGGAGTGGATCAGTGGCGCGATCATCGTTGCCAATCGCCCCGGTGTTCGCGAAAACACCCGGTGCAGAACATCCGCAAAAACCACCAACGACATCAACAGAAAAAGAAAGGAAGCGATGCTTTTTTCCGCTTTGCAGATCAGGGCATCAACGGAATCGAGTGGTTTCTGTGTGTTTGGTTTCATCGGATCATCCCCGGATCTTCTTGAGTTCAGCCTGGATCATGTCCAGAAGTTTGGAAGCTTTCGGACCAAAGCTTTTTCTGAACTCTTCGTAAACGGGTTTGGATTTTTCCTCGAACACCTTTTTCTCTTCGGCTGTCAGTTCGACGACGGTGATCTTTTCGCCTTTCAGGATCTCTTTGAGGTCTGGATTGATTTTGCGAACCGCTTTGCGCCCCTTGACTTGAAGGGCACGTCCTTCTTCAATCAGGATTTTTTGTGCGTCAGCCGGCAATTTGTTGAACCAAGCCAAGTTGAATGCGATCGCCGCAGGCTGATAAATGTGTTCAGACATGGTCACGTATTTGATGGATTGCTGCCATCCGGCTGCAATCGTATAAAGGAGTGCTTGGTCGAAACCATCGACGTTCTTGGTTGCCAATGCTTGTGGAACTTCGGTTGCTGGGATCGGTACCGCGGCCGCACCGAATGCCTTGTACATCATCATGTGCACTTGGCTTTCTTGTGAACGCATTTTTTTGCCCTTCAGGTCCGATGGAGAACGAATGGGTTTGTCGCTGGTTCCGAAATTGCGATATCCGTTTTCGCTCCAAAGTCCGAGAACGAGGCCGCGTTCCTTGAAGATCTTGTCGAATTCAGGGGTGAGAATCTTGTCGATCACCTGGTCGGCTTCTTCGGTAGAGCGGAACAGGAAAGGTAGTTCGACCACGTTCAGTTCGGGAACCTTGGATCCGAGTGCGCCAGTGGATGCGGCAACCGCTTGAATCTGACCGCGTGAACATTTGGTCACGGTTTCATTCTCATCGCCCAGGGCTCCGCCCAGCATCAGCTTCACTTTCACTTTACCGCCGGTTTTTTTCTCTACACTTTCCTTGAACAAGGTCAGAAGTGCGGACCACGGTGAGTCAGCAGGCGCAACCGTTGCCACAGTCATGGTGAAGTCTGCGGCTTGCACCGGGGTGATGGATGCGGAAAAAATCAAGAACGCGAGAAGAGTGAATGTTTTCATAATTGAATTCCTTATCCCTTGATTTTGACCAAATTCGATGTCGGATTCAATTTTAAATATTTATTATTTACCGCCATTTTTCCATCGCCGGCAAACGTCTTGGTCCGCAAGTTTGACGCTTGCGGACCGATTGTGGTGGATGATTGCGGATGATGTCAGAACTTCATCCCGAAACCGGGAAGGATTGCGAATGCGTTACCGAGGGTGCCGAACGGAATTTCTGCGAAGAACCGATTGTCATCTCCGAACATCACGCCTGCTTTGACCAATAGGGCGAAGTCGACGTCCGTGGAAGAAATGTCAGTACCGGCGGCTTTCAGGGCAGCCTCCTGTTCCGAGCTTAGCCCGAGATCGACGTGGAAAATCCCCACGCCCATCGCTAAGCCCGTATAGGGTGTGATGTCACCGGTTTTCTTGAAGGTGAGTTGTCCGGCCACCAGGATGGGAATGATCCAAGACGTGGCATCGCCGGGATGAAGCAGGAATCCGGTTTGTCCGCCTACTTCAATCTCGCCGATCTCGGTATTGGATACGGAAACCATGCCGTTGATGCTCGGGCCGAAATGAAATGCCTTGCCTGCGCTGCCGAGCCCAATGCTGACTCCGTAACTGACGGTGGATTTTTCATTCTTCTCCACGGATGCATCTGCGGATGACTTCGTGCTGATGACCGATTCGCTGATGACGGCTTTGGTTTTTGCTTTTCGGGATGCGGCCTTTTGAGGTGCCGCAAAAGCGGAATGGGTCAGGATGAGTGTGACGATCAGGAATGTGATTTTTTTCATGTTCTTACCTCCGGGTAAATTCGAAGGAAATTAGATCACTCGGCCCAAAGAAGAACCAATTCGGTTATCGCAAATTCAGGTAATTTAATGGAACGGCTTGTTTTGAAAAACGTCGGCGAAATTCAACCTGGATGAGAAAGAAGGGCGTTGACTGAGGCAAAGTCGAGTTCAACCCAGAGATTCTTTTGTCGTGAGGTTTCTCCGCTCAAGAGGTGGATCGACCGTTTGGGGAGTTTCAGGCTTTTGGCCAGGAACCCGATGACCGCTTCATTGGCGGCCCCCTCCACCGGAGGAGCCTGAACGGAAAGCTTCATCCGGTCCTGAAAAAGGCCCTTCAAAGCGGTCTTGGACGCCCCCGGCTGAATGTAAAGCAGGAGGAGTGTGCCGGATTTCCCTTTGATTTCATGAGGTTTGGCCCAAATCATCGTGATAAATAATCATTGCCGAAAGTAAGGTTTTTCGCTATAAGTTTATGAAACAAAAACACACACTTCCGTGCTGTCGGGCATAAGGTCCGCCGGTAAAAAACGTGGTGTTCGGTTGATCAATCGATTGGCCGGATTAAGGAAGTGGAGGAAAAAACCGCGGGTATTTTCAAGCCTCACTCGTCACTTGTAAAAGTGATTCAAGCGATCTCGATGTTCCCGCCTTAAATGAATCGAAAGATTCAGAAAAAGGAAAAAACAATGCCAACCATCAGTATGAAAGAAATGCTCGAAGCGGGCGTTCACTACGGTCACCAAACCAATCACTGGAACCCAAGAATGAAGAAATACGTTTACGGTGCACGCAACGGTATCTATATCGTTGACCTCGAGCAGACCGTAGAGCGCGCTAAAAAAGCAGCGGATTTCATCAAGAGTGTTGCGGCTGAAGGTAAAAAAGTAATCTTCGTTGGAACTAAAAAACAAGCTAAAGAAGTCATCGCTCAAGAAGCGCAACGTGCAGGTCAGTACTATGTGACTGAGCGTTGGTTGGGTGGCATGCTCACCAACTTCCAAACCGTGAAAGCTTCCATCGATCGTTTGAAAAAACTCGAAGCATTGAAACTTTCTGAAAACTGGAATGACTACACTAAAAAAGAACAATCCGGTTTTGATCGTGAATTGGCTAAACTCCGCAAGGGTTTGGGCGGAATTCAAGAGATGAAAAAACTTCCAGGCGCGATCTTCCTGATCGACACTTCCAAAGAGCACATTGCGATCAAGGAAGCAAAACGCCTTCACATCCCGACTGTTGCGATCGTGGACACCAACTGTGACCCGACAGGAATCGACTTCATGATTCCGGGTAACGACGATGCTTTCCGCAGCGTTAGCCTCTTCGCAAAACTCATGGCAGATGCATGTCTCGAAGGAACACAACAGTTCCAAGAGAAGCTCCGCGCTTCCGGCTCACAAATGAGCGATAAGGATGACGGTTCTGAGAAGAAGGTTTCCCGTTTCGAAGGCGACATCGACCTTAAAGGTGTTGATGCTGCAGACCTCGAAGCAATGGATGCAACCGTAGAAGAAACAACCAAGGAGTAATTCAATGCAAATCACTGCTGAACAGGTATCCAAACTGCGCGAACGCACTGGCGCGGGAATGATGGAATGTAAAAAAGCCCTCACTGAAAACGGTGGGGACCTTGAAAAAGCGATCGAGTATCTTCGTAAGAAGGGGATCGCTTCCGCTTCCAAAAAAGCGGGACGTACTGCCAAAGAAGGTACCGTATTCTCTTCTGTTGATGCAGCTGCAGGCGCGGCTGTATTGGTGGAAGTGAACTGCGAAACCGACTTCGTGGCTGCAACGGACAACTTCAAGAACTTCGTGAAGGAAGTTGCTTCTCACATCGCAAAAGCGAATCCGGAAAACGCTACCGCACTTCTCGCGCAGAAGTACGTCGGTGACACTTCCAAGACCATGGATGATTTCCTCAAGGAAACCATCGCAAAAGTCGGTGAGAACATCACCATTCGCCGTTTCGTCCGTTACCCGATCGGTGGCGGCAAGCAAGTGAAGAGCTACATCCACATGGGTGGTAAAATGGGCGTTCTCGTGGAAGTGGCGATGGCCAACGACGCGAAAGCGACTCAAGAGTCGTTCACGACTTTCATGAGTGACTTGGCAATGCACATCGCTGCAACCGGTCCTCAATTCCTCAAGCAAGAAGAAATTCCTGCTGATCTGATCGCGAAAGAAAAAGAAATCGCCATGGCTCAACTGATGACTCAGAACAAGCCAGCCGATGTTCTCGAGAAAATCGCGGTAGGCAAGATCAACAAATATTTCGAAGAAAACTGCCTGATCAAGCAGAAGTTCATCAAAGACGACAAGAAAACGGTCGAAGCGTTGACGAACGAAACTGGTAAGGCGATGGGCGAGACAGTTGCAATCACCCGTTTCGCGAGACTTGTTCTCGGTGAAGGCGTGGAAGTTGCTGCTGAGGAAACCCAGCACTAAGAATCAAGGAGCCTTGGTCCAAAGCCAAGGCTCCTTTTTTATGTCCGGCGAACGAACAACGTGATTGTTGAGGCGGCGAATGAAACGTGAAAAATACAAAAGAGTACTGTTGAAACTGTCTGGCGAGGCACTGGCCGGCGAAGCCGGTTATGGAATTGATACCGATGTCATGGAAGTGATTGCCAACGAGATCAAAGCGATGCGTGAAGCAGGTTTCGAAGTTTGCATCGTGGTCGGTGGCGGTAACATTTTCCGTGGAGTAAAGGGTGCGACCAAGGGTATGGATCGCGCATCTGCCGACTACATGGGCATGTTGGCTACCGTATTGAACTGTATCGCGCTTCAGGATGCCCTCGAGCGTAAGAATGTCGACACCCGGGTGCAATCCGCCATCGAAATGCGTGCGATTGCAGAACCGTACATCCGCAGAAAGGCCATTCGCCACCTGGAAAAAGGTCGCGTCGTGATTTTTGCTGCCGGAGTCGGAAGTCCTTATTTCACCACCGATACGACTGCAGCCCTTCGTGCGATGGAAATGAATTGCGACGTTTTGATCAAGGGGACCAGCGTGGATGGCATTTACACTGCCGACCCGAAGCTCGACAAGACCGCAACCCGCTTTGATCAGATTTCTTACATGGATGTTCTGCAAAAAGGATTGAAAGTGATGGATACCACCGCGATCACCCTTTGCATGGACAACAAGTTGCCGATCATTGTGTTCAACCTGCGTGAAAAAGGAACGATGTTGAAAGTGGTTCAGGGCGAAAGCGTCGGAACCCTCGTTCAAAAAACCAATTAAGAATAGAAAGAAAGAGAAAGGAAAAACTCATGTCAACTATTGTCAATGATGCATCCTCAGCAATGGATAAATGCATTCAGTCCCTTCAGAAAGACCTCCTGAAAGTGCGCACCGGTCGTGCTTCCACCGCCCTGATCGACCACATTCATGTCGATTATTACGGTTCCAAAACCCCGATCACCCAAGTGGCGAACATGACCACTCCGGATGCTCGCACCATCCAGATCGCCGCATGGGAACCAGCAATGCTCGGCGCGATCGAGAAAGCGATCCTCGAAGCGAACGTGGGCTTCACACCGCAAAATGACGGTAAAGTGGTTCGCATCACCATGCCTCCTCTGACGGAAGACCGCCGTAAGGAAATGGTGAAAATGATCAAGAAAATGGGCGAAGATGCGAAAATCGCTGTCCGTAACTCCCGTCGTGATGCGAACGAGGAAGTGAAAAAACAGGAAAAGGCTAAAACCGTTTCCGAAGACGAATCCAAGAAACTTCAGGAACAGATCCAGAAGAAAACGGATGACAAGGTTGCCGAGATCGACAAAGTGATCGCGACCAAAGAAAAAGAGATCATGACGATTTAGTTTGTTAGAGAAGTATTCAAAAAAACAGGGGTGTTTTCCTTCGTGGACGTTCAAGTCGGGAGATGCCCCTGTTGTTTTTTTGATGCTTCACTGGCCTAACTCGTGAATCTTGAGATTAACGTATGTTACCGAAGCATATTGCCATCATCATGGATGGAAATGGCCGCTGGGCGCAAGCCCGCGGCTATCCTCGTTTTTACGGCCACCTTCGTGGCAGTAATCGCGTGAAGGAAATCGTGCGTGAAGCCCGCAAAATGGGAGTCCGTGCGCTGACCCTTTATGCTTTTTCCACCGAAAACTGGAAGCGGCCTGAAGAGGAGCTGAATGTTTTGTGGAAGACATTGAAGAAGTATGTTCATCGCCAGGTCAAGGACATGAAGAGAAACGGGATCCGTCTTCATGTGATCGGCGAGATGGAGCGTCTGCCGCAGGACGTTCGCACGGAACTCCAGCGCGCGATGGATGAGTTGAAAGATGGCAAAGACATGGTATTGACCTTTGCGCTTTCCTACGGCGGTCGTGCTGAAATCATCCAGGCGGCCCAATCCTTTGCGCGTGACTGTAAAGAGGGAAAAGTCGATCCATCCTCCCTGAATGAACACACATTCCAAGATTATCTTTGGACAAATGCACTGGGTGAATTCGCTGATGTGGATCTGATGATCCGCACTAGCGGGGAAAAACGCATCAGTAACTTCCTGCTTTGGCAGTTGTCTTATGCGGAATTCGACTTTCCGGAATTGAGCTGGCCGGATTATTCAGTTGAAGAATTCCACAAATCCCTCGAGAATTTCAAAAACAGGAAAAGAAGATTCGGAGCGGTCTGACCATGAATCAAAATCTGAAATTAAGAATCATCACTGCGTTGATCGGCGTACCGGTCATCCTGGTACTGTTGACTGGAATGGGAATCGAGGGCGTTGCCCTGTTTTCCTGGCTGGTTTCCATGGGCATGCTTTACGAGTTCACCCGCATGTTTTTCAGCCTTCCGGATGCCGGTACCAAGACCATGATTCTTCTTTTGTTGAACACGGTCCTGCATTTTCTGAATTACTGGGTTTCGGTCGGTCTCAGTCCGGCGTTCTTGGGTCTTTTTTCTCCACTGTTCCTAATGGTGGTATTCCTGCTCATGGTTCCCCGTCTTTTGAATTACGAAGGATCCGCCGCATTGTCCACGGAAGAGGGCTCCGCAAAACTCGCTGCCCATTTTCGTGAACTCATGGCGGCCAGTTTCGGGATGATTTATGCATCTTGGTTGCCGATGCTCATGGTTTCCATCCGCCAATCGCCCCAAGGCAAGTATTGGCTCGTCTTTGCGATGCTCGTGGTGTGGTCTGCCGACACGTTTGCCTATTTCGGGGGCAAGTTCTTCGGTAAACGCTTGTTCTATGAAACCATCAGTCCCAAGAAAACCTGGGAAGGTGCGATTGCGGGAAGTGTCGGTGCACTGATTGTTTCACTGTTGTTCGCACATTCATTCCTCAACGAAGTCAGTTTCATTGAGATCAGCGTCATGTCTTTGACCATCAGTGTTGCCTCCATGTTGGGAGATCTTTGCGAAAGTCTCATGAAGCGTGCAGCAAGCGTCAAGGATTCGGGTTCGATTCTTCCGGGACACGGCGGATTTCTCGATCGTTTTGACGGGGTGGTGTTCGCGCTTCCGGTCATGTACGCCTTTCTTTGGCTTCTTTCCTGAGTGACCGTCGGTTTTCGTAGCGATATTCAGTACTTTTTGAGATAATCGATTTCACAGAAAGAGGCTGACTATGGCGTCCATTTTAGGGTTCATTCTTGTACTCATTCCACTGGTGATCATTCACGAGCTCGGACATTTCCTGTTTGCGAAACTGTTCAATGTGCGCGCAGATGCTTTTTCCATCGGATTCGGACCAGTGCTGTTTTCGCGCAAGATCGGCGAGACCGATTTCCGCGTTTCCGCGATTCCACTCGGCGGTTACGTGAAATTGCTGGGTGAGGACCCGACGACCGAACTGACTCCCGAAGAAAAGGCACGTGCTCTTCATCATCAGAAACCATGGAAGCGATTCTTTGTGTTTTTCGGTGGACCTCTCTTTAACTTCCTTTGGGCGATCGTGGTGTTCATGGCCATGATGGCCATTGGCGAACCACAGATCTCCACCAAGTTCGGCCGCGTTCTTGCGGATTCTCCTGCTCAGAAGGCGGGCTTCGTTGCCGGTGACCGTATCGTCAGCATTGATGGCGCACCCGTGACCAAGTTTGAAGAACTTGCCCTCGTGCTGAACGAGAAACCCGATCAGAACGTAGTGGTCGGAGTCGATCGCGCAGGAGCCGTATCGAACATCAACTATCAGACCCAATCCGAAGACGGCTTCAGCATTTACGGTGAAAGCCGCAAGGTCGGTATGATCGAGGGCTTGGTGCCGAATGCACGCATGACCAAGGTTGCGGTTTCCAATCCTGAATCGATCGCTGCAAAAGCTGGAATCAAGAACTCCGACGAGATCGTTGCCATCAACGGAGTCAAGGCCTCGACCTTCGAGGCTCTGGAATCCGCCTATCGCTCCATTCCGGTCGACATGCTTTCCAAGAAGCCGATCACCGTCGAACTGGAGTTGAGTCGCAATTCCAAGGAGTCCTACAAGACCACTCTGACCGGAAAATATTCCGGCAGTCTTGCAGAAGATTTCGGGCTGCATTCCTCTGAATTGTTCGTCGAACAAACCATGCCGGATTCCCCTGCTGCGAAGGCGGGAGTGATGAAGGGTGATCGCATCGTCAGTGTGAACGGTTTCAATGTCCGCAGCTTCTTCGAATTGCGTTTGAAAATCCAGTCTGCGGGAGAAGCGATCCAAAAGGGTAAAGACGAAACCATTGCCAATGCTCCATCGACTTTGCAAATCGTCGTCGAACGGGCCGGCAAGAATGTTTCTCTCGACATCGCTCCGCAGGTCAGCACTGAACGCGATCCGATGATGAAGAAGATGAAGCAATACACCGTGGGTGTGGCACCGATTCCGTCCATGATGGAGCCGGACACCGTCGTGGTGCAGGTGTTGAATCCGTTCAAACTCCTCTATCTCGGTACGGAACGCATGCTCGATTTCACCGCGAAGAATTTCATTTCGATCGGAAAGATGATTCAGGGCCAAGTTTCCGTGAAATCATTGGGCGGACCGATCCTGATCGGCAAGCTCGCCGGTGACTCGATCACCCGCGGTCTGATCGATTTCCTGAAGATGATGGCGATTCTCTCGATCGGTCTCGGTGTTTTGAATATCCTCCCGATTCCGGTACTCGATGGTGGTCACATCGTACTTTTGGGGCTGGAAACCATTCGAGGCAAGGCCCTGAGCCTGAAGCAAATGGAAATCGCCCAGCAAGTCGGATTGGTTTTCATTCTCGGCATCATGTTGATCGTGATGAAGAATGACATTTCCCGTTTGCCGATCTTCAATTGATCCGGAAAAGGCGGTAAGGCACATGTCCAGGAAATACATCGCATGGGATACGTCCTCCGCTTCCGGGGTGGTCGTTGCATTCGAAGAAACCACTCAAGGCTTTCGATTGGTTTCCGAATGGTCGCTCAGTTTTGAAACCGGCAAACATTCCGAACGTCTTTTGTGGACGATTGATGTCGTTCTGAAAAGCGCGGGGTGGAAGCTTTCCGATCTTTCCGGAATCGGTGTCGGAATCGGTCCCGGTTCGTTCACCGGTTTGCGAATCGGCATCACTACAGCGAAGATTCTCGCAACCCAACTCAAGATCGATCTCATTCCTGTTTCCAGCCTGGCGTTTCTGGCTCGTGGTGTGGTGCCACTGCTGGGACCTGAAAAAACGCATGATAAAACCCTCTTCATTGCTTGCACCGATGCGACCAAAGGGGAGTGGTTCACCTTGATGGGGCCGGTGAAATCGCTTCGTGATTGTGTCTCGATGGCCGATGGTGACCAGCCCGGAATCTGGGCGCGTGGTGTGACCGAAATGACCATGACTCCAGAAGAAGTCATCGAAAGCGCAAAGACCTATCTTTCCAAACATGAACAGTCCGAATGGATCGCCGTAGGACAGTCGGTGGAGCGATATTCCGAAATCTTCAAGGCTCTCCCTTCAAAACGCAGGGTGGATCTGGTCGCACAGGGGTTGCATCAGCCATTGCCCCGTACTTTGGCCACATTGGTTTGGGAGTCCATTCAGCAGGGAATCACCCGCGACCCGCTCCGGATGAGACCTCGCTACCTCAGGGATTCCGAGGCGGAAGTGAAATTGAAAAAAGGCCTTCTCAAGGCATCGCCGGTAGCGCCCCGGGGCGGAATTGCATAAGGCATCAGACGTGTGCTAGCCTGAAATCACTGGGGAAAGAAACGGGCTCGACATGAAAAAAATCTACATCCTTCCGAATCTGATCACGACTGCGAATCTCGTTTGCGGGTTCCTGTCGATGATTCATTCCATTCAGGGCGACTTCGTCAAGGCAACCTGGCTGATCGTGGTTGCGGCGATTTTCGATTCCCTTGATGGTCGCGTGGCTCGCATGGCGAAAGCGACTTCGGCATTTGGTGTTCAATATGATTCTCTATCCGACTTGACCTCTTTCGGTATTGCTCCGGCGATCATGCTTTATTCTCTTTCGTTGAATGGGTTGGGGCGATTCGGCATCAGTGTTGCCGCATTCTATGCAATCTGTGCCGCTTTGCGATTGGCACGATTCAATGTCAGTGCGGAAGAAAAAGATCCTTCCAAGCTGAGCAAGATCCGCAAAGGGTATTTTCAGGGAATGCCTTCGCCTGCATCGGCCGGAATCATCGTTTCCAGCGTGATGATCCAATTGGAAATGTCTCTTTTCGGAGAATCATTCGGTAGCATCTATTTCGCTGTTTTGGGCTTGTTGCTCGCGTTACTCATGGTCAGCAACATTCCATTCCCTTCCTTCAAGGAAGTGAATTGGAGATCCAAAGGGAAAGCGTGGATCCTGCTGATTCCGGTGGTTTTCATCCTGAGCGTGATTCAGATTCCGGAAATCACCTTATTCACAACGGGGATTTCCTATCTTCTTCTCGGATTGCTTTGGTCCGCATACGTTTGTCTGATTCGGGACAAAAAACAAAACAATGGAGCCACGGGTGCTGAACAAGTTTGAGTTCCTAGCCGCGCTGTTTTTCCTTTCCTCGAACGCAAACGGTGCTCTTCTGGTGAATGCACCGGAGCCTCATCCCCAATATCAATTCACCGATAGCGGAATCGTGATCGATTACGCAGGAAGCGCCAACGGAAGCCCTTCTTCGGGAACCATCAACACCGTTCAGGGCTATCGCTCGCCGATCATCAATACGGTAACGGTGACCACGAACAACGATCTTGTCCTGATTGACATCAGTAGCAATGCCACTTTCAACTCCTCAGGCAAGGTGCTGGGTGTTTCACTCGTCAATGTTTCCACCGATACGGAAGTGACCCTGACCGGGGCAAGCATTGCGAGTGGTACGGATGTTCCCACTCCATGTGCATCTGGCGGAAATTGCTTTTCTGATTCCAAAGCGGCGCTATTCAGCCAGGGAAACACACTGCGTGTTTCCTTCTCGATTCCGCAGCTTTGTGGAGGTTCCACGAGCGGAGACCTTTGTGCCGCGGCCTCGACTCTTTCCGGACAGAAGAAATCCCAGTCCATCAAGGTCTATCTCGCGGTCGTTGATAATGCCATTCTCGGTACGAACGTGAAGTCTATTGCACCAATGGTGGGTACGGCGGAAACCCCTCTGACGTTCACTCTTCAGATTTCGGATTTGCCTCCGAGCATTGCCGGAACCACGAGTTGTCCGACAGATTACTATTTCCCCGGCGATTCCTCGATTGTCTATTATCCTGGAAAATTCACCACGTCCGTGAACAGCGGTTCCGAGATCCGGTATCACCTGGTTTTGGGAAATCGTGGTGCGGTTTCACCTCCCTCCAGTCTGAGCTCGAACTCGATCGTTTCCTATGTTCCTGCAAACTCCTCGTCGGAAGTGATCAACGGATTCGTCAATACCACGGATGGAACGGATAACGATTACACCCTGAATGTTTATCTTCAGAATCGGGCCGGGATCATTTCTCCCACTGCGGTAGCGTGCACGGCGAAATCCCAGAGCATTACCGGTGTACTGAAAGAAAGTAAATGCTTCATCGCCACTGCTGCCTATCAGGATGGCCGCGCATCGCCGGTGATGATGCTAAGACGGTTTCGGGATCGCATTCTATCGCGCTTCGAGATGGGTAGACAGTTCATCGGGCAGTACTACCGTTACTCTCCGGCGCTGGCCGAGTGGGCATGGGATAAACCCATCATCCGTTCGATTGCGCTCAAGTTGCTGACTCCGTTAGAGCTTGCCGCTTGGATTTCCCTTCAGGTCGCCGATGCCGACGAGCTGAAAACGGGCACGGTGGCTCAACCCTACATTGATCGAGTCAAAAAAACGATCGGTGAAGATGCTTCCGATTCGAGTCTTAACTACACCGAAACTGAAAAAAAGAAGCTTCAAACCAACACTAAATCCCAGGATCCATCCTCAACCTCCTATATCGAGCGTGTGAAGAAAGAAATCGGTGAGGAACAGGATTCTTCCCTGAATTACAGCGCCAGACAAAAAGCAGAATTTCCCGCAGAGGAAGAGCGTGAAAGTCCGATCGAGGCGTTGAAGGCGGGAAAGAGTTCCAAACTCGGGCTTGGCAAGACTCCGGATATTGTCAATGCGGCTGGCCTCAAGTTCGGAGTTTCGACCGGAATGGAAGTCTCGGTCGAGAACGCCACCAATTCCTTCGGAGATGTTTACGGAACCGGATACCAGCCGGAAATGCTGTTTCATTATGAACGTCAGTTGTTCCATTCTGAAAACTTCGGGAGCATCGGACTGGGAATCGATTCCGGTGTTGCCTACTCCAGTGGCAAAGGTCGACTCCAGTTCGGTTATGGTACCGGGAACTCGAGAGAATCGCGGACCAATTTCAGTTTCTTCCAGGTTCCGTTGGTGGTGAGCGGAGTCTACCGTTTCAACTTGCTTCGATTGGTGAGGCCATACGTCTCCGGGGGAGCGGGAGCGATTCTCTACTCTGAAACGCGCGATGACGAATCCAAGGACAAAAGTGGTTATACTTTCGTCTACCAGGCCAGTCTCGGTGCTTCATTGTTGCTCGATTTTCTGGATCAAAAAACCTCGAGAGATGCCTATTTGGCAGACGGAATCCAACACACCTATTTTTTTCTCGAATACCTGAAACTGGATTCCTTCCAGACCAAAGTGATGTTCAAACGCGCCGGGCTTTACGCCGGATTCCTTTTTGAGTTCTGATATGACCCATAAATTCGCTTTTCGTGTTTCCTATATCGGCAAAAACTATTGTGGCTGGCAACGCCAGTCAAAAGGCGGGCCGGAGTCACCGACTCTGCCATCCATTCAGGAAATCCTGGAAGAGGCACTTTCCCGAATCACCGCTGAAAAAATCGTGATCATCGGCAGTGGGCGTACTGATGCGGGCGTGAACTCGGTCGGACAGGTTGCCCACTTCCGCACGCATAATCTCAAATTGACCGAAGAAAATCTGAAACGCGGGATGAACACCTATCTGCCGCCGGATATTCGCGTGATGCGGGTGGATCACGTTGCAGATGATTTTCATGCGCAACGATCCGCGATCAAGAAGCAATACAGTTACTATTTCCAACAAGGCCCCAGTCCCTTGCCGCATTTGATGGACAACACGTGGTGGATTTATCGCACGCTGGATGTCGAGGCGATGCAAAAGGCGGTGAAGCATCTCTTGGGTGAACATGACTTCAAGGCGTTTCAAGCGTCGGATGCGAACCCGTTGAAGTCCACCGTGCGTGAGATCCTCGAAGCCGAAGTGACGCTCGAAAAAATGCCGGTTTTTCCGGGTGCGGACCTCAACGAAGAAGGTTACGCGGTGATTCGGGTCAGATTGGTGGGAACGGGGTTTTTGAAGCAAATGGTACGCGGAATCGCCGGAACGCTGTTGAAGGTGGGCGAAGGCCGCAAAAAGCCCGAAGAAATGCTTGAAATCATAGAGAAAAAGGATCGCTCCCGGGTGGGCACCACCGCCCCTCCAAAAGGGCTGACTTTAGAACGAGTTTGGTATAGTTTAGGGGGCTAATATGGAAACTCAAATCAAGTTGGAAAACGTATCGTCCGTTCAGAAAAAATTCATTGTGACCATCCCTGCCGGGAAAGTCAGTCAGACCATCGAGAAAAAATTTGCCGAAGCCCAAAAGACCGCAAAGATCAAAGGCTTCCGTCCGGGCAAAGTACCTCTGAATCTGGTGAAGCAATACTACAAGGAAGAAGTGAATCAGAAGGCTTTGAACACCCTGATCAACGAAACCTACTCCGAAGCACTCAAGAAGCACACGCTTCGCATCGTGGGTGAGCCTCAATTCGAAGGCGCGAAAGAAAAGGAACACCTGCACATCCTTGATGGCGAAGAGCTTTCTTATGTGGCTACAGTGGAAGTGGTGCCGGAAGTCGATCCGAAAGATTACAAAGGCCTTGCGGTTGAAAAGCTTTCTGCTGAAGTGACTGCGGAAGACATCGAAAAAGTGCAGAAGAACCTTCTTGAGCGTAAAGCGGAAGTGGCTGCCGTTACCCGTGCTGTAAAGACCGGTGACCTCGTGGACTTCAAATACGAAGGCAAACTGAAAACCGACAAGGGCATGGAAGTTCAACCGAACCTGAGCGGTGAGCGCAATGCCGAAATCGGAAGCGGACAACTCCTGCCTGCATTCGAGAAGAACCTGATCGGTCTCAAGGCTGGCGACAACAAGTCTTTCAAGATGACTTACGAAAAAGACTTCACCGATGCGAATCTCGCAGGCAAAGAAGCGGAATACACCGTTGATGTGCGCGAAGTGAAGGAAAAAACTTTCCCTGCATTCACGGACGAACTCGTGAAAGAGTTCGGTTACGAGAGCCTTGCTGACTTTGAAACCAAGTCCAAGGAAATGCTGACCAAGACCAAGGCTGAAGAGGCTGACAACTCCATTCGCAACAACATGATCGAGAAACTGATCGAGAAGAACGCAATCGAAGTTCCTCAAGGTCTGGTTTACTCGCAAATGCGCGCGTTGGCTGACGACTATGGTAACGAACTCAAGCGTTACGGCTTCAACGACCAGATGATCCAATCTGCGATCATGAGCCAGCTTCAGGATTTCAAGAAGCGCGCTGAGACCCAGGTTCGCGCAGGCATCCTTCTCGATGCGATTGCGAAAAAAGAAAAGATCGAAGCGAAGCCTGCTGACATCGAAGCTGAAATGGCAAAAATGGCTGCATCATACGGCGTTGAAACCAAGATGCTCAAAGACCGCCTGGATGCGAATCCTCGCGATCTTTCCAACTTCGAATACCGTGTGCGTGAAGAACTGACTATCCAGATGATCCTGGGTGCGGCGAAAATCACCACTGCGAAAGAAGCGAAGAAGAAATAATCAGCGGTTCAAAACTGAAACGTAAAAAGCCCCGGGTGATTCACTCGGGGCTTTTTTGTTATTGGTCATTTGCGGAAGCAATCAGGAACTTGCGCTTTGATAGCGGTTCAAGCCGCGTTTCCAGAGGATTCGAGCGATCCACGCATACGCGAGCAGTACTCCTGCAACGAGGAAGTAATCCGAAAGCGGCAATCTGCCCGTCACGGAAAGTACAGGCATGGTGCCCATGAATGCAAATGGAAGCGCGGTCTTGATCAGAAAGCGGATAGCGGTCGGATAAAGTCCGGATGGCTTGTTCGCCAATGCGTAAAGTTGGTAGTAAAGTGCGGAAGTGGTGAAACCGCGCTCGAGCCAGAATGCCCAGACCACAGATACGAAACGCATCAGGAACTGGGTCGCCAAACCGACAATCATCCAGAAGATTACCGCAAGCCAGGCGATTCCACCTTCAAAACCCGCCTTAGGGCCGTAGTGTTGGATGATCCAGATACCAAGAAGCAGGTTCAAAGACTGGGTGAAGTTGATGCTTTTCACGGTGGCCAGAAACACGGCCGATACCGGTTTGGTCAGTAACACATCCAGGTCGCCCCGGTTCACCAGCATCGGAAACTCCCAGAAACTACGCTGGAAAAACATGGTGAACAGGGAATCGCTAGCCACGAAGATTCCAATGAAAAAGAAGCAGTCCACGCGCGACCATCCGTTGATATTGGAGATGTTGCTGTAGATCACTTCGAAGAAAGCGAGTTCGATGATGACCCAGATCAGATCGGAAAACGTCATCGCAATCGCATTCATCCGGTAGATGAATTCCTTGACGAAGTTGTTCTTGAAGATGGTTTTGAAAACGTCCCAATAATGAGCGATCATCTCAACCCCCGATTCCTTGATATTGACGGATCGATTTTTTCCAAACGACCTGAAGCAAAACTGCGAAAGCCATGCACCAGACCATTCCGATGGTCATGTGATGCGCCCATGTCTGCATCGACCATTTGCCCAGCGCCATCTGGGTGGGGCCGAATACATAAAGATAGAACGGGGTTGATTCCCAGATCCAGGCGTATTTCACCGGAAAAACTGTGAGCGGTACGGCTTCACCGGAAAGAAGGCTGACGACCATGTTTTTCATCAGCAGGATGGCGAATGCATTTTCCCAATGGAAAGCCACGGCGGCGAGAATGGCACCGAAAAGATAGTGGATGATGTTTCCCAGGATCGCCATCATCATGGCAAGGAACAGGTTCACGAGTGATCGGTCGGCAAAATAAGTGGCAATGATTCCCACGATCAGACAGAAGGCTGCGGTCAGGATCTTTTCACCGAAACCACGCCAAAAAATGAACTCCACCGGACCAACCGGTTTCAGCAGTGACTGGCTGAGTGAGCCCGTACGGATCATTTCGATCAGTGTGAAGTCGTAGTTTCCGCCCCGAACCTGGCTGAACAGGATCGAAGTCCAGGTGTAGGCAAGAAGGTCGGTGTGGCGCATTCCTGCAAATAATTGGGTCCCATTCTGGGAAAAAATCGCATGCCAGAGAATGAGTTGCATTCCGACCGGGACGAACGCCTGCGTGAAAAAGTCGATCAGGAAATCCCAGCGATAAGCCAAGGCGTCCTTCATTCCGTTCCGGATTGCGGCCAAGCGCCACTCGAGCATCCATTGCATGGGAAGTGTTTTCATCGTCAGCCCTTATTGTTGGTAGATCTGCTGGATAATGCGTTCCAGGGATGGTTCATGAATGGCGACATCGCTGATCTGGTACTTCTGGAAAAGCAGTTGGAAAGTATCCGCGATTCTTGCACGAGGAATGGTGATCAGATAAGTCGATTCCGCTTCTTCGGATTTTTCGATCCTGGAATCGAATCCCTGTAGGGCATTTTGGAGAATTTCAGTGCTCACATCGTCACGGAGCTGGACCTTGAGCTGGCATTCGTTCCTTTGCCCCAGTTTTTCCGCTTCGCCATCGTAAATCAGCTCGCCTTCCTTGATCAGAAGGATGCGTTTGCAGAGCTGCGAGATGTCGTCCATGTTGTGACTGGTGAGGATGATGGTCGCGCCTTCCTTTTGGTTGTGCTCTTTCAGGAAGTTGCGCAGTTTGTGTGCGGCCAGAACATCGAGACCGATCGTCGGTTCATCAAGGTAGATGATTTTCGGAAGATGCAGGATCGCGCCGATCACTTCCATTTTCATGCGTTCACCCAGAGAAAGCCGGCGGATCTGGGTGTTCAGGAGTTTGGTGACGTCGAGCAGGGAAGTCAGCTCGTCCACCCGTTTCTGGTACACATCGCGGGGAATCTGATAGATCGCGCGCAAAAGGTCAAACGCTTCGAGTGCGGGAAGATCCCACCAAAGTTGCGCCTTTTGACCCATGACGAGTGAAATTTGTTTTCGGAATTCAAGTTTGCGATCAAAAGGTTCGTAACCCAAAACCACGGCTTCGCCACTGGTCGGAGGAATCAGGCCGGAGAGGATTTTCAGAAGAGTGGTCTTGCCCGCTCCGTTTGCACCGATCAATCCAACGAATTCGCCCGTCTCGATCTTGAAGTTGATTCCCTTCAGGGCTTCGTGCGTGATGTATTCCGGATTGGTCAGGAGCTTGAGCGTACCCTTCCACCCTGATTCTTTTTTTACTGATTTGAAACTGCGTTTGAGATTGGTGACTTCGATGCTAGTTTTTGTGTTTTTCATCCGCGATGAACCGTTTCCCCGTCATTTTTTCAGAAGGAATGGAATCCGGAAGAGCCGCATTGTACTTCAGGCGGATCGGTTGATGATCTCCAAGACCTGAAGCCGCAAACACTCCGTCCATGAATCTCTTTTGTACCGGAAATACAGTGATCAGTCTAGGTTGTGATGCTTGACCGCGAGCGTGATAGTCGATGGAATAGATGAGCAAGTGCGTGTTGCGGCCATTCGATTGGTCTTGAGTGAACGGAACGATGTCGGTGCGCAATTCCAACATGAACTCCTGATCGATGATGCGTTCGACCAAGCGTATCGGTTTCAATTGCTGAAAGGCGAATCCTGAAATTTCCTGAACCGCACAGTTCATGGACTTGGCCATGGCCGGATGGTCTCGGAATGCGATTCTACCTGCAAAACAGGTCAGATTGGAAAGCAGGGTGCCTTGTGACGGACGCCCCGAAAACAGTCCCTGACTCATGCCGAATCCCGCTTCGATCTCACCGGCAACATAGCGTGCACGCTTGAAGCCGAACGGTGTTTGAAGGTTGCTCATCAGGTAGCCGTAGGTGTGCGTCAGGCCTGCATGGCCATAAATGAAGGTGGAATCGTAAGAAACATTCAGGAACGAATTGAAGAACTGGAGTATGTTGGCAGGGACAGTCCGTTTGCCATCACTCAGGTGGCTTTCATCGATATTGCGGCTTTTGCCCCAGAGGTTCAGCAAATCGCGATTGTTCTGAGCATCGAACTCGATGGTCTGAAGAAAACCGGGAACAGTCTCGTTGAGGATGGATCGCATTTCATCTGAAGAATTGGCCGAGGCCATTCTTCTCGCCGCTTCGAACCAGATCTGGTCGGCCTCTTGGGCGTGACTTTGATACCCGAACAAGGACAGCACCAACGTGATTAAAGCGTTGAAAATCGTTCTATTTTTCCTCATGATGAGGGGAGAGTTAACAGGTCTGACACGTATAGACAACCTAATTGCAAAACCCATGAATACTTCTTTTCGCGACCATTCTGCCTATTATGATTCTCAAGCCAGAGCGCTTCATCAGAAGTGGTTACGCGAAAAATCCCCCTCGGATTTATTACCTTTTATTGAAATGTTGGAGCCGGGGGCTCGGGTACTGGATTTGGGCGGTGGAAATGGGTTGGATCTGGCTTGGCTGACCAAAGCCGGGTTTCAAGGAGTGGGGGTTGAGGCCTCTGCCGAGTTGGCCGCCGCCGCCCGTGCGGTTCATGCCCAATCCGGTGTCGAGATCCGCGAAAAGAATTTCCTGTTCATGAATCTGGCCGAAGGCGAATTCGGTGGAGTCTGGGCCAACCTTTCGTTCTCGGAATTGCCGGCGGAGACCCTTCAACGCTTGCTTGCGATCTGCTTCAAGGGCGTAAAAGTGGGCGGAGTGTTGGGTGCGATTCTTTTCGAAGGCACCGGAAGTTTTGAAGAAGCGGCGATCGTTCCCTCCGGTGCGTCTGTGATGGAAAAACTGCCAACGCGAATCACCCATCTCTATTCCGAAAAAGCGCTGTGTTCGATGTTCGATCAGACCGGATTCCAGGTCGAACGGGTCGGTCGGAAAAAAAGCGTCGATGGACAAGATCAGATCCTGATTCTCGCGAAGCGGGTGTGAGTGATCAGTTGCCCAGGTAAAATCCGAAATTGAAAAGTGCGTGGGCGAGTATCGCCCAAATCAGGCCATGGCGGATACGCACTATCGTGCAAAGCAATGCCAGCAAAAAAGTATAGCCGGTCTGATAGAAAATGAACGGTTGGAAATCCGCTGGCACTTTGAAATAAGCCTGGAAGTGCGAATAAGAAAACATCAGTGATGTGATCACCGAGGTGGCAACGGTGTTCTCAAGCAATTCTTGAAATGTCCGATGAAGCAATCCACGAAACAGAAGTTCTTCGAGTAAGGGGCCAACAGCCAGTAGGAAAATCAATGTTTCCGTCGAGTGGAAATCAAAGGGAATGATGATTCCCATGGTTCCTGCAAGGGCTCTGGAGAGGAATCCCATCACAAGAAGAGAAGACAATAAAGCAAAGCCGCTTTTATCCGGTTTGGCCGGTTGAAGTTCGTGATCATTGAATATGATAAAAAACAGGCTCACGAGGATCAGTTCGCCGATGTAGATCGCATAAGTACCCAGTGTCTCGATCGAACCTTGTAGGAAATACTCGGTAATCAAGAAAGTGAGAATGAGCAGTACCGATTTCCATTTTGCAGAAGTGTTTGCCATGCTCCGATTTTAACTTCATTTCCTGAGGTGCATCTTAAATTTTTACAGTCACCCGATTGGCGCCTGGAAACAAAAAAGGCGAACCGTTTCCGATTCGCCTTTTGAAATTCTTGCGTTCCCGCACACTAATGATCAGTGCGCTTTCGCTTTTGCGGCTCTCATCGCCTTGAGTGTCTCGCGTTGAGACATCATGTGGTCAATGATCTCGAGGCCTTCGTAACGAAGGTCGTTCTCGTAAATGAAACGGTAGAAGTTTTCAATGTCCGGGTGATGACGGAAGTTCTTCAAAGAACCTGCGTTCGCTTCGGAAGTGGCAGCGGCCATGGCAAGTCCCGCTTCGTTCGCACTACTGCGAGCAGCGGCCGCGCTTTCCATCGCTTCCTCTTCTTCTTCCACTGCCTCAGCGGATTTCACCACTTCATCTGCAATGATTTCGATCTTTTCTGATTTTTTGGAAACAGAAAGTTTCACTTTTGGTTCCGCTTTCTTGGCCGACTTCGCCATTGGTTTTGCCGGTTTCGCGGATTCTGCTTTTTTAGCTGGTTTCGCTGCTTTTTTCATGTTTCCTCCAAGTGTAGTTGTTTTACAGGTTTACTTCTGATTTGTCCAAAATTCCGTAACGATGAAGCTTGTTATAAAGGGTTTTGATCGTGATCCCGAGCGATTGCGCAGCGCGCGTCTTGTTGCCCTCAAAGTGCTCAAGGCATCGTAAAATATGCAGTTTTTCCAGTTCCTCCAAGGGCATGGTTGGAGAGGGGAGTTCGCTGGATTTCAGGTCCTTGCGATTCGCATTCGGGTTGCGAATCGAGCCCGGAAGGTCGGCTTCCGTGATTTTCCCGCCACCGGCAAGTACGCGCAGGCGTTCCACGGTATTTTGCAGTTCGCGGATATTGCCAGGCCAGTTGTAACGGATCAGGCAATCCATTGCTTCTGGGCTGAGGTCGGCCACCATGCCCGGCGAGAAATGTTCCATCAGGTCTCCGAGGTCATCCTTGCGTTCGCGAAGGGAGGGGGATCGGATGGAGATCGTGTTCAAACGGTAAAAAAGGTCTTCGCGGAATTTTCCAGTTCGGATTTCGTTTTCAAGGTCTCGGTTGGTGGCACTCAGGATGCGCACATTCACATGGATCGGTTCCTTGCCTCCGACGCGATAAATTTCGCCTTCCTGAAGGAAACGCAAGAGTTTTGCCTGCAAAGAAAGGGGCATTTCACCGATTTCATCAAGGAAAAGAGTTCCGTTTTCAGCGGTTTCAACCAACCCCGGTTTGGTGCTTACGGCTCCGGTGAATGCGCCCTTTTCATGGCCGAAGAGTTCGCTTTCCAGAAGGGATTCGGTCAATGCGCCACAGTTGATGGCGACGAAGCTTTCTTGAGCCCGCAGGCTTTTCGAGTGGATTCGTTTCGCGATGAGTTCCTTGCCGGTGCCGCTTTCGCCCAGGATCAAGACCGATGCGTTGGTCGGAGAAACGCGATCCGCGATGGAAAGCATTTGTTTCAGTTTATCGTTCTGACCGATGATTTCCGGTGCTCCTGGGGTTGCACCCTTCAGATTCTGCTTCAAGGTGAGTCCCGGTGTTGCCGGCGATTTTGATTTTTGAAGAGGCGTCTGGGTCATGGTTCACGGATTATACATATACTATGTAAAAATTGCAAGGGTAAAATTGATTAAAATAGTCCGGATATGGATCCTTTTCCCATGGGATTCATTGATTTATAAATGATCGGCATTGAAACCTCGTGCTAATCTGGGCCGGTATCATGAAAAAGAGCATCACCCCGGCATTCTGGAAGTCCAACTCACCGAGGATCGCGCGCGGATTGATCGCCGTTTGGATTGGAGTCTCGATTCTGGTGCGGCGCTGGACCCCGTCTGAGCTGGAAAATGCGCTGAATGGATCGCCGTACCGTTGCCCGCTGAAGTGGTGGACCGGCTTGCAGTGTGCCTTTTGTGGAATGACCCATTCCTGGATCGCGATGTTTAGGGGTGAGCTTGCTACCGCTCAACGGGAAAATTTCTTCGGTCCAGCACTTTGGTTCTTTGCATTGTTGATCCTGTTGATCCTATCGTTGGGCAGACGCATACCTCGAGAGTTTTCACATCCGCGGTTGATCATGCTGGTGGTGATCGGATTGACCGCCTACGCAGTGATTCGCAATCTTCATCCGAAATTGAATTCCTGATCCTGTTCAAAGAGCCGAAGTGGTCAGTGAGAAAAAGAACAGTCCGTCTCCGCCATACTTCCGGTTTGTTCCTTGTTGCCATTCAATCGACAAACTGAGTGGGATATTCCAAAGCAAGGTAGTGTCTGCAGTTGCACCCACTCCGAACGAAGGCAGATCCGCACTGCCTCCCGCACGCAGTGGAATGCGAGTGTTTTCTCCGAACACGAAACCATGAAACTGTTGCAGGAAGATCGGGCCACTGCCTCCGAACACGGTCATCAGCGGCAGGTGATAATCCAGTCCCAATTGGAATGCGGAACGCGCAGCGAGCGAGACATTCGAATAACCCCGAAGTTGCATTTGGTTCAGGTTGAATCCGCGTCCACGGTCAAACAGGCTTTCGGTGTCCTTGCCCTTGATCATCGCGAAGGAGCGTTCATAACCGTATGGATGGGATGATCCGTAATAGCGGAAGGTCGGCTGGAAAACGTGATGACCGCCCGGTGAGAAAAACCGTTTGTACTCGGTCATGAACTTCCAGAGCGTGAAGTCATCCGGATAGTTTCTCGCTTCGGTCGCCATGGTCAGCGTTGAGCCGCCTTCAGGCATGAATCCCAACTTCGAAAGATACACATCACTGAATAAGGCCATCGCACCGGCAACCGGAATGAGCGGTTTTGAATATTCGGGATCGGTCGTGGTCACCCGCGTATGATCGTCGACCCGGTAAATCGAGTTCCAGTCGATCATGAAATACGGTGCGACCCGAAGCGAACTCCAGGTCCACTTGGTCAGGTGATCGAACTGAAGCGCAAGTTCGTGCGTTCGCTTATACGCTTGATCGCCGGATGCGGTCTTGACGTCCGAACTGTAGGAAGATCCGCTCAGGGTGATCGAAGGCCTGAATCCGTAATAGGTGTAGGTCAGGCCCCCGTCAAAAGTGTTGATCGAGGAGTAATACGTGAAGCTGCCGACGTATTGGTGTTTTCCTGAAAAGTCGAATCCAAGAAGCGTTCCGCCCAACGTGAAATCGGTGGTTTGGTTGTAGGAAGCCACGCCGACCGGTGCCCACTGGCGAGGCACCAGTGTCCGAAATGGAGCATATTCTGTGACAGAAGCGCGATCGAAAGTGAGTTCGGGTGATTTCAGCGATTCGGTGAGGGAAGCGGGTGCATCCGGTTTCACTGTCTTTCCCTCGCTTGTTTTGGAAGAGGTGGATTCACGGGTTTCAAAGCGCACAATCTCAAAACCGTTCGAGGTCAGAAGGCTTCCATGCAGGATTCCTTCCTGCGAACAGAACGGGAACTGCACACCGGTGACCACATTCGTGATCGGCTTGGTGCCATCAAAGACATTGTCGATTCCAGTCTGATCGGAAACGTGCAGGAGTCTGCTTCCGCAACGGATCGGAAAACGGTTGATCGCACCATTGTTCACAGCAACGGTTGCATCGGATGCGTTGAGGGAGTCTTTCTTCAGGATGCGCGCGGTGGATTCACCGAGTTTTTGTTCGGAGAAAACGATTTCATGATCATTCAGCCAGCGTGGTGTTGCAAGAATCGAGAAGTTTTCCGGACGATGGATGATGTGAGCATTCTCGATGTGCGGATTTTTTTCATCGGCGATGAATTCAGCGACATTCAGCAACTGTGTGGCATGATCGACGGTGGTGAAGGTGATGTGCTTGCCGTCGGGAGAGATGTCCGGATCCTTCGCGCGCATTCCTTGTGTCATCGCGTGGAAGGTTCCTGTCTGAAGATCATAGGCAAACAAGTCTGAAAGAAGTTTGAATGTACGGTGTTGTTCGAGTGAACTGAAGACGAGATAGCGGTGGTCGGGTGTGAACGATAGGGATGCGCCCTGAACCTTGTCACGGATTTTCTTCTCCACTCCCGTTTTCATGTTTTTCAGTACCAGGCCTTGGCGTTCATCGAGACGCGTTTCAGTCCACGCCATCCATTCGCCATTCGGTGAAATCACACCACCGTGAGCACTGTATTGGCTGTTTGAAATGATCGTGTGGCGGGTTTCACCTTTTGCCTTCACTGCATCGATATCTTTGCGGTGGCGCAGGCCTTCGTTGGTCACAAAGTCGTTCCACAGATCGGCCCAGTCCTTTTTCAGGAACTTCTGCAAATTGCCATCAATGAAAAATGGAATGCGTCCTGCGGAGTTGATCGAGTATGCTCCGGCAAACCCGTCATCTCCCGCCTGTTTGGCAAACTGGTTCCAAAGTTGATAGCCGAACAGGTACGGTGTTTCACCGCCCGGAAAATACGGCCAGCTTCCGCTGAGTTTTCCGTAGTTGAATCGGTCATTCGATCCGGTACCGAGCAACCCTTCGTTGAAGAAGGCGCGAACGATCCCGTCATAGTAAGGACTTCTGCCTCTGCCCAGAACCGAGGTCCTCGTTTCAAAGTAAACCGCCAGTCCCTCGAGCATCCAGCGGGGCCAGAGTCCGTTCGGACGGATCACGTCACCGTAAATGATGCGCAGGATTTCCATGAAATCCTTGGTGGGGTCCATGTTGAGGATGTGCACGTATTCGTGAAACGCAAGCAACTTGATCCAGTTGTCGCTGTAGGAAGTCGAGTACCACTGATCGGGCGGTGTGGCGATCAGGACCATGCCGACCCGAAGGGCGGCCATGGCGAAACCGTTGGCACTGTCTTCGTTGTCCGCCACGAGCACGTGGATTTTCGAGCGAGGATTCCATTGCAGGATCGGCGCAAGAATGCTGTGTGCATGCTCGAGGTGCTTGGCCGCTTCCAGAGTGAAATCAAGGTAACCCTCCTCATAATCGAATTCGAAGTGATCGGTTTCGAAATGCAAATAGTGCGTGGCCGGATTCAGACTCGCCATTTCCAGATAGTTCAAGCCGCTGGCAGCATGGATTTTTGGTGTGAAAAACAAACCGAGTGCTGCAAGAGCGATCACGATTTTCATGATTCCACCACTTCGAAGCGACATCCGTTACCTTGAAGTGGGGTACCTGGACTTGCATGGGTTTTGCGGACGATCGCCAGTCCGTAGGGCGATTCGAAACTGGTCAACTTGCCGAAATCGAGTTCCAGCGGAAGGGGGGCGGGTAGGGTGGTGCCATCCACGATCTTCACTAGACAAAGTCGTTTTGCGGGAGAGCCGATCGCGATGATCTTTTCGATCACTTCCTGTCCCGGATAGCAACCTTTCTGATCATGAATTGCCGATTGCAAATTCACTTCGAGAGGATTGGTTTCGCCATTCGCGAGGAACTCGTTGCCTTCCTTCGGAATGCGGGCACGAATGCGTTCCATTTCGTAAAGTTCGGGAGCGTGGCTTGAGTCGTTTGAAAGGGTTTCGATCCGGTAACGTTCGCTGAAAGTATATTGATCGAGCAATTCCAAGAATTGATTTTCAAAAGTGATTTCGACGGAATCTCCGTCAGGCTTCTTCGTGGCCATGAAATGACACAGGATTTTTCCCTGAGCGTTCAGGAACAGGCCGGGATGAGCGATGGCTGTGTCAAGGCGCTTGAAATCCAGTGTGGTAATGCGTTGAAGTAAGTCGATTCCGTCTTTACCGGTGAGTAAAATTCTTTGTTTCATCGCCATTTTAGAGTACATTATTTTGCATCTATGAAATACCCGAAAAATCAATTCTCGAAGACGATCCACGATGGCGATCGCGTATCCAGTCCGTTCCTGATCAAGTATGCCGCAGTGGCCACCGGCAAAACCGGAAAGCCGTACATGAACATCATTTTGACGGACAAGATGGGAGATCTCGAGGCACGGGTTTTTGACAATGTTCCGAAGTTCCACTCACAAGCGGTGAAAGACACCTTCGTTCAAGTCGAAGGTCAAGCGCAGAGCTTCAATGGGCGCATTCAGGTTCACATCAAGGACATGACCGTGTTGCGTGAAGACGAAGTTTCGATGGATGAGTTTCTTGCGCCGACATTCCTCAGTCCGGAAAAAATCTACGCTGAGCTGATCGCGATGATCCAGACCATGCAGGATCCTTTCTACAAAGCATTGATGGAATCGATCTTCATCGAAGATGCCGAAATCGTGACAAAGATCAAGAGAGCGCCTGCTGCGAAATCCATGCACCATGCCTATCCGGCAGGCCTGATTGAACACGTAGTCTCCATCTGTAAAACGCTGGATTTCCTCTCCAAGAATTACGCTCCTTATGTGGATCGGGACTTGTTGTTTGTCGGTGGAATGATGCATGACTTGGGCAAAATCTGGGAACTCCAATACGAAAAGACCACGGATTACACCACCGAAGGTCGACTGATCGGTCACCTGGTGATGGGATCGGAATTGATCGAGAAAAAAGTCCAGATGCTCGAATCCCAAGAGGGCCGGTTGCCGGGAGCATTCCCTGTGGAGAAAAAACTTCTCGCCAAGCACATGGTGCTCGCCCATCACGGCAAGCAGGAATACGGATCTCCGAAAGAGCCAGCCTGTCTTGAGGCATTGATTGTTCACATGATCGACGATCTTGACTCCAAGGTGAACGCGATCCGCGTGTTCGTGGAGAACGATGCGCAAGCCGGCTCATGGACGCTTTTGAACAAACAGTTCGAACGCTTCTTCTACAAACCCGAATGGGCGCGCAAAGGTTGATCGTTTTTTTGAGATGATTCCATCCCACCGTGAACGTATTTTATTCCTCTACGATCTGGCATCGGCGATTCCTCCGGCGGATGCGGGTCATGATTTCTCGCACATCGAGCGGGTTTCCCGTATCGCGGTGAAGTTGCTCGAATTGGAAGTCCGGTTGAAGCATGCGAGATCTCCGTCTGAGGATGAGGTCGATGCCATGCTGGCCGCCGCCCTGTTGCACGATTGCGTGCCGGTTGCGAAAAATTCACCACTTCGAAAAGAAAGCTCCCGACTGGCAAGTGAGAGGGCGTTCGAGATCCTGAGCAATCAAAAGACCGCACAAGGTGATCGTGCCTGGTCGCGTGACTGGGTTTCTGAAATCACCGATGCCATTTTGGATCATAGTTTTTCTGCGGGCCGAACTCCTCGTTCTTTGTTGGGGGAATGCCTGCAAGATGCAGATCGTTTGGAAGCGTTGGGGGCAATCGGTCTTTACCGCACCATCGCCACCGGTGTATCGATGGGTGCATCGCTTTTCCATGTCACTGATCCGTGGGCGGAACGTCGCGAGCTTGACGATCGCTCTTACTCACTGGATCACTTCTTCACTAAGTTGCTGAAATTGCCCGCAACATTCCGGACAATTGCCGGACAGAAAGAGGCTCACGAACGAGCTGGATATTTGCAGGGCTTCGTTGAACAATTGAAGAAGGAGATCAACCCATGAAGACCATTTTTCTTTCCGTTCTTTTGATGACTGCTAACGCCTTCGCTGCAACACCATCGATCTATGAGATTCCTCTGAAGACCATCGATGGCAAGCAAACCACGCTGAAGGAATACAAGGGTAAAACCCTGCTGATCGTGAACACGGCTTCAGAATGCGGATACACTCCGCAGTACAAAGGGCTTCAAAGCATTCATGAAAAGTACCAGAGCAAGGGATTTGTGGTGTTGGGGTTCCCTTCCAATGATTTCGGCGGCCAAGAGCCGGGCACGAACAAGGAAATCAAGAAGTTCTGCGAACTGAAGTACAAGACCACCTTCCCGATGTTCGAGAAAAATCCGGTGAAGGGTGCGTCCAAGCAAGCGCTTTATCAACACCTGATCGCAAACTCCAAGACTACGGGCGAAGTGGGCTGGAATTTCGAGAAGTTCCTGATCGATCGCAACGGTCGCGTGGCCGGACGATTCAAGTCGAGCGTGGATCCTGAAAGTCACGCACTGACTGATGCCATTGAAATCGAATTAAAGTAATCCAATCCGATTGAAAAGCGGGGATCGTTCGAAATCGCCGGGCGACAGGCCTTGTTTTCCGTCCGGCGGATTTCCATTGAAGTAGTGCATCCATGCGGAACGGTTGCGTTCATAGTGCATGGCTTTGGGAAGCAATTTGTTCCCCAAGAACGGATTGATGAATTTCGCGACGAACTCGGAACAGTAAAGTAGCTCGCCGTTTTCATCCCGGTTGTTCCACAGGAATGCAGGGTCGTAGGTCTTGCCCGCATAAAAATTCGTGAATCGATCCATCAATTCATTGGTGTTGACCGATGCCAGTCGGAAGTGACTTTGCGGACGAAGGATCAGCGAACGCGTATTGCGTTTCCGGCGTGTCAGGAATTCCGACAGCGGAGTGTTGGTGACGTAGCCCCAGGATTCCAGAACCATGGGTTCGCCGAATTCAGGAGTCACGATCACACCGATGTGCGAGTAGGGAGAGTTCTCTTCTTCTTCAATCAGCTGACAAACGAAACAGGCCTGCGACTGCAGGATCACATCCCCATTTCTGAGGTCGTGGACATTCACATCGCCGAAGGCGAAAGCGTGTGCTGAATTGATCAACAAAAAAAGTTGAAGAAGCATGAGCGGACTATGCCATAGTGAGTCCCCGTATACAACGAGACTGGCAAGCTTTTGTAAAAACATGAAATAACAGGCGAAATTCAACCAATTCAGCCAAGTCT
>JBEIKL010000001.1:0-59483 GCA_040379745.1 Bdellovibrionales bacterium | reverse complement strand
TGAGCCTGCAGGACAAGAGGCATTCCGGAAACTCGAATCCGGCGATCCGGAAATGCGCGCGATCTGGAAAAAATGCGTGGACATTTCCTTGAAGGAGTTTCTCAAGACTTATGAACGTTACCAGGTGCAATTCGATCACTACTGGGGCGAATCCTTTTATGAAGATCAATTGAAGCCGCTTCTTGCCGATCTGAAAGCCAAGAAAGTGTTGATTCAGGATCAAGGCGCATGGATTGTCCCCGCTCACAACCGTGAGGGGAAAGAGATCACCCCATGCATCCTGGAAAAAAGCGACGGCTCGTCGATTTACGCGACCCGGGATGTGGCGGCGGCAGTTTATCGCCATCAGAAACTGGATTTCGACCGCATGACTTACATCGTGGGCAAGGAGCAGCAGTTGCACTTTGAACAGGTGTTCAGCGTGTTGCGAGCGATGAATCTGCCATGGGAGAAAACCTGCGAACACCTTCCGACAGGTCTTTACCGATTCAAGGATGCGAAGATGTCGACCCGCAAGGGAAATTTCATCACTCTCGAAGAGGTGAATGAAATGTGCATCGAAAAAGCATTGAAATTGATGCGTGAGCGGGCATCTGCAAACGAGAACGAAGAACGCAAACTCACCGAAGAGGAAATCAAGACGATCGCCGACCAGGTAGCCATCGGTGCGATCGTATTCGCCGATCTGAGCACGGATCCGACGAAGGACCTGGACTTTGATGTGGATCGCGTGATTTCTTTCGAGGGAGAAACAGGCCCTTACCTTCAGTATGCCCACACCCGTTGTCTGAGCATCTTGAAAAAAACGGAAAAGGATACTGGAAAAACCCCTAAGTTCAACGGTGAATCCATTGCAAAACTTTGCAACAGCAGAGAAGAGATCTTCCTGATGAAGTCTCTGGGTAGATTCCCGAGTGCGCTGGAACGGACACTGGAGCAGCGTAAGCCGAGCCAACTGGCAACTTATCTCATCGATCTCGCCAAGGACTTCGGATTGTTCTATCGCGAATGCAAGGTCAGCAACCCGGATCAACCGGAATTGACCGAGTCGCGACTGGCGTTGGTGTTGGCAACTCAGAAAGTCCTGAGCAAGGGTCTGGAGATCCTGGGCATCCCTAAACCGGAAAAAATGTAGGGTATCGGCTGATCACAGGGAAAGAAGCGCACTTCTGAAGATGGGTGATCCGTTTTCGCGGAAGAATGGCTTGTTTCGGAAAGACTGAAACATGGAAACCACCGACTGGACCTCACTGACTCCCTACTTCCTCGCAATCACTTCAAACCTCTGTTTTGGAACTGCAAGCGTGAAGTTTTCCCAGTATTCGAGCCGCTTCGGCGCAAGCTGGTTGAATCAACTGAAGGTTACGATTGCGCTGATCGGCTTCCTGATTGGATTTCTGCTTTTCGAAGAGGGCTTTCATTTGAATCTCCGAAGCAGCAGTTTTTTCTTCGCCAGCGGGATCCTGGGCTTGTTCCTGGGGGATTGGTTTCTTTTTCGTGGATTTGCGAACTTAGGAGCCACAAGAACCTTGGTTCTGTATTCTTTTCAGCCGTTTTTGTTGGGAGTTTATGGCTTCATTTTTCTGGGGCAAAGCCTCGGAACCATGCGAATCATCGCCATCGCCTGCATGATCGCCTGCGTATTCACCTTTGTTCTGGAACGAAACAGGACTCTGGGAAAATGGGACATGAAGAACTTCGGCCTGGCCTTCGTCGGAATCGGATTCGATGCCCTGGGGATCGTGTTTTCACGACAGGCTTACGAAAGTTCACCTGACACCGGATCCTTCGAGGCGAATGCGACCCGGGCACTGGGAGCAGTGATCGCATTCAATTTACTGAAACCTTCTTCAACGAATATGATTTACGGTGATCTGACCCGGCTGAAGAAAAACGATCGCATCCAGCTGATCGGAGCATGCCTTTTGGGAACATTTGTAGCGCTGACCCTCTTTCTCAAGGCATTGAAAACAGCGCATATTGCGAGCCTGACAGCCATTTCCATCACGGGACCGATCTGGGTTTCGATCATCGAACACGTCCGGGAACGACGACTTCCGAATCGGTACCTCGTGATCGCATTTTCATTTTTCCTCGTAGGATTCTTTTTCATGAGTCGGGCGATTATTCATTAATTTCGCTCGACAATGGGCATCAGTTTCGCTTAAAACGGTGTGATCAACTTTTTGCTTAAACCTATTGATTGGGGAATGTCATGAGCAGCCATATCGAACCGGCAAAACAGAAAACTTACTTCGGACATCCGGCAGGATTGTTCGTTCTTTTCTTCACGGAAATGTGGGAGAGATTCTCTTACTATGGAATGAGAGCTCTTCTGACGCTCTATATGGTTTCCTACCTGATCAAGGATCCGGAAAAAGCGAATTCCGTTTTCGGATTCAATGCACTCAAGCACTTGTTGGAAACCGGCTTCGGACCATTGGAGTCCCAGCCATTGGCTTCACAACTCTATGGGCTCTACACTGGGTTTGTGTATCTCTCCCCTTTCTTCGGTGGAATGATTGCAGACAAGGTTTGGGGACAGCGTAAAACCGTTTACGTGGGTGGTGCACTCATGGCGATCGGTCACTTCTTGATGGCGTTCGAACAGTTCTTCTTGATTGCCTTGATGTTCCTCGTATTGGGGAATGGAGCGTTCAAGCCGAACATCTCCACTCAGGTGGGAGAACTTTACGCCCCAGGCGATCAGCGTCGAGACGGTGCGTTCACTATTTTCTACATGGGGATCAACCTGGGTGGATTTTTCTCCCCTTTGGTTTGCGGAACCCTTGGACAGATTTATGGATGGCACTATGGTTTTGGTGCAGCCGGTATCGGAATGTTGCTTGGATTGGGAGTCTATCATTTCGGCAGACACCTCTTGCCTCTCGATAAGGAACAGAAGTGCAAACTCGAAGGAAGGCCCTCAGAATCACTGGGTGGACTTTATGCTTCCAAGGTTTTCCTTTCGTTTCTTGCCATTGCCGTTGCGTTTTTTGTGATTCTGATCATTCCAGCGGTTTACAAACTGATTCTGATTTTGATCCTGGTTGCGGGAGCGGTTTATGCCATTTCACGCCTGAATAGCGAGGATAAGGATCGCGTCGTCGCTTTGGTGGTCGTCTGTATCGCAACAGTCATGTTCTGGGCGGTGTACGAACAACAGGGTAATACTCTTCAACTTTGGGCTGATGATAAAACTGACTGGGTATTCTTCGGTACGGCAATTCCTTCCACTTGGTTCCAGTCTTTCAACCCGGCCATGATCTTCATGCTTGCCCCACTCCTCGATATGTTTTGGAGCTATCGAGCAAGAAAAGGACATACATCGACATCCATCCGTAAAATGGGCTTGGGTAGCATTCTATGTGGCGCATCCTTCATTGTGATGATTGCCGCTGCAAAAGTTGTGGGAGATGGACCGGAGAAAGCAAGCCTGATGTGGCTGGTGTACTCAACATTGATCACCACGATCGGTGAGCTTTATCTTTCTCCAATCGGACTTTCCTTTGTAACCAAAGTTGCTCCACCTCGCATGATCTCCATGATGATGGGGATCTGGCTGATGTCTGCGTTCTTTGGAAATTACCTTGGTGGGTACATCGGCACCTTCTACGAAAAAATGCCGAAAGACATGTTCTTCCTGATTCTTGCCGGTATGGGCGTTCTTGTGGGGATTTTCTTCCTCGCCATGGAAAAACGTCTGAAAAAGGTGACCGGGGACGCCTGATTCAATCCAAACCATTGTTCAAATTCAATAGGCTGGGTAGAAATACTCAGCCTATTTGTTTGATATTATTCAAAAAATATTTATCATTTAGCAAAAGCCTGACAAAACCGATAAACTATTAACATGTGGCGGTTTTTTGCTCTCCGACATGGATTTTGGATCCTGCTCCTGCCCCTTACCTTGAGTGCCTGCACCAAGGGAGGCTCCGGCACATCCTCATCCAATTCTGTCAAAAGTACGACCAACAGCGATGAGCTGACCTTGAAGACGTTCAAAACGGGACCTGGTACCAACCTCAATCCAGAGATTTATTCTGGAACCTACTATACCCGCTTCAGCCAGTTCCGGATCACCGGATTTTGCGGAGGAACGGTCAAACAGGTCAGCGTTGCGATCCAATCCTCTTCCGCCAATTCCACCGAAACCATAAACTGCTTAAATAGCTCGTTCACTTGGGACAAGACCTTTACCGATGAAGCCGACCACCAGGTGATCTTTACGCCGCTCTCCCAAGCTGGACAAGCGATCAGTGGAATGAGCTCGATGACGAAAAATATCGTCTACGACATCACCGTTCCAGATCAGCCGACCTTTCTTTTGCCGACCACCGGGAACCAATACCTCATCACCGATTCCACCTCCCAGATCCAGATCAAAGGGCGCGTGAAGCGGGATGTGAAAAAACTTACCGGCCCGAATCTTCAGAATCTCGTCTTGCGCACGGATGAGGATGGCATTCACTCCTCATTCCTGTTCAATGCCACGGTCACCAACAACTCCGTGATGAATCTGAACTTTACCGCTTACGATGGAGCCGGAAATTCCACCTCAAACACCATGACCATCGAATCCAGAACGGATGTGGTGGTTCCTCTGGCCATCCAGGAAATCGGCAGCTCAACGGTCACCAGCGGAAGCATCGTGATCCAGTCCAGTGCCAGTTACCTTTCCGGTTCTCACACCCATTCCAACATCAAGCATGTAGTGGGTGGAGCCGCCACGATCGGAGAATGGTGAGGCACGAATGAAAACCACTCCCTTTGTCATTCGCATTCTGATGTTTGCCCTGATGCTCTGTGGAAAGACGGCACTGGCGGCACCGCCGTCCATCGATGGATTCAACATTCAATCCTTCTTGAAGCTTTCCAACAATTCGCCCGTTTCTGCGACTTCCGGTGATTTCGTGTTTGCGATTTTCAAAGACAATAACTGCATCTGGGCACAACGGCATTCCGGAGTGCCGATCACGAATGGGATGATGAATTACCGGATCAGCGGAACGGGGACGAACATCACACTCATTTCGAATGCGAATGCGGCTACCAGTGAATGCGTATCGAATTTTTCTGCTTTGAATCTTGATTCTGCACTTCTTTCCACCGGCGCAACGGGAGCACTGAAGATCAGGATTTATGCGGAAAGTTCGATCGATACCCAAAAACCGATTTGGGATATTCCCCTGAATTCAGCTCCGACCGCATTCATTGCCCAATCCGCCGGTACCGCTGACAATCTGGTCGCCTCCATTAAGACAGACCAATCTGCGGGTGCCGGCGATGCGGGAAAATTCGCGCTTTTGAACACCAATGGATTCATTGATAACTCAATGCTGAATTTTTCATCGTTCAGTTTCGCCAACACCCAGATCACCGGGCTTGGCAATGCGTGCACGATGAACACCGGAACCACGGTGGGCACCATTCCGGTTCTGAGCACCGGTGGAAAACTCTCAACCTCCCTCCTGCCCACTTACAGCGCGAACAGGGTCATGGCAACGGATGCGACCGGAACGATCAGCGGAATGTACAGCACTACGACTGCATCGTCCGGTGCGGGTGACGCATTGAAGATCCCCGTTCTGAATGCTTCGGGTAAACTCGATGCAAGCATGATCGACACATCCGACATGGTGGACCGGAGCAACTCACAGACCATCGGTGGAAACAAGACATTCACCGACACCACCTCCCTTTCGGGTAACTTCATTCTGGGCAGTGGCGGATCGACTTTCCAGAAAATCATCCGTTGCACGATTGCGAGTGCAAGCCAGTCCTCCGGCACAGAGACCACCTCCACTTGCAGTGGCGTAACCACCGCTTCAATCGTGCAATGCTCGCCCACCACCGTGCCTGCGGCCGGATGGTTGATTGCCTCGTCACGTCCCAGTGGTATCAATCAGATTGCCGTGATCCCGTTGCTTGCGAGTGGTACGGAATCCTGGACTACCGGATTCCAATGCGTTGTCTTTGTGCCTTGATCAGATTGCAATACCGAGACTCATATCGAATACGAATCTACGGGTTGAGGAGATACCATAGGCTGAATCCAACTCCTCACCGAAACTGGCTGCACCGATCTTGAGGAGCCAGAAATTAAATTCCGCTCCATAACTCGCTCGAAGCTGATTCAAACCCGCGCGGAGGAAAAAAACCTTGCCTAGCCCGAATTCCCCTCCAAAGTGGAGCTTGTTCGATAACGCAGTGGAAAGAAGAATGTTCCGATAGTCCATTCCGATGGAAAATGAGGAACCATTCAGATTCCGCTTGAAACCGAACCCCGCATTCAAAGCCATCGGAATCGATTGCGTGCGGATATCGGGAAAACGGGTCCCGGCGATGTCCTGCAGGGATGATCCAAGGTAAAAGGTGGTATCGTAGTCGATCTTGCGTACATACTGGGCTCCGAGATCGCCACCCAATGCTGTTCCGAACTCACCGATCACACCAGCGAAATAGGTTTGCGGATCACTGGCGGACTGAAGAATCGACGTGGTTCCGATCTCATAGAATCCCCCCTTGCGAAAAAGGAACTTGCCAGCAAAACCCCAGCGAAATTCATCCGGCGCCCTCCGTCCTCGCTTGTAACTCCAAGCAGCGCCCAACTGAACTCCGTGAGTGATCATGGCACCGATCTGATAAATGGGGTTCACCGGATTGTACTGACCGAATGAAACCTGCGTGTCGGCGAGATAAGCGAGATGGAAGTGCGGAAGCATGAACATGGTCATTCCACCGGTTCGCCCTCCGATGTCCTTGCCCATGAGGGCATTCAATTTATCGAGTGTAAATCCGGAAGTGACGTCGGTGAGCTCAGCAAAATAAAGATAATCATCCAGGGTTCCTTCCAACTGGAAATAGAGCGGACGCCATCCACTCAATTCGTTGCCAGCAAGACCTGCTGGATTATTGAACATGGCGAAATCATCATCGGCCATTCCGACCCCGATACCACCCATCGCCTTCGATCGCGCTTGACGGACCAAGCTCGTACCCTGCTCCCTTGCATCGACCGACGGGGCCTGAAGTACGGAAAAAACCAAACTCATCAGGGCAAAAAGTCGAATCATGGAACTCCCGCCCAGGTTCCATCGATGGCAATCATCATTCCATGCACGAAAGTCCGCACCGGCTGAGGATCACGATCGGTCTCATGACAGGCGTTGCGGTAACGGAGCCTTGACTTTGCATTGTTACAACGGGTTTCGCCATAACGGTCATTGGTCGGATCGTCATCGCCGTCACCGATTCCCACTTGGCCATTCCTGCATTTCTGCATGCCTGCGGAGATGATCGTATCGAGCGCGGCCTGCATTGCCAGTAGCGCTGTTCCCAAGGCTCCGGACGAAACCGTGGAAACCACGGAAACACCATCATACATGTTCAAGACACTGGAAGCGAAGGAACAGGCGTTTTTGGTGACGTCGTTGGCGATTGCGGTCTCGTTCGACCAAGTGTCCAGGATCTTTTTCCGTTGGTCGTAACTGGATGGATCCGGATCGCCATACCGGCTCAACAGGGTTCCAAAAAGCGCCATGGAGGAAAACATCAGAAGCGTGTTGGCATCATCGGTTCGGTCGCGGTAAAGCAGTGATCCCGTATTGTAGGGATTGATGATGTTCGAATCGAAATCGGAAAGCACGGCACCTGGAACAATCATGCTCTGAAGCACATCCTGCATTTTCTGTAAGCTTTGGGTCTTGGCATCGACAATGGCACTGGAAGGAAAAATCTGAGCCATGGTATTGAAGAATTTTGTCGTGGGAGGCACACCAGCGACCACTGTGTAATCCCCACTTCCAACCGCGGTCATGAGCGGAATCAGCTGGACGCCTGCAAGGCAACCATAAGAAGAAGCATGAAGCATTCGGATTTCATTGGTCACATAACGGGAATTGAAGAGGGATTCGGACTTTTCAACTGCGGAAGCACAGTTGAAAGAGCTGAGATTGCTCCGGATCGTTGCAATCATTGTGTTCCGATCGGTCTCGTTGTTGACGTCGAACGGAGAAAGTCCGCATCCTTGAATCAGGAGCTGTGAACTAATAGCGATCGCAGTAATCGACGATTTTGCGGCAACCGGCAAGGAGCGTGTCGAGGTCGGTCGCAAAGCTGATGCGAACGCATTTCGGAGCGCCGAAATCGACCCCTGAAACGACCGCAACCTGTTCATCCCTGAGAAGATCCTGTACAAATCCATCCGCATCCTGCCCGGCTTTGTTACCGACGAACACCCCGGAGAGATCCATGAAGAGATAGAATGCACCCTGAGGCTCGTCTACCCTGATTTTCCCTGATTTCCTGAGCACTTCCAACGCTAAATTGCGCCTATTTAAATATTCTTTGAGCTGGTAGGCAAAGCGTTCACGGGGCAATTTCAAGGTCGCTACGGCCGCCGCCTGAGATAACGAGCAAATTCCGGAGGTTGAGTGCCCCTGAAGCGCATTCAGCTTAGGTGTTACGGATTCGGGACTGACGGACCAACCCACGCGCCAACCGGTCATCGCTCCGCTTTTCGACATTCCATTGACGGTGATCGTGCGATTACGCAAGGACGGGTTCGCTTCGAGAAAAGAGGTCCAGCCCCCCGTAGTATAATCAATCAGATCATAGATCTCGTCACTGACGATCCAAACCTGGGGATGCTTTTCAAGAACGGTGCCCAGAGCCTGTAATTCTTCGCGACTGTACATGGCACCGGTGGGATTGCTCGGTGAGTTCAGGATCATCATTCTGGTTTTCGCGGTGATCGCCTTTTCCAGTGAGTCGGCAGTGATCTTGTAACGTGATTCGAAAGTGGTTGGGATGAATCGGGACTCCCCTTCCGCCACACTCACCATTTCCGGATAGCTCAACCAGAACGGGGAAGGAATCAGCACCTCGTCACCCTTTTCGATCAACGTGAGAATCACATCGAACAGGGCTTGTTTCCCTCCATTGGTGACCATCACGTTCGAAGCCTTCCACGGATTTGCGACCAGCGCCGGTTGTTGGGCGTTTGTTTTTTTCGCCACCAATTCACGCAACTCGGGAATTCCCGGAGTCGGGGTGTATTTGGAAAGGTTTTTTTCCAAGGCTTCGATCACGGCCTTTTTCGCCTCGTCAAAAACAGGGAAATCAGGTTCACCGGCGGTGAGATTGATGATCGACTTGCCTTCTTGCTTGAGCTGATTGGCAATGGCGTTGATCTTGAGTGTGGCGCTTTCGCGCAAGCTGCTCACGCGATGGGTGAATCTCATTTCAACTTTTCCTTCAATTTTTTCAGGACAGGCGCGGGAACGTAGGGCGAAATGTCGCCTCCATAAGTGTGCAGTTCCTTGATCATGCTGGAACTGACGAAATAAAGCCCTTGGGATGTCATCATGAACACCGTTTCACATTCGGGATGAATGTTCTTGTTCATGGTTGCCATCATGTATTCATATTCGAAATCACTCGGAGTGCGAAGACCGCGGATCACTGCCCTGACCTTATGTTGATGGGCGTATTCCATGATGAGGCCGGTGGTGCTGTCCACCTTCACGTTCGGCATGTCCTTTACGGTTTCGCGAATGAGCTCCACGCGTTCCTCAACAGTGAGGAGCTTGGTCTTGCGACTGCTACCCGCCACTAGAACGGTGACTTCCTTGAACATGCGAAGAGCACGTTCCAGGATGTCCAGATGACCATTGGTGAACGGATCAAAGGATCCGGGATAAATTGCCTTCATGCATTTTCCCTCGATTCCAAAGGAGAATAGAATGTGAGCTGGCTGTCTCCGTAACGTTCGTCACGGACGACTTCGAATGTTGGTGGCGGAGGATAGCCGCCTTTGGTGGAAGATTTTTTCTGTTTTGCACTCTCGACACAGAGTTTTCCATTTTCGACGAGCAATTCCCTCAATGGCCAATTCTGGAGGATCATCTCTTCGTAACCCTGATGATACGGAGGATCCATGAAGATGAGATCGAACGGGGGTTCTTTTGAAAGCTCGGTCAGTGCCACTTCCACCTTGCGAACGATCACACGTGCCTGATCCTGAAGGCCGAGAGTCTGGATGTTTTTCTGGATGATGGTAGCAGCCTTGGCATCCGCCTCGACGAAGATCACGTAAGCGGCTCCACGAGAAAGAGCCTCAAGCCCCAATGCGCCGGAGCCTGAAAACAAGTCCAGGATGCGTGCATCCTGCAAAGAAAACTGGAGTGCGTTCAACCAAGCCTGACGCAAACGTTCAGTGGTGGGCCGGGTTTCCGAACCCGGTGGCGACTGGATGAGACGACCGCGAAAAAGTCCTGAAGTGATTTTGAGCACGGATCAACTATGCCACGTTTTTCAGCGGTAAGTGAATGGCTTTTCCGTCATTAAAGCGAATCTCGATCATTTCCCCGAGTTGACGAACCTCAACGATTTCATCTGTATCGTCCATCTGGAGTTGAACGGCAATCTTGCCGGTCATCTGGATCAGGATCTTCCCTTCCGGCGTAGCGGGAACCACGGGAGTGGCGACCGGAGCGGAATTCAACTGATAGACATTACCCGCTTCCGCACCCATCGGTGGCATATAACCGGATGCGCCAGAAGCCTGTTCGGACTGGAGCGCCTTTACCGTCTCGACCGCTTTCATCAGTGGGACGGATGACGAGGAGTACTTGCGTCCTCCGGTCTGGATTGCGTCGATTTCAGATACCAATGCTCGCACTCTGGAAAGGGCCTTTGACATACCCTCTGATCGGCCCTAAATTCAAAAAACTGTAGAGTTTTATTCGAGTACAAGTACCCGTAATTTCTATGGAAAATTAAAACTAGATTCATTGACTAGGTGCTGATATAAGATTTTTCCGGCAAAAATTGGGCTGGCGACGACATAGGGGATTGAGTCTTCGACAATGAACAAACAACCTGGCTTCAACTTAACAAACTTGCTCCAGAGAGACAGAATCGAGTCCAAACTCAATTCTGGCAAGGTTGAACGCGCCCCGATTGATCCGATTTCCAGTCAGTCCATTCCCCCTTCCGCACCCGTCACCCCGGCATATTTTCTTGAAAAACAGCTCAATCAATTCATCGAGGACGTGGTTCAGGAACTCCTGAAAAACGCGGATCAACTTTGCAAACTCAACCCGTCCAGAAGGGAAAGCATCGGTCGCTTCCTCGCTGAACTCTCCAAGCAACCGGAACCGGAAAATCCGCAGGAAAAACTGAAGGAATTCATCGCACAAGACCGCTCCCCCCAAGCACAGGAAGCATTGAAACACCTGTTCCGGCAGATCGCATTCGTGCAATTGGGAAAAGCCCTATTGGTGAAATCGTGGTCCAAGGAAAAATTCGTGATGATGGACCTGAAGAACCTCACATCCGCCATCAACAAGGCGATGAGTTCTTTCGTGAATCTTCAGACTTCGACCAGCCAATTGATCCAGCAGAATTTCTATTCCTGGTACAACCTCACCGCCAACCATCAGAACCAACTTTGGAACCTGATCGAATCCGCGACTTCAGAAGATCCGGGGCTTGAGAAAATCAAGGAATGGCTGTTGGTCAAAGCACGGAAAATTTCAGCCGATACGCTTGGCGAACGAGATCGTTACAGCAAGTATTTTTACCGCTATCTTTGGAAATCCATGCAAAGCCATCAGCTGATCCGTCAGTCCGAGCGATCGGTATTCGGCTTCTGCCCCACCCTTCGCGATGGTTCCATGATGGATCATTCCCCCGAACACATCGAATGGATCGGATTCGAACCGCTTTCGTTCGAGCTTCTTTTCTGTGAAATCCGTTATCTTTGGAGCGAACCGAAAACACTTCCTCTCTGGATCCGTGGAAGCAGTCTCGAAATGAGCATGGACCACCAATCCTCGCTTCAACTCACCCATTGCGGAAAACAGAACATCATCCAGCAGATCGAAGCGATTTCCTCCTGCGAGATTTCCATCATTGCCGAGGAGAATCCGATCCGGACGCAGTCAAGAACCCTGGCAGGACAGGCTCTCCGGAAGCAGATTGATCAGCATTCGGTGCTGAAAAAAGTGAAGGATCAGAACACCACGCGCGGAATCTATCAGGCGTGCCAGTCCCTCGACAAACTAAGACAGGGCGGCATCCTCGTCTGGGCACGGGAAGAAATCCTGGATGAGACTTCGGGAAAGAACGCCCTTCACTTCATCCTCAATCAGGCAAAGCTCCTCTTCATCGCCGACCTGAGCGCACTCCAATGTTCCCAGGATTCGATCAAGCGAGATCTTCCCAAAGCGCTTTATGTTTTCCAACGAGAGAACCAGATGGAAGAACGGAAAGGCCATCGTCCGATCATGATCAAGACGTACGGAGCCGTGAACAACTCCACGGATGTACAACTCTTGTTTGATCGCATTTTCTCGCTACTGAAGAAACCCGATCAGAGCTTCCCTCACGAACCGTTCCAGATTCATTCCCGGATCAGCCCGATCGAACAACGCGAATGGGAACAACACTGGTTCAACCCGGCTGACGATGAGATGGTTGATCAGATCGAATCCCTGAAGCGGAGCTCCACCCCACTGGGAGAACTGGCCATCGTCAGAATGGTTTCCTGGGTGGAACTCATCCGGAACCTTTCCAGCTCCACACCGGGTAATCCGATGATTTCCTCTCCGCCCCGGTACTTCCTCTGGTCTGAGACCGGCTCACAAGGAAACGAGATCTTCACGGCTGAAGAAGCCGATCTGCCGAATGATCCGATGAAAAAAGGAAACGTGTTCATCATCTACCCGCAGGATGGCAGCTGGTCCGTACCGCTTCAGTCACTGATCCGTTCGCACCTCACGCGGGATTGGTTGCAGTATTCCGCGGAACGCAAAAAAGGAAACTGGATGCTGAAGGAATCCGATGTCAAATCGATCCCGATTCCGAAACACATCTGCCGATACCTGAAGGAATCCCATCTTCAGGCTTCGTTGATTCCACTGAGTCCTCTCGAGGAGCGACTGATCTCACTGGTGCCGTCCAAGCCGGGTGAAGCTCTGACCCTCTTGGAAAGCAAAAAACAGGAATCGGCTTCCTTGAAATCGAAAATTTTCGTTCTCGCGGCTCAAGTGCTTTATCAGCAGCGAAAGGAACAAGCGGCCCTGTTCTCCATGGTGTCGGAAGACGGCCAAATCCTCCAACACCAGCTGGAGAAGTTTGTCCTTCAAGATGGTGATCTGTGCCGCATCGATCAGCACCCGTTGATCCGCTTCACTCCGACCATGCCTGAACACCAGGCGATCTCCAGCATCAGTGCGGTTCAGCAACCGACACCCGGTATCGTTCTGGCGACCAACAAGGGACTCACCCAATTCTTGCACATTCAGGACAGCTGGATTCGTGAACAGACTTTGGATAAACTGGTGGTAATGAGAAACATCGTTGCCGAACCGACCTGGAAGGAAATCTGTCTTGAGATCCGCATTCCTAAAAATCCGGAACAGATCCGGATCGTCAGCAATCAGATCATCAAGGCCTACCACGCGGAAAAAATGAGAAAAAAAGAACTGAAACATCTTCTCAGCGCGTGCCTGATTGAAACCCTGGAAAACACATCCGCTTTAAAAATGGGGCTTTTGCAGTGAGGATGAATCATGTTGCCTGAGTCACACTGGAATTCGCCTTACCCCCTGATTGAAGAAACTCGCAAAGAGAACCAGCTTCGAAATTTCATTTCTCTGAGCATGCTCTGGAACGCACCGGTCGAAGAGAAGTCGATTCTGACCGGTTCAGTGGGATGGGCTGAACTTTTCAATCATCAGCAACGAACGCTCTTGGAAACGTTGTCGATATCGGATTCACCGGCAAGCCAATTCAACCAATTGCAAAGCGCCAGCTGGCAATACGGAAAGAGCCTTGCCGAAAAAGAGTGGCCCCAAGCAAACATCGACCATCCACATGATGCATTTCTGGCGATTTCGAGCCTGAAAACAGGGAATCTCCAGCATTCCGATCCTTTCATTCTCGAAAGGAAAACGGCAAACAGCTGCTCATTCTACTGGCTGGCTTCCCCGATCGATCACTCCGAACTCTGTTCACTGTATCTCGAAGTTTTTCGAGGATTCTGCTACCACTTGTCCCGCAACCTGAGAATGGAAATCCATGCGACCATCCTTCCGGGCGGAGACGATCAGATCCGCTCCTGGAAGATCAATCTTCTTTGGATCGATTGATCCAGCGATAAACCGTCCGTTCATTCACTCCCAGCATCCTGGCGGCCTGTGCCCGGTCCCCGTTGGTCAGATCCAGCGTTTTCTGGATCAAAAGGTCTTCGATTTCCTTGAGGCTGGTTCCAAGGGGAATCGTGATTTCGGAGCCATTGCCAGTGGACGGTGAAATATGGATCGGCAGGTCTGCGCAAGCAATCCGGCCGCTGGAATTCAACACTACTGCCCTTTCCAGGACATTCGAAAGTTCCCGCACATTTCCGGGCCACGGATGACTCATGAGCATTGCTTGCGCATCCGATTCGATTCCGGAGATGACTTTAAAGTGTTCGGCGGAAAACCTGCCAAGATAGAATTGGATCAGCTCGGGGATGTCTTCAGGATGCTCCCTAAGGGATGGAACATTCAGCGGCATGACTTCCAAGCGATAATAAAGATCTTGCCGGAACAAACCCTGCCTCACCCTCTCCAGCAAATTCTGATGAGTCGCTGCAATGAAGCGGACATTCAGCTTGCGCTCCTGTACGGATCCCAAGCGTCGAAGAGTTTGCGTTTCCAACACCCTCAGGAGTTTCGGTTGCAAGGAAAGAGGCATGTCACCGATTTCATCCAGCAAGAGCGTTCCACCATCCGCGGCTTCAATCAGCCCTGCACGTGAATGATCGGCACCAGAAAAAGCCCCGCGCTCATAACCGAAGAGTTCGCTCTCCATGAGGTTTTCCGGAATGGCCGCGCAATTCACCGCGATGAACGGCTTTTTCGAGCGCACACTCTGATCATGAATCATCTGTGAAACCAGCTCTTTTCCAGTTCCACTCTCACCGAGTACCAACACAGAGGCGTCCGTTGTCGCCACTTGGCTGATATGGGTTCTCAGTTTTTGCATGGTCTTGGACGAACCGATCATCGTGCTTTTGTCCTGCAACTCGAGCACGGTTCCACGATCCGTTTTGCGGGTTCGGACCAGCACCTGATCGACGGCCTTGCAAAGGTCCTGCTTCGAAAATGGCTTCAACAGGAAATCGACAGCGCCCATTTTCATCGCCCACACCGCATCCTGCACTTCACCGAACGCGGTCATGATCACGAACGGAATTTGAAACCCTTTTTTCTGATAAGCCTCGACGAACTGCATTCCGTTCATGCCTGGCATGCGCACATCGGTGATGACCATTACCGGTGAAATCCGATCCAGAACACCCAAAGCCTCGTCGCCCGAAGAGGCGTACACCACTTCATGACCGGCGTGTTCCAGGATGCGACCGGTGGAGGAAAGCGATTGCGGATCATCATCCACGACCAGGATTTTCATGCCATTGCCCCGCTTTCAACCGGTTTTTCAAGCGCCAGGGTACTCAAGGGCAGGACGCCCTCGAACAAGGTGCCTTCTTTGTTGGAATCGCGGAGGACGAATGAACCGCCGTGATCAGTGAAAACTTTTTTCACAAAAGAAAGTCCGAGGCCGGTACCATCCGCCTTCGTCGTGAAGAACGGCTTGAAAATGTTTTCCCGATCGGAAGAAACGATCCCCTTTCCGTTGTCGAAGAATTGAACCATCAGTGTTTCCTGATCGGTAAGACTGACTTGGATGTCAATCCGTCCTTCGCGAACATCGGCCATTGCCTGAAGGGAATTGCGGATCAGGTTTCCAAAGGCCTGCTCGAGTAACGCAGGATCGACATTGACCACGAGCCTTTCCTCGTTCTTGAAGTTCTCCGGATAAAACCAGCGGATACGGGCGCCTGCCTGTTGAATGGAGTTCGCATAAGTCGCGAGGGTCGATTCAATCACTTCGGAAATGTTCACGTGTTTGGTTTGCATTCTGCCCTTGGAGATGCGCAGGTAATTCATGGTGATGTTCTTCAATCGTTCCACGCTGGCCAGGATCGACTGAAGCGACTGGCGAAGGTGAATCGCTTTGGCGGAATCGGTTTCCTTGGCCTGCATTTCCTGCAAAAGATCGATGGCCAATTCCGCTTCCAGTCCGATGGAATGCAGTGGATTTCCGACTTCATGGGCGACCTGCGCGGAAAGGCGTCCGATTCCGGCAAGATGTTCGGCCTCCTGGAGACGTTTCTGCAATTCGCTCATCTGCAGAAGCATTTTGTTCTGCTCCTCGAGACGGTTCTTTTGCGATTCGATCATTTTTTCCCGCTCGAGAAGACTGACCGCCATCTGATGGAACTCGCGGGCCAACTCGCTCACCTCATCCTTGTGAAGAATGGATGCCAAAGGAAGGCTCGCTTTCGCTTCCATGGTCAGGGCTCCACGCTCAGTGACCTGTTTCACCATTTTCCGAAGATGATCGATGGGGCGGAGCGCGCGCTCTCCCATCCACAACATCAGAAGTGCGACACTGATCACCACCAGCAACAGGATTTGAAGTGCGAAGCGAAGGTCCTTCACTTCTTCCTGCACTTTCTTGAATGAAGAACGGGTTTCCTCTTCGATCTGGCGCTTTGCCCAGTCGATTTCCTTCTGAAGGGTTTCGAGGGACGTGTTCCATCGGGATCCGAGTTCGGCTGCTTTTAACTGATTTTCCTCGATCAGGGCCAGATAGGTCTGTTCGGAAAGTTGTTCCAACTGTTCATGCAGGAAGAGCATTCGGTGGTGCCATTCCTTCCAGGAGTCGGAGATGAAATCAGTAGGCTTGAATTTTTCCAAAGTGTCTCGATGGGATTCCATCACCCATGACGGAATCCTCTTCGGCTTCCAGAAACCGTTATTCCAGTGGGCCTGTCCGAGACTGCGGTCCATCTCGCGTTTGAGAATTTCGGTGTCGGCGTTGAGTTGGATCAGGTTTTTCTGAATGGGAAAAGTGCGCAAATTGACTTCAGTCGTGCGCTCATTGAGTTTCTGCGTGATCCAGAAGCTGACGCCAACGCCGGCAATGCTGACCAGGATCAGGAAGGAGAGAAAACCGAATACCTTGGAGCGCAATGTTTTCCACATTTTCCCCTTCAGTGTAACATGATTTTTTTTGAGCCCGCACGAGGTTTTAACGCCGCGATTCTCCACAAACAGCCTGGTAGCGACATTCTGCGCAATCTTTCGGATCGGCTGGCTTAGGAGAATAATCCCCTTCACGAATGGACTGAGCCAGGCTGTCGACCCTTGTTTCGACTTTCTGCCAGATCTCCTCCGGTTCGACGGTAAAAAGGGATTTGCTGACCGATCGAGCCGTTGAAACGGGTTTTTCCACCGGATCGGCCTTTTTTCCCTTGTTCCAGCGACTGAACAGGAAGCCGGAATTGCGGTTCACACCGGTTTCGTCAATCTTCACGTACTGGGCGGTGATCACCTCTTCTCCCAGCAACTTCCTGACCGCAAGGGCATACAACCCGAGCTGGAGGTTCTTTCCGATCTCGATCGCCTTGGTTCCGTCGACCGATCCCCCACCCGTCTTGTAATCCATGACCACAAGACCATCGTCATGACGATCGATTCGATCGATTCGCCCTCTCAACGGAAGTCCGGACAATTCGACTTCCACTTCCTTTTCGGATTCCAGCAGATCGGTTCCGGAACGTGCTCGGTACTCGATTTCATCGGCGGCGAAAGTTTGCAGCGTTTTCAGGACCCGGGCGCGAGTGGCCTGATACCAGCGTTCATTCCATTCCCAAGCAGTGGTCGGCGTCTTTTTCCAAGCGATCTCGAACGCCTCTTCGATTGCGATGGATGGATTTTTCGAGATCTCCTCGAGTGCCGAATGCAGGAGGGTTCCGAAACGGTCGGCGGCGAGCTCAACCTCCACATCGCGTTCATCCTGAATGCGAAGCAATTGCTGGGAATAGGCGATGAAGGGACAGTTTCCGTAGGCATTGAGAAAGGAAAACGGCCAGGAATTCTTTTCGCCTTCCGCTCGCACAGGGAGACGCAGGTTTTTCACTTCCATCGGAACCGGGGTCGTACCTTTCCACGATGGAATCATGCGGGGATGCGCTCCGACCAACTGAAGCGGATAGCGATTCTGGTCTCCCAGTGTGAAATCGAAACCTTCAGTTTCAGCACCGCTTGAATCGTATTCGAATTCCCAGAACACCGAACCTTCGTTCAGGTTCCACAGATCGAAGGATTTGCGGTTCTGATCGCTCCGATCAAGCGAAGAAAGCCATCCGAATTCTCCAGAAAGGATTTCCTGATCGCGCACACTGAACCACTCTCCCTGTGATTCCTTGGATTCGAAAAAAGAATTGGATATTCCGAAAAAATGGATTTTCACATTTTCCGGATGCAACAGCAGGCTCGGACACTGATCGACCCGGTGAATGCGAAGCCCCTTCCGGTTCTTGGTCGGATCAATGACCGGGTTCACCTGCTTCAGCCGTTCACGCAATTGCTCGTGCCAGAAACGCAGGGGCTTGCGCATGCGATGCATGCCGATCTGACGGAGTGACTTATTCCACTCATCGAACAACCTCAGGATCACCCGATTGGTCCAAACCGGAAGCTCATGGATGCGGATCGATTCGAGGATCGCCTTTTCCAGCTGAACAAGACTGAGCCGCGATGGATAACGGTCAAAAACCCTGCGAAGTTGGAAATGAACGGCCGGTACACGCTCATAGGATGCGAGCCCCTGAACGATGGCGCCGTCGACGATTTTCTTGCGTTGTTCGCCCGAAGCCGGAACGAACTGGCGTAACCACTCCAAGACTGATGCGCGGGAAAAATTCCTCGCCACAAGCTCTAGATCGAGAATCGCGAGCTTGACCGCCTCACTGCGGGAAACCAAGGTCGGATCGCGGGAATCCATGAGAAAGAGACCGCGCTGGGAAGCGACCCGCTGAAGGGTCCGACGAATCACCGGTACGTCCTCAATGACCACAATACGATGATCGGGATCCACCACGACCTCATCCAGAAGGAAGTTCGCCGCATCTTCCAGCGAGTGCGCGCGTTTTCGGGTGAAGTACAACCCCTCACCCGGATGAAGGGATGGATAGATTTCCCGGATGATTTCCAGCGAGGACACCGATCGGATTTCAGCGTAACGGGACAACTCGGACCAGAACCATTCGATCCGGGGTTTTTCACGCAGGTGATCGACCCGATAATAAAGAGGGAAAAGTTTTCCATCGCCGGAGGCCAGTCGCTCCACTGCGGTTTCATAAAGTCGGGCTTCGTCCCAGAGTTCGTTTCGAATCAGGAACTGTTGCCAGTAACGGTTCAGGAGAAAGAACTCCTCCCTTTTGCGAAGATCCCCCGTTTTTTCGACCAACTGGCTTTCAATGACTTCGGACTCTTCGGCATGGGCAAAGTTCATTCGTCCCTGCTGCAAGGTCTGATCGAGTTTTTCAAAATAAGAAGGACGCGAACGGTGGCGAGTGAGCAAAGGAAGCGCATCCCGAAGTAATTCTTTCTTGAATTCCTGACGCAAAAGTTCAACTCGTGCGTGGGTTTCCAGAATCCGATCTTTCGACTCTGGCACCAAATTCACTGCGATTTGCCGAATGGACTGGATGGCTGAACCAGTGAGAGAATAACCCTTTTTAAAACAAAGGGTTTTCCATTCCTCGCGGACAAATCCCGACCCGAGCACTAAGGAAGCCTTCGGGTCTAGACCATCAATATCACTCAAGATTTTGTCCAAAAATCGGTCCATTTGATGTGTTTTAACACATCATACTTTGACTGATCCATCAAAGTATGGTTTCATGCGGCGCACTATGTCGATTCTACTCTTCTCGTTGATTGGAGCGATTTGCTACCTGAACGGTCCAGCCGTTCATGCTGCAAACTTGCGACTTGGAGCTGAATCGCAATTTTACCGTGAAGTAGCCAAGCCTTCCTTCTTTCCCATCATTCGGGCGGAAGTGGATGGCCAGTCGGAACAAATGGAATACGATCTTCAGTTCCGATTCAACCCCTCGCACCCGAAAGCGAATGCACTGACTTCGAAAAATTTCCATTATCGTTTTTTTGAAGCGAGCTCTCCGCTTCAGTTCTCGATCGGAAGAAAGTGGATCAACTGGAGTGAGGGCGATGAGATCTGGAACACCGGCATCCTGAACCCACTGAATTCCTGGGATCGACTCCGTCCCAGTTCTCAAGGCTTGACCGGACTGTTCCTTTCTTCCGAAAATGATTCGATCCGTTTTGACCTGTTCGCTTCCTATCTGATGATTCCGGAGTCGACTCCGAACGTGATCATTGAGAACGATCAGTTCCAGTTCTATCACCCGCATTCAGTCAGCTCAGGACCTCAGACCTACGAGTTGCTCAGTCGCCCGACTCCGATGGGTTACCGTTTGACTCTTCCCTCACTCGGCAAACTCCTGTTGAGACCCAGTCTACTCGGCTCGATTGAAAGCAGGAAGAGTCTGGCGCCATTCCACATCCGCGTAACAGCGGGTTATCTTCCGTTGAATTATTTCCCCGTGGCTCTTCAGGCGGCACTGAACATCAATCTCGATCAGATTGTGGTGGATCTGCACCCGAGAATCCTTTCCCATGCCGTGTACTCCACGGATCTCAGTGCCGAGATCGGTGAATCCACCCGCCTTGGCCTATCGGTGATCCGCGACGAGATCATCGCCGAGAGCTCCCTGCCATCCGATTATACGGTCACTGCACTGGGCGCTACGAACCACCTGACTCCGTGGGTGAAGTTCGGTTCTTTCCGTCTCGCCCAGGTTTTTTCGTTTGGCGGAGTCGGAGCCGATATCGGGCCGAATGCGAATCCGAACTCGGAACAAAACCTGTTCAGTTCGCGTATCCTTTTCCGGAATGCGACCCAGCTCACCATCGAACTGGATGAAATCACCGCCCGTTTTCTTCACGAATACGCGGTCTCGGGCGATTGGATCGCCCTGGACTGGAAAAAACAATGGACTGCGAACTGGAGCACCATTTTGGGTGGAGACATGATCAATGCGGGACGATTCAATTCGTCCGATCGGGGAGCCGAATTCCTGGGCGATCTTCGCGCTCTGGACCGAATCAGACTGGGGGTAACTTATGCGTTGTAAATGGATTGCCTTGGCGATGAGTGCATCGCTCGTACTGACATCCTGTTCGTGGATCCGTGATGAAGCGAAACCGCAAAAAAGTTTCGAATCCAAACAAATGGACCTCTCTTGCTTGAGAGTGATGCCAGCCCAGCTACAGAATCTTTTTGCAGGAAAATACCGGGAATCACCGAAAGACAAAAAGGAAATCGGTGAAATCTGGGCCTGTCTTGATCAGTCTCTGAACACCTTTTCCAAATACACCAAGGGAGTGAACCAGGAGTACTATCGCGATTCGGAACTCCAGAGTTTCGCCAACCGATACCTTCCCCAGGACCAACTTTTCAGCAAATCCCTGGTCGGCGCGATCTTCAAACTGAAAACGGCGGTACTGGGCGGCACCCCTGATCGCATCACCCAGGGAGAAATCATCAAGCTTCGTGCGAAACTGAACCGGTTTGGCGAGATCATCCTTCCTTTGGCTCCTTACATTTCAACACTTCTGAAACCGTTTGAAACCCTTTCGGATGGACGGGCGCAGATGGCGGGCCAACGGCTCAACCAGTTCGTTCTCGATATGGCCGACCTGCTGGGTGACTCCGAAAACACGGTGAGTTGGACCGAGATCTCCCTGTTCGTGGGCGAACTTGAAAAATACCTTGGAGCTCCGAACCCGAGCGCACTGACCGTCATCCGTGAACAGGTTCAGGTTTTCCAATACATGAAATTGATGGTGGTCGGTGGAGACGAGTTCGGAATCGAGCGCGCGAAATGGCATCCGATCCTGAAGACAATTTCAACAGTATACAATGCACTCTACTTGACCACGACCACGAACGAGATGATGGAGCAACTCGGACTCGAAATCGACGCGACCGATGCGGAACAGAAAAAAGCGACCGAGATGCTCACACTGGTCCTGAAAAAACTGAAGCGCGACCAAGGCGTTTACACCAAAAGCACGATCACCCTTCTTTCGGATCGATGGGCGAAAACACTGATTCTGAATGCATTCCTCTATCCTGACAGCCAGGACCAACTGGCGATCAAACGCTATTTCGGGTCTCCGGCAATGCGGAGACTGACCGGCTTCCTGATCGACGACATGACCAAAGTCATGAACGGCGACCGGAGCGATGATGTGATCGATCGCATGGCTGACAACCTGGTCGAGCTTTTCGAAAAAGCCCGTGATGGCAAGGTTGCCGTGATTCAATTGGCGAGAATGCGGGAATACATCGGTAGCCTGAAGATCCTCTTCGAACAGGAGAGTGATCACGCTTCGATCGACCTGATCTTCGCCATGATGGATGACGTGAGTTCGATCCTGATCGGCAAGGAAAGCGGAAAGATGAGCGTCCGTGATTTCCGCATCCTCTTCAAGAAAGCCAGTGAGCTTTACAGTCTTTGGGGAGGCCAGCGTGCTGGCGATTTCAACAAATCCCTTTCCGGTTCACTTGAAGTATTGCTGAGAAAACCATCCGCTCCCGCCATCAGCGTGGATCGGGTCCGATCGGTCATCCGGAATGCGGAAAAACTGTTCACGACGATGAAACTCACCAGTACGGTGAACTGGGCCGCTCTTGATGAGATGGTGTTGGATGCGGCAAGACTGAAGTCGGTCCTGTTCGCCACCGGAGCCGATTCGATCAGCAACCAGGAACTGACCCAATTGCATTCCGCCTGGAAAGCTTTCAGTGAGAAACCGGATCTTTCCGACTCGCTGGAGAATCTCGCGCGCTTCTTCAAGACCAATCCGTTCTCCTCGGTGAAACTGAAGGACCTGATGTTCGCGATTGACCGATTCCTTCCGGAAAACCGGAAACTCGAAAAGCTCGGACTGACGGATGATCTGGTTGGTCCCCTGAAGACGTTCCTGATTGGTGGATCGTCCTATCGCTTGGAAAAAGGTGAATTCTCGAAACTGGCACAACTGGGCTTTACCATTTTCCGAAATCTGAAACCGGTATCCCAAAACCTTCCGAACGGATACGAAGCGGGACTCAACAGCCACACCCTGGCGATCTTGGAAGCCGTGCTCCAAGGCATGATGGACAATGAGGACTTCACGTATTCGAACTTCGCACTGAAGGAACTCCTGTTCTCGCAACTGAAAGGGCCGGGAATGAAAGTGCGGCCGGAAACGGTTGAGCGTTTGTTGATCGCACTAAATCACCGCGTTCTAGACAAGAACAAGGGACCAAAACCAAAAACCCTTCCCCCTTCCATCGCATCCTGGAAACTCGCCGGTATCCGCGACTTCCTGAAACTCGCCAAACTCGACCTTCAGGATCTGGAAGCGGCTTACAGGGGACTGCCTGCAAAAACTCCGCTTCAAGGATCTTTACTTGAATCCAAATTGCAACGCCAGGATACCCGGTTCATCGTCTCCTCATTGCATCCGGTCCTGAACGAAGAAACAGGAATGCCTTATTTCCCGGGAAATAACGGCACCTATTCGGAATACTTCCTCGAAGACCTTCGTTACAAGTCGGTGATCTATCAGGGCCTGATGTGGATTCTTCCCGCTTATGAAGTGGAAGCCGACCCTGAAAAACCGGGTACACTGCCACGACTCACCATCAATGATCTGTATGATCTGTTCGACGACATCAACGATGCGGTTTATGAACTGGGCCTTTCGTTCTCTCCGGACGAAGTGAAGATTTCAGCCGATCGTCGCATGCAAAGCATCAACCTGTTCACCCGCACGGGTAACGGCGATGGCCATATCGATGTGGTTGAAACAGTTGAATTCCTCACGACGACCTTTGCTGGCAAGGAACTCTTTGATCAGGTGAGGAAAAATCTAGTGAATCGATGCTACCCATCGAACCTCACCTATCGCACCCAGGACAAGTTCTCGACGAAATGCCTGGAAACCGTGTTTTTCGACAAGGGATTCTTCCGCGACCAGTACGAAGCAGTGATTCCTCGCATGACAAAGCACTACCTGACCGAACTCTCGGATCAGGACGTGAAGAAGTTCATCAATTCTGTCATGGTTGCGGCAACGTATCCGGACTGGAAGAAACGGGGAGAGATTGAACTCGATGATCTCGAAACCCTGGTGTCGACCCCGTATTATGCTGAGAACATCTTCTTACGCCTGGATCGCAACCACGATCAGCACCTCGTGTTCAGCGAAGGCATGGATGGATTTCCAGTGTTCTGCCGCGAGATCAAACGGGCCGCGGGCGAGTTCGTATCCGGTTCGTGTGAACCGGACGAAGAGCCGAAACAAATTCAAGCCATCTTTGCGCACCTTCTGATCAAACGGGTCCCACCGCGCTCGATCGGACCCGATGACGGATGGTTCGAAAAGCTGAAGATCGCGAAGGAATTCTATTACTGGGTGACCAAATGGAAGTTCATGAGCAAGGATCCGGAGGATCGCGACCCGGTCGAACCGAAAACTTATCGCAAGGATCTTCTCGACATCATGGCGAACCTGTCGGTATCGATTGCACCGGTAGATGCGTCGACAAAACTGCCGGATGTGGATTGATCAACAACTGATCGTTTCTCAGGCTTTCAGCGAACTCAATACTTTCAGGAAATCTTCCGGTAATGGAGCTTCCACATTCATGGGAAGACCCGTTACCGGATGATCAAACTGAAGCCGATGAGCGTGCAACATCAATCTTGGCGCGTTGACCATGGCGAAAACATTCTTCGGGAAATACAAGGGGTCACCGAGAATCGGCAGATTTTCCCCTGAAACATGCACACGGATCTGGTGCGTCCTCCCCGTGCGTGGCATCGCTTCCAGCCAATAACACTGACGAAAGACCTCGAGCACGCGGAAATCGGTGTGAGCCGGATCACCATTCGAATTCACGCTTCCGAATCGCGCCGTTTCGTTCTTCGCTGAAACCCTTCCCAAGAAGTTCTTCACGGTGAAGCGGTCCTGCGTATCCCGATGTTCTGAAGCGGGAGCCCGCCATACCAGACACTGATAGGTCTTTTGGATCCGATGACCGGCGAACAGGTCGGCAACCCCTTTGTTTGCGGATTCGCTTTTGGTGAAGAGAACCACACCGGATGTGTCGCGATCCAAACGATGATGAAGACCGAGATAAGGTTCGGCTTTTCCCTCTTTTTTTGAAAGATATTTGCGGGTCAGATCGAACAGGTTCGGACGGTTCGGATCAATCGTGGGTTGAGTCGGAATTCCCGGGTCCTTGTTCACCAGGATGATCCACTCATCCTCATATAGGACTTTTGCCGCCGTCAGGCCGATGGGTTGCGCCACCGATTTGGTCTCCACCGCCTTCATGCGTGACTCGTCGAAATACACCTCGATCACGGCTCCGGCGAAAATCTCACTCGAAGGGATCTTGTTGCGATGACGATTCACGTAAACGGAACCGGAGAGGATCAACGGACGAATCTTCGCCTTCGACAGTTCCAGGCCGGTTGCCGAGGGAAGCCAGGAAACCAGGTAATCGTCGAGTCGGATCCGAGGAGTCGAGTTCGGCAATCTGATCGTATAACGTTTCATCGCCTCTCAACTCCGTTCGACGGAAATCACGCCTTTTTTCGATTCCAGAGCACTGATCACCCGATTGAGTTGCTCCATGTTGCCGACCGATACTTCAAAGACAGCGATCGCCTTCTTGTCCTTCGTCGTGCGGATGTTCGCAGAAGAGATGTTCACGCCCACCCCCGTGATCGACTGTGACATCAGAGCCAATAATCCCGGTTCATCATTCGACAGGACACGAATGCGAACGTTACGGGTGACCGGACTGACCAGGGTCTTGTTCCATGCGACATCGATCCTGCGTTCCGTATCGGTGTCGAGCGCACGCGGACAATTCGCCTGGTGAATGGTGACTCCGCGCCCGCGGGTGATGAAGCCGGTGATGCTCTCGCCTGGAATCGGATTGCAGCAACGGGCATAACGGACCAACACATCATCCACGCCTTCGATGATGATGGCGTTGCGTGCTTCACTTTTCTTTGTCGCCGATTTGATCGCTTTTTTGAGGAACGTTTCCTGCTCGGCGGTCTTCAGTCTTGCCTTCTTCGCTTCCAGTTCTTCACGTGAGACGATGCGGGTAACAATCTGGTCTTCGGTCAAGCGACCGTACCCCATGGCCACATGCAGTTCCTCAAGATTGCTGAATTTCAGATCGCGCTTCAACTGATCGAACTGTGCGGTTTTTTCCACCTTCGACCAGGTCAGATCGTATTCACGAATGATCCGATCGAGGATCTCCTTGCCTTGCAACTGAGCGGTCACACGCTCACGCGCTTTGATGAAGGCGCGGATTTTCGCCTTTGCACGGGAGGAAATGACAATCTTGAGCCAGTCCTTCGAAGGAGTCTGAGTCGGTGAGGTGATGATCTCGACGGCGTCCCCGGATTTCAAGCGGTGCTTGAGCGGAACGATACGGCCATTCACTTTCGCGCCGGTACAACGATTTCCCACATCGGTGTGGACCGCGTAGGCGAAATCGAGCGGAGTCGCGCCATGGGGAAGTTCTTTCACTTCGCCCGACGGCGTGAACACGAATACATCTTCGGAAAAGAGATCGACTTTCACGGTTTCGAGAAACTCGTTCGGATCGGAAAGATCCTTCTGCCACTCGAGAAGTCGATTCACCCAATCCACACTGTCATGCGAACGGGTATCAAACTTGCCTTCCTTGTACTTCCAGTGGGCGGCGATCCCGCGCTCGGCAACAACGTTCATCTCCTGTGTGCGGATCTGGATTTCCGTTCGTTCCCCACCCAAGCCGATCACCGTGGTATGCAGGGACTGATAGTGGTTCGCCTTCTGCATGGCGATGTAATCCTTGAATCGGCCAGGCACCGGACGGAATGCGGCGTGGATCACCCCGAGCGCCTTATAACACTCGGTGATGTTGTCGACGATGATCCGGAAGGCAATGATGTCGTGCAACTCGCTGAAGTCGACCTGACGTCGCTCCATTTTCTTGTAAATCGAATAGAAATGCTTTGCCCGACCAAGCACCTGAGCCTTCACATCGTATTCACCCAGTTTTTCGGTGATGATGTGAATGACATCCTCGATGTATTTCTCACGCTCATTCTTGCTGCGGGAAATGAGCTCGGCCAATTTGTAATAAACATCGGGGTGGATGAAGCGAAGACAGAGGTCCTCAAGCTCCACCTTGAGTTTGCTCATACCGAGGCGGTTCGCCAAGGGCGCATAAATGTCGAGGGTTTCCTGGGCAATGGTCTTCTGTTTGTGTGGTGCCAGGAATTCGAGCGAACGCATGTTACTGAGACGGTCCGAGAGTTTCACGATGATCACACGGATGTCTTTCGCCATGGCGATGATCATCTTGCGGAAATTCTCCGCCTGTTTTTCCTCGGAAGTACGGAAAGTCATTTTCGAAAGTTTGGTCACACCCTCGACCAGATTGGCTACGTCCTTGCCGAATTCCTTCTCTACATCCTCGATGCGGACGGAAGTGTCCTCGACCGTATCGTGCAGGAACGCGGCACAGATGGAAGCAAGATCCATCCGTAATTCAGCGAGGATCATCGCCACTTCGGTGGGATGGATGATGTACGGATCACCGCTGGAACGCATCTGTCCCTGGTGCGCGCGGTTCGCAAAATCGTGGGCTTTCCTCACCAGGTCGATATTCGCATCCGGGTAATAGGAAAGCACCGTCCTGCAGATTCCGTCAATCGTCGCTTCCGGTGCCTTAGCCATGATTTCCCTCCAGACGATCCATGAAGGACCGCACGGCAACTTCCAGTTCCTGATACGCCCTTTCAAAATCATCATTCACGATGACGAGATCGAAAAGATCCTGTTGTTTCATCTCGCTGACCGCATTGGCCATTCTCTTGCGAATGACCTCTTCCGAATCGGTTCCGCGACCGCGCAGTCGGGATTCGAGAATCTCCATGCTGGGTGGAGCGATGAATACGGTGAACGCTCTTTTACCGAACGAGTGGCGAAGACTGTCGGCCCCTTGCACATCGATATCGAGGAGCACATGCCTGCCACCCGACCAGAAACGGTCTAGTGTCTCGCGGGAAGTGCCGTAGTAATTTCCGTGCACATTCGCCCACTCGACAAAAACTCCCTGATCGATTTGTTCCCGAAAACGGTCCGCACTCAGGAAGAAGTACTCCTTGCCGTCGACTTCGGCGCCACGGGGAGCACGCGATGTGGATGAAATGGAAAGTGCGAGACGCAACGAGAGATTCTTCAAAAGCGCTCCACAAAGCGTGCTTTTCCCCGCTCCGGACGGGGCGGAAACAACGATCAAGCCGAATTGGTCGCTGATTTTCTGCTGACTGGTCATTCGACGTTGAGGCTCTGTTCACGCAATTGCTCAACCATGGTCTTGAGCTCGATCACTTCATGGCTGATGTTAAGGTCTTGTGCCTTGTTCCCGAGGGTGTTGATTTCGCGATTCAACTCCTGGAACATGAAATCCAGCTTTTTTCCGATCAGTCCGCCGATGGAAAGAATATGTTCAATCTCATCCACATGACCGCGGTAACGGTTCAATTCCTCTTCGATGTCCAGCTTGTCGAGCATGAGCGCGATTTCCTGGGCAATGCGTGTTTCCATCAGGGCACGCATCTGGGCATCGGTTGTGGTGAAAGACTCGAAACACTGTTCGATTTTCTTACGGACCCGTTCCTGAGACTTGCGCTGCATGGTGATCCGAAGATTCATGAAACGCAAATGCGTGTTCCGGAACTGTTCGATCACGGTCAGGATCGATTTCTTGATCTTATCACCCTCGGTGGCGCGGGAACGGACCAGATCTTCCAGTGCTCCATTCATTTCTTCCATCAGGGTCAGCTTCAACTCGATCAGGGCCTCGTCGCTCAATTGCGGCGCGGTTGGCTTACTGAGAACATCCGGAAAATTGAGGATGTCACGGATGGTGATGGCATCGGTAAGTTTCAGTTTCTTCTGGAGATCCTTCAACAAGTCGAATGCCTTTTCGGCTTGCTGGGAATTGATGCGGAATTCGGCGGAATTCGATCGTGTTTCGCTCGCGCGTTCGATCCAAACATCGACCGAACCCCTCTTCAGTTTTGATTCCAGCAAAGTCTTGACGGGAGCTTCCAGTGTCGACCACTCTTTCGGAATCCTGAATTTCATTTCGAGGAACCGGTGGTTCAGCGTTTTCAACTCGATCTTGTAATTCTCGCCGTTGTACGAAAAAACACGAGTGGAAAATCCCGTCATGGAACAGATCATCGGGCATCTCCCTTGGCAGTGACTTTGGTGATGGCGAAGTCACCCATCTTGCGGAACTTCTCAATCCGGGACATCTGAATGGCACGGCTTTCCCTGGATTGAGGGTCGAGGAAATTCTTTTTCACCGAAGCCTCCAGGAATTTTTCGAGGGTCTTCTTCATCGACTGAATTGCCGAGGCAGGATCACGGTGCGCTCCACCGTTCGGTTCCGGAATGATCTGATCCACCAGTTTCATCTGGTCCAGATCCTTCGCAGTGATCTTCAGTCGTTCCGCCGCACGTTCAGCGAGAGTGGAATCACTCCAGAGAATGGAAGCACAGCTTTCAGGACTGATGACGGAATACGTGGAGAATTCCTGCATGTGAACTTCATTGCCGATTCCGATCGCGAGCGCGCCACCGGATCCGCCCTCACCGATCACGACCGCACAGGTCGGAACCGTGAGCGAGAACATGACACGAATACTCTCGGCAATCGCCTCGGATTGGCCGCGTTCTTCGGCATCCATTCCCGGATAAGCACCCGGAGTATCGATGAACGTGATGACGGGCATGCGGAAACGTTCCGCCATTTCAAACATACGGATCGCCTTGCGATAACCGTCTGGACGGGCCATCCCGAAATTACGTTCCACTTTCTGCTTGGTGGTACGTCCCTTTTGGTGTCCCATGAGCATCACCGGAATCTTCTTGCCCTGATGGGTCCAAGTCGCGGTTCCGCAAATCAATGCCGCATCGTCACTGTACTTCCGATCGCCATGCAATTCCTGAAAATCGGGAAAGATGCTTTCGATATAATCCATCGTGTATGGACGGCTGGGGTGACGGGAAAGTTGAACCCGTTGCCAGGTGCTCAGTTTGGAATAGGTTTCCTGAATCAGCTTCTGGAGTTTTTTCTCAAGGGTCTTGATCTCGTCTTTGAAGTCCACGCCATCGGTTTGTTCGATTTCGCGCAGCTCCTGGAGCTTTTTTTCAAGTGTGACAATTGGCTTTTCAAAATCAAAATAGGTATCCATGTGCTTAAAAAGATTACCACAATTCCAGGCTGATAGTGCTATCCTATTTGAGTGGAAACCACTACAGAACCTGCAACCGAAACCGTAGAATCCGGCACCCAACTGCCACCTTCCGATGGCCCTGCTCCCGAATCCTCTGAAAATCAGGCCACTCCCCCGAATGCGGACGAGAAGAATGCTGCCGATGCGCCCCGCGACAAAAAGAAAAAATCTTCTGTTTCCGGTGAAATGCAGGGGGATCCGATCAGCCGGAAAATGTTCCTTTATGCAAAACTCTTCGCCCTGATTTCCATCATCTGCATCGGTTTCTTGACGGCGCTTTACCTGAAAAAAAGAAAAGCCTCTCACCCGCCACTCGTCGAAGCCGCCAGCGAAACGGCGCTCTTCAGTTTCGAGATGCCACTCCTGCATGTCGTGCTGACCAATGAACAGGACCTTCGAGTGGAACTCGCCTTTGAATGCACGACCAAGGAAGCCTGTGACTTCATCAAGGAAAACCCGGAACAGGTGAACGACATCCTGATACCGGTGATTGCGGCGACCAAACCGGAAATTTATGAGAATGCGGAACAGAAGAAACTGCTCCGCCAGAAAATCGCAGACCAGCTGAACACTCTCCATCTGGGCGGAAAGGTGGTGGAAGTGAACTTCAACAACCTGAGCATCGAAGGCCAGAGCGTCGAATGAGTCCGGAAAAAAACGCTTACGAAGCCGGAACACAGAAAGTGATTCCCGCGGTCCTTCTCTACGCATTTCACGGCGGAAAAACCCTGATGATCCACCGGAATTCTAATCCGAACGATGACCATCTCGGAAAATGGAATGGACTCGGCGGCAAACTCGAAAAAAATGAAAGTCCGCGGGAATGCGCGGTCCGCGAATTCCTGGAAGAAGCCGGATGCATCACCTCTCCGGATCAGTGGAAATGGATGGGACAGCTGCACTTCCCTGATTTCAAGCCACACAAGCATGAGGATTGGTCGGTCACTGTCTTCACTTGCACCCTGAGCGATGAACAAGTCGGACAGGTATTGCAAAAAACAAACGAAGGAACCCTTTCCTGGATTCCTTCGCCGGATGTCTTACAGTTGAATCTTTGGCCGGGGGATCGGCATTTTCTTCCTTACATCCTCAGTGGAAATCCCTGTGAAGGGACCTTCCATTATGTGAACGGTAATCTAGACCGCTACCTCTGTGAATCGATATTCCGCTGACCTGGGACCCACGACCCGATGACGTTTCATCATATCAAAGAGCGTACTACGCGCGATTCCAAGAACCTTCGCCGCCGTGGTGCGATTTCCATTCGTAAGCTTCAATGCGCGCAGGAGCATGACCTTTTCCATTTCTTCAAGCGTGCAAAGTCCCTTGATCACGGTCTGTGCCACCACCAAACCATCGCCACCGTGAACGAGGAATGCAAAACTCTCTCCATGCAGGACTTCTTCGAACGGACCTGCAAGACCACAGGCTCGCTCGATCGCATGGCGGAGCTCTCGCACGTTTCCGGCCCACTGATGGGAAACCAGTCGATCCAGCGCATTCTCTGAAAGCACTTTCCCGCCCTCCGTGGCGAATTTCACCGAAAGCGCGCGAATATCCTCAGGACGTGAATTCAAGGAAGGAATATCGAGCGGAATCGAAGCCAATCGGAAATAAAGATCCTGTCGGAAGCTTCCTTCATTTACCAGTTTGTCCAGCGGCTTGTGAGTCGCAGACACCACACGCACATCGGCATGAACCACCCGATCCGATCCGACCGGACGGATCTCTCCACTCTCCAGGAAACGGAGCAGTTTCACCTGCAATTCAGCCGGCAGATCTCCGACTTCATCCAGAAAAAGGGTTCCGTGATGCGCCTGAAGAAGCGCACCCGGACGATCACGACATGCTCCGGTGAACGCTCCTTTCACATGACCGAACAATTCGCTTTCCGCAAGCGATACCGGCAACGCTCCGCAATTGATGGTGATGTACGGTCCGGAGGCTCGATCGGACCACTCATGGATCTGGCGGGCAAGGAGCTCTTTCCCGGTCCCGGTCTGCCCATGAAGGTAAACCGAGAGCTTGGTCGCACTCGACTTGCGAAGATCCGTGAGCATGCGGATACCGACTTCCGATTTGGTGTACCACTTGCTCTGGGCGATCACCGGGTCCTGAATGGGATTCTTGCGCGGATCCTGATGATGGAAAACGACTTCTGAATCGCCCATTTTCACCGGAACAGCGAAGGGAATCTGAAGGGCGGGAAAGCGAAGATCGCCGACTTCGAACATCAGGCCTTCCTGAACAGCCTTGAGAATGAGCCCTCCACCTTCGCACTCCTGGACCACCATCGCATTCGCACTGAGCTGCGGGTCACGGAAACCTTCGGCATTTCCGGGAAAGGTGCCCAATTGGATGGGATATGAATCCAGCTTCAACACACGGGTTTCACCACTTGGATCTCGAACTTGCATGAACTTAATGTTTTTCATAGTCACTCCTCGGGATCCCCTTGAGCAACCCGCATGCCATCCTTCGTTCTCGATTTTAAGGGGTCGTTCATGGTAACTTGTGGGGAGATGACCACAAAAGATCCCTTCATTGTTACATTGGCCGACACTGCCCAGATTCCGAAACTCGTGAAAGACGGGTTTTTCAAAGGATACGCCCAACCGCGGATCGCGATGGTCGGACGTTCGAATGTGGGCAAAAGCTCACTCATCAATTCACTGATGCAACAGCGGGTGGCGCGGGTATCTCAAACCCCGGGCAAGACCAAGGCGATTCATTTCTTTCTTTGGGAGAAGATCGGTAAAATCGTTGCCGACCTTCCCGGCTATGGATTCGCCAAAGTTCCGAAGGCAGAACAGCAGGAGTGGTCGAAACTGATCGGGTCATACATTACCCAGGACACGGGACTGGAATGCGTGCTGATCCTGTTTGACAGTCGACTGGGCCCTACTCCGGATGACCTGCAAGCCCTGGACTATATTCTTCAACAAGGAATACCGGTGCGGGTGATCCTGACCAAAACCGATAAATTGAAAACACAATCGGACCGTGCCCGTCGAAAGAAAGAAGTCGTCGCCGCACTTTCCGATTACGGACTGCAAGCCGAGGACCTGTTCTGGGTCAGCATTGAAGACCAACGGTCGATTGAGTTCCTGAGAAAACAGCTGTGAGGAAAACCGTCGCGAAAAATCGTTGAAAAAATCAGCAAGGAAATCCGCATGAAAAAAACAGCAACGAAGACTACAGTGAAAAAACAGATGAAGAAAAAACCCATTTCTTCAGCGATAAACAAGGGCAAACAGTCGGAACCCGATCAAGCGCTCCGAATCGGCATCATTGCACCTTCATCCGTCGTCCCTGCAGAGGATTTCAAAAAAGGCGTGGCTCACTTGGAGGCGGCCGGATTCGACGTCGAAGTGCACCCGACCGTATTGGGCCAGGATTATTTTTATCCGGCTGATGATGAAACTCGTGCCAAGGCGTTTTTGGATTTCGCTTATCGCGATGATCTGGATCTGATCTGGTGTGCGCGTGGCGGTTACGGAGCAACTCACCTGCTTCCCTATCTCAAGAAAGCGAGTCTTCGCAAAAAGCCATCTCCAAAAACCTTTTTGGGATATAGCGATGCGACTGCGCTTCTGGAGTTCACCCGAGTGAATTGGGGATGGAATGCGATTCATTCCCCGATGCCGAGCAATACCGTGTTCACGAACCTGAAGGACACCGAGTGGGCCAGCATCATGGAACAGATCGAAGTCGCTACACGCGGAAAAAAAGCCTCCCCCTTGAGCGCATCGAATTTCTCTTCACTGAAGCCGGTATTTGTGCCGAAGTCATTGGAAAAAAAACCGATCACTGCACCGATCGTGGGCGGAAACCTTGCTGTTTGGAACTCACTGATCGGCACCCCGTTTGCAGGCAATGCCCGTGGAAAAATCCTTTTTCTGGAAGAGATCCAGGAAAACATTCCCCGCATCAACCGCATGATTCATCACCTAGAACAGGCTGGTGGCCTGAAAGGCGTGAAGGCGATCATCCTGGGGGATTTTCTCGATTGCCATGACTCCGTGATGAAAGTGAACGACCGCCCCATCCGCAAGATCTACCCTTCAGAAGAAGCCTTGGATTTTGTATTTCGACTGATTGGTGAAAAGACCGGTATTCCGGTCTGGAAGAATGCACCCGTGGGTCACGGACCGAACTACCACGCCCTCGGCATGGGGTTGCGCTATACCCTGGATTCCAAAGGGAACCTCAAGCTCGTTTAATCGAATTCGTTTCAAGCTTTAGCACTCAATCCACCACGGATTGAGAAACTTAATCATTGCGCGGTGCGTGAGCGTAATTTAAACATGACGATTGTTTGATTTTCACGACGGGTGGTGCTACGGTACTTAAACCTATTTCTATTTGTGCCGGAGTGGTGGAATGGTAGACGCGCTGGATTCAAAATCCAGTATCTTCACGGATGTGTCGGTTCGAGTCCGACCTTCGGCACCATCTAAAAATCGCCCTTTTGATTTCATTTCAGACCTAAGTTGAGATTTACATTTCAGCTTGCCTTAAAATACTCATCTTTAAACGATTGCTCTACAGAATGGCTTGTTACTTCGGGAGCCCTCCTTGCCTCCTTGCCTCCTTGCCTCCTTGCCTCCTTGCCTCCTTGCCTCCTTGCCTCCTTGCCTCCTTGCCTCCTTGCCTCCATGGCATGTCCGCAATTCAGACAGACCAACAAACCATACAAAAAAGGCTCAGAAGAGTGATTTCTGGTGATTTCAATGATTCACACTAATAAGAAAAGACACAAAGGGCGCAACGATACGTCGATGTATTCCGAGAACTATTTCAACAGGAGATAAGAAGCGGCGCCGATCAGCCCCGAAGCAGGAATGGTGAAGATCCAGGCCCAGACGATGCGGCCAGCAATATCCCATTTCACTTTTTTAGCAGAGTCCGCAGACCCTACCCCAACGATGGATCCGGTGATGGTGTGAGTGGTGGAAACCGGAATCCCCAGTGAGGTCGCCAGGAACAAGGTCGCAGCACCGGAGGTTTCTGCGCAGAAGCCACCGATCGGTTTCAGCTTCGTCAGCTTCATCCCCATGGTCTTCACGATTTTCCAACCCCCGAACAAAGTACCGATTCCCATCGCCAACTGACAGGTCAGAACCACCCAAAACGGAGTCTGATCATTCGCGCCGAGGTGGCCGTTCGCGATCAACAAAACAGTGATGATCCCCATGGTTTTTTGAGCATCATTACCACCATGACCGAGACTGTAGAGAGCGGCCGATACCAATTGAAGTTTTCGGAACCAGCCATCGATGGACCGCGGTTTTCCGTATTGAACAATCATGCGAATCAACTTCATCAACAGGAATCCGAGAATCAATCCGAACAAAGGGGAACCGACGATCGAGAAAAAGATTTTAGTCAGCCCTTCCCAATTGAGTGCACTCGTTCCTGCTTTGGCGATGGCAGTACCAACGAGGCCACCGATCAAGGCGTGAGATGAACTGGATGGCAAGCCCCAATACCAAGTGACCAGGTTCCAAGTGACGGCACCGATGAGGGTCGACAACACCAACGTGGTGTCGGCGATCTTCGGATCGATCACGCCCTTTCCGATCGTGGTGGCCACCTTGAGCTCAAAAAACATGAAGGCGATGAAATTGAAGAATGCTGCCCAAAGAACAGCCCAATGGGGCTTCAGGACCTGGGTGGCGACAATGGTGGCTACCGAGTTGGCCGCATCATGGAAGCCGTTGATGAAGTCAAAGGCCAATGCAAACACGATGGCGATGATCAGCAGTGTTGAGTAATCCATGATGGGGTCTCCTTAACGAGGATCAGGCTTTATCAAGAACAACAGACTCGATCAAACGGGTCACGCGTTCGATCTGATCGGTGATGCGCTCGAGAACGAGAATCATGTCCCGTTCCTTGAAAATCTGAGCAACGCTTGCACCGGAATCATACAAAGCAGCCAACGAAGAACGCATTTCATGGTCAGCGGCTTTTTCAATCTTGTGAATGGATGCGATGATTTTCTCGATGTGTTCCGGGGAATCGATCTCTTCAAGGCGATGGATCAACTCTTGGAATTCGCGCACGCAATTCGAGGTGAGTTTCACGAGATTATTGGCTCCCGCCGACATACCGGCCATGTTGTAGCTGTAGTAACGCTGAGAAGCCGCGTGATAAAGATCGATCACCTCATCCGTAGCGACAAAAAGAGCATGAAGGTCATTGCGCTCGATCGGAGTGATGAAGGTGTCGGCCAGCAGTTTGATCGAGTCGCGTACGTGATCGTCCGCTTCGTGTTCGATGTTCGCAACCTGTGTAGCGACCTCTTTTGCAGAGTTTTTCGGATCGAGGAACTTCTCGAACTCTTGGGATACGCTCCAGGAGAGGTCCGCCATCTTCGAAAGAATTTTGAAAAAGTTGGGCTGCTTCGGGAAGAATCTTTTCATGACCATAAGTGAAGATATTTTAAATTAAAACCTGTCGAAGTCAATCGGGAATCATGACGCCTGACGTAATCCTGATGAATATCAATGCGTTTGATTGAGTCGCTCGCATTGACTTTCATCGAATTCAAGGGGTAATTTAGAGAACTATGAAATTCAAACCAGGAATCGTTTACGGATCATCTCTTCAAGACCTTTATCAATACGCCAAAGAATCCAAGTTCGCTCTCCCTGCAGTGAATGTGGTGGGAACCAATTCAGTGAATGCGGTTCTGGAAACGGCAAAGGCGGTCAACTCACCGGTGATCATTCAATTCTCTAACGGTGGCGGACAATTCTACGCAGGAAAGAGCCTGAAGCTTGCAAACGATCATGCTGCCGTTTTGGGATCCGTGAGCGGTGCTCAACACATCCAACTCATGGCGGAACATTATGGAGTTCCGGTCGTGATCCATACCGATCACGCCGCAAAAAAGCTGCTTCCGTGGATTGACGGCATGCTGACCCTGAGCGAGGCATTTTATCAAGTGAACAAAAAACCGTTGTTCTCTTCCCACATGTTGGATCTTTCGGAAGAATCGCTCCAAGAAAACATTGAGATCTCGGCAAAATACCTGAAGCGCATGCAAGGCGTGGAAACCTCGATCGAGATTGAACTGGGCGTGACCGGTGGCGAAGAAGACGGTGTGGACAACACCCATGTCGACAACGCAAAACTCTACACTCAGCCGGAAGACGTTGCTTATGCTTATCAACACCTGAAGGAAATCGGTGCGGGATTCACGATTGCCGCTTCCTTCGGAAACGTGCACGGTGTCTACAAACCAGGAAACGTGAAGCTGACTCCGGTGATCCTGAAAAACTCACAGGAACACATCGAGAAGAAATTCGGCACCGGTCCGAAACCCGTGAACTTCGTGTTTCATGGCGGTTCCGGTTCCACACAAGAGGAAATCCGTGAAACCCTTGACTACGGCGTGATCAAAATGAACATCGACACCGATATGCAGTGGGCGTTCTGGGAAGGTGTAAAGAACTACTACGTAGAGAAGAGCGCTTACCTTCAAGGCCAATTGGGCAACCCGGAAGGTCCGGAAGCTCCGAACAAAAAGTACTATGATCCACGTGTGTGGCTGCGCAAAGGCGAAGAAACCTTCGTAAAACGCCTGAAGGCGTCCTTCGAAGACCTGAACAACATCAACAAAAACGCATAATTAGTCGGAAACGGGTTTCGAACCCGCCACTCATGTTTTTTTGACGGTTTACCGATAAGCCAGAGGATGAGGGCATTCATTCTCTGGCTTTCGATTTTCAGTGCATGGGGAACCATTGGCTACGCACAAACCGCGAAGCCTGCGAACTCCGCTCGTCCCGCTGAAGCACTCAGCGCCTGTACTATTCTCAGCCAGGAAGGATTGGGTCGAACTGTTTTGGAGCGCTTCAATCAGAAGCCCTTTTCCTGCCAGAAAAACAGGGTTCACCTCACCTTTGATGATGGCCCGAATGATAAAGTCACTCCCTTTCTCCTCGACGAGTTGAGCAAACGAAAAGTCCAAGCCACATTCTTTGTCACCACGACCAATCTTGAATCCGATCGGCAGCAAAAGAACCGAGATATCGTTGCCAGAGAACTCAAAGAGGGACACACGGTGGCCAGTCACGGTCACTTACACGAGGCCTATGACCTCAGAATTGTCGGCGGAGTGGTACAATCCGGATTCACCGAACAGCAACGATTGGAACAAGTTCAAAAGAGCAAACAGTTGCTGGATCAAGCCACTCATGGCGGGTTTTCAAAACAGAAACATCTGTTCTATCGGTTCCCTTATGGCCGTGGAGCCATGCCCTCCCGCACGGAACTGAATCACATGGCTGAAAAAAAACTGATGAGTTTCTCATCGAATCAGTATGAAGGCAGGATTCGTGAATACCGACTGAAGAGCGGAGCATTGGATACCCTGGGCGATGAAGGATTCACTCACGTGGGCTGGAATCACGACTCGAGAGACTCGGTGAATGGTGTGACTGATCCGACCCAATATCTCCTGACCAACCTCGAGCAACTCTGCGACGGAGAGGGAAAACCCGGAGTAAAAATCGCATTGTTCCATGACATCAAAACCATCAACAAGGAAGCGATTCCGCTATTGATCGACTTGGGCAAATGCCTTGGACTCGACTTCATCAGTTCGAATCAAATGATGAAAGAATCGGCACTGGCGCAATCCGGAATCATCGTCAATCGCAACGAAGATGCCAAGATCACTCTTACCGAAAGCGTGAAGAAAATCGAGAATATCAACGCGATTCTCAACAAACCGGAAAAATGCGAACAGAAATCACCTTCAAAAACGTGCAAAAGCGAGAACGGTCGCGTTTATCAGGATTGCGAAGGCGAAGAATCCATTTGCTTTGAAGGTGGCTGGTACAACAAGAAATACCATGAAGTTTTCCTGAAACAACGTTGTCCGGACCAATTCAAGTCAGGCGAAAGCAGCAGTTATTAGGGTATTTTCATTCTAACCGCGCAGATGTCCTTGTCCGCGCACCACAAAACGGGTGGTGGTCATTTCCTCGGCTCCCATCGGGCCATAAGCATGGAGCTTCGATGTGGAAATCCCAAGCTCGGCACCCAGCCCCAGCTCGCCCCCGTCATTGAATCGGGTTGATGCATTGATCGCAATGCAGGATGAATCCAAGGCATTCATGAAATCCTCGATCACGCGGGGATCCTTCGCGAGAATCGATTCCGTGTGATGGGAAGAATACTTCTGAATGTGCGCGATCGCCTCATGATGATCCTTCACCCACTTGATGGAGATTTTTTTGTCGAGCCACTCGGTCGAGAAATCCTCATCACTCGCAGGATCCTTGACCTCTACTCCTGCTTCCTTCAATGCCTTGATGATTTCCAAACAACGAGGATAACCCTGATTCAAAATCAGGGTTTCCAGAGCATTGCAAACCCCCGGTCGCTGGATTTTCGCATTCAACACGACCTTCACCGCATCAACTTCACAGTCGGCATGGACATACAAATGACATAGCCCTTTGTCATGCGCGACGACCGGCATCGTCGCATGGGCCTTCACGAATTGCACCAAAGTGGAACCACCACGGGGCACCATCAGATCGATGTACTGATCCAGTTTCAACAACTCGGCCACTTCCTCGCGTGACTCGATCAGACTGACCGCACCTTCGGGCAAAATGCCAAGAATTGCCTGCTGAATCGTCTCAAAAAGAATACGATTGGAATGACGAGCTTCTTTGCCACCCTTTAAAATGATCGCGTTGCCGGATTTGATTGCGAGAGCCGCGCCATCGACCACGACATTCGGTCGGGATTCGAAAATCATTCCGATCACGCCGAGAGGGATGCGCTGTTTTTCGATGACCAGACCGTCCGGACGCGTTTGGGAATGAGTGATCAGACCGACGACTTGTTTTTGACCGGCAACTTCCAAACACATTCTGGCAAGCGACTGAACGGACTTCGCACTCAACGTGAGACGATCGATCATGGCCGATCCCAATCCGTTTGATTTCGCATCCGCAAGATCTTTTTCATTGGCTGCAAGGATCGCCTGCTCGTTTTCCATCAACGCCTTTGAGACTTGATTCAACGCCTGGATCCGGATCGATTCGTCAAGGCCCTGCAAGGTTGCGCAGGATTCCTTCGCTTTTTGAGCCAGCTCGAGCGTGTTCATGCTTCATCCTTTTTCAGTAACAGGTTGTCCTTGTGGATCGCGACTTCGGAGTGCACATGGTCCAGAACCGAATCGAGTTCGGAAGACTGGATTCCCTTGATCCGCTCGAGATCGCGGTGATCATATTCACTGAGCCCTACTGCCAGCACCTTGCTTCGGTGTCGGATCTGAATCACATCTCCTCGCTTGAATCTACCCTGCACCTTGCGGATTCCGACCGGAAGCAGAGAGGTGTTTCTCGACGTCAGTGCGCGTGCAGCACCCTCATCGATCACCACTGAACAATCATTCTTGACCACCGTCGAGAGCCAGGATTTGCGACGGGATTTCTGACGAACCGGATTTCCGCGGAAAAGCGTGCCACCCTTTTTTGCAAGCAGGCGGGTGACCGGATGATCAAAAAGAAAACTACCGAGAACCACATCCACTCCCAGCGGAGTGAGTTTGCGCACAGCCTTGAGTTTGGTGTCCATTCCACCTCGACCGACCGAAGTTTTGGCCGCGATTTTTACGGATGAAAAATCATCCCGGAAATCGACTTCGTCAAACCGTTTTGCATCGGGTTCGTTCGGGTTTTTGTCGAATAATCCATCCGCTTCTGACAAAAGCAGGAGTTTTTCGGCATCGCTGGCTTCGGTGATCATTACGGCAAGCTGATCGTTGTCACCCACCGTGATTTCCTCGAATGAAACCGTGTCGTTTTCATTCACGATGGGAAGAATGCCCTGATCCAAAAGATGGTTCAGTGTGTTCCGGATGTTGAGAAACCGTTTACGTTCCTTGAAGTCATCATGCGTGACCAGGATCTGGGCACAGGACCAGGAATGGCGCTCGAGCGCATCAAGGTAAGCCTTCATCAGCAACGGTTGCCCTACCGCCGCACAGGATTGCTGGTAGGAAATCATCTGCTTCTTGGCCTCGGGTTTTGAAACTTTCATGCGACCGGTGTTGATCGCGCCGGAAGAAACCAGGATGGGCTGAAAGCCCTGCTTACGGAGAAGCTGCAGATCATCGATGAGTGATTTGATTTTTTGCGGACTGACGCCGCCTTTTTCATCGGTCACGGCAAGCGAACCGACTTTCACTACGATCCGGTGATTCATGTGGATGGAGCTCCTCTTTCCCTCATGGTAGCGGGGGGATGGAGACAACGGAAGTTGAAATTTCAACGATCGAATCTGCTGATTCCAGGAATGACAGAAGGCATTTATTCGGACTTCAAGTCGTACCAGCCGACCTTCATTTCAGCAACGCTGTAACCACGAAGATTCAGGTCGATCTGGTTGATCATCTGCTCGCCACGATAGATGCGATACTGTCCGCTTTGGGCACCCTTGGTGATTTCCAGATTTTCATGGATATAACCTACTGTCGTAAGAATACTGAGTTGGATTTGGCCGCCTTGACCGGTAAAACCACTCTTCGGCTTGATGACGAGGATGGCACTCTTTCCACCATCCATCAGAAACCGCTGGGACTCGCCTTTGGCAAGACTTCCCACTTCGATGTATTTGGAGATATTGGATTCGATCCCGAAGAGGTCGGCAAGGGCTTTGACCGAGATTCCCAAAAGCTGGTTTTTGGAATCAGTCAGTGCACTGATGTAGCCGTTTCCCGCGCCCACATCGAGTTTGCCGTAACCAAGACTGATATTGGCCAATCGGACCACCTTCGCGTTTGCGAGGTTTCCGGCCAAAGCCACCATCAGCATCAGTGTGATTTTCAGTGTTTTCATATCCCTCTCCCAGGATTTAAAATGTCTGGCAGAGGTTTAACGGATTGCGTTTAATTTGTCAATCGATTTTGTTTAATTAATAAAAGCACGTCATTCCGAAGACTTGTCACTGACCAGCCGGAGTGGTGCAGTCTTCCCGCAAGGAGAAATGTCGTGGAATGGCCAAAATCTCCGCACACCCCCGTCGCTGGGCGCGCGAGGCGGGAATCCTGCGATAAAGCAGCTCATCCTGTATGGTTCTTCCATCGATTGTTGGATAGGAGAACCTCACTTCGATTAAACGGCGATTTTCTGCTGGATCCGGCTCACTCAAAACCTTCACGGTCGCCGTCTTCGGAACCCGATATTCAGGCTTCAGGAAATTCGATTCCCCGGATGGCTGATGGACGGTCCGAATCGTCTTGAATTCTTTTTTGGTAAAACACGATGGCAAGTCGTCCGAAGCCTGACTGCGAATCCCCGAAAGCTCAGCCTCAATGATTTCCAAGGTGATTCGCTTTTGATCGGAGCAGTCGTAAGCATGCGCCATCCCTGCCCATCCCGTCATAGTCATCAAGCACCACAAGAACACATTCTTCATTTCGATCCCTCCGGATTCATTCCCTCATAAGTCGAATGAAGATCACAACAGGAACTGCACGGTGAAGACTGAAGCTTGAACGGTTCTCCTTTGCATCCCTTGTAATCGGGACGGTGGCGCAAGAGTTTCACCTTGAGATTCAGGTCATAGGTTTTCATGTCGGCGGTCTTGTACTTTGAAACCGCTGCAATGAGCATCGGATCAGCCAGTTCTTTTTCCCATTTTCTCTTCAGCGCCACGATGCACTCTTGAACCCCTTTTTCCTCCATGAAGGATCCGAAGGCGTCGTGTAACCCCGGAGCCGCATGTGCCCGCTGTGCACCGATCCGATGATTGGCGGCGGAAGAATGGATGATCGAGAATCGGAAATTTTTCTCATCCACTTGCTCGTCACAAACCGTTTCAGCAAATTTGACAAGTAGCTTGGCTTGATCCTCGATTTTTTTCACGCTTTTGCCGCTGAACACATCGTTAATCGGAAGATTCAACGAACCGGAAGGATCCTTCTTCGCCTTCTGATGAGCCTGAAACAGGTCTTCCAAAGAGGAGTTCTTGACGAATTCCTCGAATCCCAGAGGATCTTTTCCAACTGTATCGACCATGACCACATGGTCACTCCCCTGAACGATCAGATCACCCGATGCCACTCCCGGAGCGAACTGCTGGCGATCAAAACAATCCACAGGATTTCCCACCGGCTTTTGCGCACCGAGACCGATCAGATTCACGGTCCCCATGAGAGCGACATTCGACTTCTGTGTTGGAGTCAGTCGTAATCCCCGCATCGCCATTGCCACCGAAACGAATCCGGAACAATCGATACCACTCACGCCGCCTGGATGGATCGCATAATTCGACTCGGGCTTGGCTACATTGACTTTTCCACCCATGAGATACATCGGCGGATATTGGACCGCATTGCAGGATGCCTTGAGGCACGAATCGGTCTTGAATTGCCCCGTTTTTTGATACGTGCGACAAGCAGTGGGATTAATGCAGGAAGAATCAGTAGCCCAATGCAGATACGGCTGCTTCGGCACGGTTTCGAATGCAGTGATGAAGTTCTCCACGTTGGGCAGCTTCAAGACATCGCAAGAACCATAGATCTGGGCCATGAGTTCACGGGCTCCGAGGATCCCTTCAGGAACTGACGGTACTTCCACCACGGGCTCACAGGCATTGACGGTGGGTTCGCTCACCCGATCGAGTGATTCGAGCAGCTTTTCGGCATTCTTCTTTTCACAGTTGAGACCGCAGGAATCGGATGGGAATTCCGGAAGTTTTGCAAAGATGGAAACCGGTGAAAACACCAGGCACAGAAAAAGCCCCCAGGCGATCGAACGGCGGTACCGGGAACCCTTTCGGAGTGTCTGCGCTAAAATCGGAGTGATGGGGCAATCCTTCGCCGGAATCATCCGCATCAGGATATCAGATCGGCTCACCCCACGATAATGTCAATAATCTGGCTGGAATGGCACCACTCAACGGGATTGGTTTACTTATTGATAATGGTTATCAATAACACTTGACTCGTTCCCGAAAACCTCTATAGTGACCTCATGCTCAGATTGGCATTTCTCTTTCTAGTCGTGATGAACCCATCCGCGAACGCTGAACCGTTCGAACGGAAAGTGTTCGCCATGGGCACGGAACTTTCAATTTCGTTCGAGGGATTGTCACGTGAACTGGCCGTTGCCCACAGTGAAGGGGTTTTAAAATTCATCCGCAACACGGAAGATCGCCTTTCAACCTGGAGAACGGAGAGCGAACTTTCACGTCTGAATCACTCCCCTGCGAATCAGCCGGTTTTGCTTTCGCCGGAATTGTCTTCCGATTTGCGCGGAGCCGTCGAGTGCGAAACCGAAACCAACCGGGCATTCAGCCCTGCACTTGCCCCTTTGGTGAAAGCATGGGGAATGCGTACCGGCGGAAAACAGCCTGCCGATTCCGAATGGAAGTCTGCTTTCTTGAATTCAGGAACAAAACACTTTCAATTCACACTCAACGCCGGAACGAATACTCTCTCGGTCACCAAAAAATCAAATCATGCCGGCTTTGAAGAAGGCGGCTTCGGCAAGGGCGCCGCACTCGATGAGGCCATTGCCTATCTCAAAAAAAACGGAGTGAAAGACGCTCTCTTGAACTTCGGTGGACAAATTGCGATGATCGGCAACCGACCAAGACCGATTGATGTGGCGAATCCATCAGACCGCAATCAGCGCCTCCTCACCTTCAGAACCGACGCTCCTTCAATTGCCACTTCGAGCAACTCGGTTCATCGCAACGTTGCCGTAGTCAACGGACGCATGAAAACAATTGGCCACCTTCTGAACCCACTGAATGGTAAACCGATCGAGCACGAAGGAAGCATCACTGTTCTTCATTCGAGTGCGCTGAAAGCGGATTGTCGCACCAAGGTTTTTGTCCTGGGCGCGAAAAGAGCGCTGGATTGGGCGAATCGGAATCAAGAGCGCATCTTGATCCTGAGACCGGGAACTCGAAAAGGCCAGTGGATCGCGGAAACCAGTTGTGACTGGAATGCACCGCTCGATGCCGACATCAGTCGGTTGAAATGGATCAAACCCACTCATTGCAAAAAAGAGAAAGAGAGAAACCTATGAGAAAGAAGATTGCGAATCTCGCACTTTCACTCATCATCCTGACCACCCTGATCACCGCATCTGCATTTGCGGCCGACAACAAGGTCAACGACCGGATCGAAGAACTGCAACGTCAGATGGACATCATCGGCCAGGAAGTCGAAAAAGTGAAACTGGGTGCAGCTGCCGCCGAACCGATGGCCGATCAGATGCAATACGGTCTCGGACCTGCGGCCTCCAAAGTCTACCGCTCCAAGCCCGGGATCTCGCTCGGTGGTTACGGAGAACTCCTGTTCGAACAATTCATGGGTGGCTTCAATCCCGATGGAACCACACAAAGTGGGCGTCGTTTTTCACGCTACACTTCGCTACCGAACGGGTACCAAAGCCAATACGATTTGAAGCGCATGGTTCTTTACGCCGGTTACAAATTCAGTGATGACTGGGTCATGAACAGTGAACTCGAGTGGGAACACGGTGGAAAGTCGATTTATATCGAGTTCCTCTACTTCGATCACTTCCACACGTCTGAATTGAATTTCCGCTTCGGAAGCATGCTGATGCCGGTGGGTTTGATCAACGAAACCCACGAACCCGTGACCTTCCTCGGTTCCAACCGGACGTTGGTTGAAACCCTGATCATTCCGACCACCTGGGTGGAAAACGGCGCGGGTATTTTTGGTGACATCGGCCCAATTACTTATCGAACCTACCTAGTGACCGGTATGAACGCATCCGGCTTCTCAGCGGCGGAGGGTATCCGCGGGGGAAGACAACGCAAGGATTATGTCATGGGCAACCAGTTCGCCTGGGTTGGTCGTGCCGACTACACCGCAGTGCCGGGATTACTCGCCGGGTTGTCGGCTTATGTCGGTGAAGCAACGACTACGCCGAAAGCCGGAACCGATCGCAACTCGATCCCGATGCGCATGGTGGAAGCCCACACCCATTACACGTGGAATGCATGGGATTTTCGCGCACTGGCCGCTTGGACCCGTCTGTCGGAAGTGGATCAATTGAACTCACTCAAGGGCGTCAGTGGTGCGAACTCGGTGGGAGATGAACAATTCGGGGCCTATGTACAAGCGGGATACGATCTTCTGAACGGAAACACCAACGGCAAGTCATTGATGCCATTCGCGCGTTACGAGTTCGTGAACACGCAGAAGTCGGTACCAGCGGGTTACGGATTCATTGACACCAGCAAGATCAATGTTCTGGTGGCCGGCATCAACTACAAACCCATTTCCCAGATTGTGTTGAAAGGCGATTATGAATGGTTCACCATTGCAGGAGGAAGGACGGTCGACCAAGCGAACCTCTCGGTCGGCTTCGTATTCTGAGCATATGAACCGTTTGGTTTTTCTGATGATGCTATTCATGAACACTTGGTCTGTGCCTTGCGCACAGGCCAAGGTGTTCATCACGCTGAAGGAAGCGCTGAATGCGGCATTTCCGGAAAGCGATTCATGGACCACCTCGCCGGAGACCCGCTATCTGACACGGCAACAAATCGGAAAAGCGAAGGAACTTTCCGGACTGGAGGCACCGAGTGCCCTGGTGGTCCGTTATCACGCTAAAAACAGAAAAACCGGCAAGGACGAGTACGCCTACACCGACACCCATCGTGTCCGGTCTCACACGGAATCACTCATCTTGATCGTCGATTCCGAAGACCGAATCCGTCATCTCGAAGTACTGGCCTTCGAAGAGCCTCTGGAATACATGCCGAAAGACCAGTGGTACCGGAAATTCGATCAGTCTCCACTCAATGCCGATCTTGAAGTCAAACGGCGCATTCCATTCGTGACGGGAGCATCACTCACCGCCCAGGCCTCCACTCAGGCCGCCAGACGCGTGCTTGCGATTCACCTCGCTTTGCGAGAAAAAGGGTCGATGCCATGAAGAAGCAGGACATCCGCATCCAGAATGTGACCAATGTGTTGGTCATCGGCAGTGGCCTTGCCCTTGCGTGGTTCAAGTACTTCGTCAAGCCCGTGGACGAATTCTCGCCCGTCTCCAGTCCGTGGCAAGTGGTATCCTACAACGCGCACATCATCACTTCTCCACTTCTGGTACTGGCCATCGGTATGATCTGGCATAACCACATCTGGTCGCGCTGGAAGAATGGAACCGTTCGCGAATTCGGAAAGCTGAAGATTCACACCGGACGCATCCTGATGTTCCTGATCGTTCCGATGATCTGGTCGGGGTATGTACTACAAACAACCGCCGATGAGACCGGACGGAAGATCCTGATTCCGATCCACCTGATCGCCAGCGGACTGTGGACGGTAGCGTTCGGCCTTCACTTGATCGCCCTGAAGAAGATGATCAAGCGGAAAAAACCGAAAAAAACCCAATAGTGCCGGATCAGATTTTCGGTTTCGGACAAACCGGCTTCCGACCGGCTGCTTGAGCAGTTGTGTAATATCCCATCGCTTCGGGCATTTTGGATGAAAGGTTCGCAATGCGTGTATCATCCGAAGGGTGGGTGGAAAGAATTTCCGGAAGGTTTGTGCCTGAATTCGCTTTCATCAGCTTCCACACTTCAACCGACTGATTCGGATCGAATCCGGCTTTTGCCATCAACTGTAAGCCGATGACGTCGGCTTCGCTTTCATGGGTGCGACTGAATGGAAGGAACACGCCCACTTGAGTGGCAATGCCCAGTCCGACAAAAATCGTGTTTTTCGTGGTTCTTTCCATCTTGTTTCCGATCAGGTAATCCAGCACCAGAAATACCGCTCTGGCACCCAATCCCTCTGAAACCCGTTCGTTTCCGTGCTGGGCAATCACGTGCCCCACTTCGTGACCGATCACCGCACCCAACTGGGCATCGTTCTGAAGCATTTTGATCATGCCGGTATAGACTCCGATTTTCCCACCCGGAAGCGCGAAAGCGTTCAACTCATCCTTCTTGAACACCACGACTTCCCAACTGGGCACCTTGATCTGCTTGTCCGATTCGATCGTGATCGGAGTGGTGATGCATTTCACATACTGATTGATGGCAGCGTCGGTTTCAATCGGTGTCTGTTGTTTCAATTCCTCGAAACTCTTCGCCCCCAGATCGTTCATCTGATTTTCGGTGAGCAGGAGCATTTGCTTTCGCCCCAAGGGCGAAGTTGCACAAGCGACAACAATCAACAAAAAGGCGGGAACGACGTATTTGATCGGGGATTTCATTCCATAATATTAAACAACCAATAGATAGTGGCGCAAGATCAACCCGAAATACCTGTTCAAGGGGCGTGACTGCGGCGTCAAAAAAACAGCGCTTGATCGTCCACCCTGCAAATCCGATCAGACAGTGATGAGGATAATGAATCCATATCGAGTCTTGCTCGAGTCGATTGCTGTTGCGATCCTTGCCATTCCATTCTCATGGGCTGGAAACGTGCATGAACATCTCCAGTATCAATCCCGTTTTGAGGATATCCTGAAAGCGACCGATGGTTACCTCGGAGAATACCGTGCATCGAGTCTGATTTCGCAAAACAATCGGATGATCAGCAATCTCCATGCCCGATTCGGGCAGGATCTTTTTACGGACGACCAATGGAAAAAGATGATCCGGGAAGAGTCTTTCGATGGTCTTTGTCGAAAAATCGCCCAAAAGCCACAAATGCGCAAAATCGGAGTGACTCCTCAAAAAGCGATGAAAAGCTTTTTCGCCCTGGAACCATGGCATGCGCATCCGAAAAACTCCTATCTGGCCGCAGCCTCGACAAGGAATCAACTTTTTTTCAAGATGGATCAGGATCATTCGATCCTGAAAAACTCAATCGAGAACAGCTTGAAAAATGGCCGAATTTGGCAAAATAGCAAAACCGTTTTTTCCGTCCCTCAGGAATTGGCGGATGCAAAAACACTGAAAGCCATCGGTGAGATTTATCGTAAAAAAGGATACATGACCGAGAACATGCTTTCCATCACCCGGGAAACCCTGGGCAACGGAAGCGATAAGGCATTTCAAAACCTGAAACACCAATTGGAAACCGGCGTGAAAGAAGGTTGGTTGCATGGTGCGGATGTCTCCGGAAGCATCTATGAGCGCACTGGACAAAAAAGTACGAACTCGCGCTTGAAACAATTATTCGAGACCAGTTCGGAGTTGAACAGCTCACTCCGGATTCACAGTTTTGAGGAAACCAATCGTGGTCAGTTCTATGATGATTTCTGGGAAGCGATGGAGACCTCGGCAAAGAACGGTAAAATGCCTAAAAACCTTCGCATTGGTCACATCCAGGGACTGAGCAAGAACGACATCCAGAGACTCGCCAAATTCAAGAACAACGTGAACATTGTTTTTGAAGCGAACTTGGAATCGAACCTGACCCTGAACCGTTCCTATACCGATCATTTGGTTCGCAATATCGAATCCATCCACAAATCCGGAATGAAAGTGGCGCTCGGTAGCGATGGCGCTGGCATCCTCGGTGTTCGATCCAATCACTCGATGTCGCTGTCCAGACTGATGGACGCCGGGCTCAGTGAGGATTCGATCAATCGCTTGGCACAGGAAGCGAAGGAACCCCTTTCCGGTCAAAAATGGGATCCTGATTTTCAGAAAAAGCTCTCCTCAAATACCGATGAAATGCTGAACCGGCTCAAGAAATCAGCGAAAAGCGCGAAAAACCCGTGTGCGGATTGGTTCATGAGGAATATTTCCGAGATTTTCATCCCCATCCCCTGAACCTTTCCCGCCAAAACAACGTCAACGACTTGACTCAACAGTTATTCCGTCACAATGCCGATCAGAAAATGATGGGATTCATCCGTAAGTTCGGAACATTCGCATTCCTGCTCATACTCACTTTCCATTCGGCTTTGGCCGGGAATGATCATGAACACTTACAGTACCTACCGAGACTGGTGGACATCGAAGCCGCCTATGATGGCAAACTTGGAGAACTGCCCGCACTGGATCTTTTCAGTAACCCTGCGCACTTGAATGACAAGTTCGGACATCTGATTCCGCCAGAGGATCTGAAGGATATGGTGAAAGACGTCAACCTCACCAAACTTTGCGAGAACATTTCAAGCCGGATTCCCGGAACCACGCCACAGGGAATCCTTGAATCCATGTTTGAGATGAGGGAAATGGGCGGTGATCCGCGCAGATCCTATCTGGCTTCGACCACGATCCGCGACGAACTGTTTCGGAAAGATCCTGAAAAAATCGTTCCGGCGATCGAACATTATCTGAAAACAGCGAAGTTCGATGAGGCAGGAAGATCCCTTTTCAGTGTTCCGGAATATCTCGCCGATCGGAAAATCCTGGGAACACTGGAACGGATGTATCGGGCAAAAGGGATGAACTCCGAGTATTACTATTCGATTCCCCGATCGAATGTTCCGAAAAACAAATTCGACGAATCTTTAAGCAATGCAAGATCCTTGATGGGTAACCGGAACAATCCGCCCCTGATCTACGGCGTCGACATATCCGGAAGCATTTACGAATCGATGGATAAGGATTCCTTTGCAAAAGAAAGCACAGAAAAAATCAAGGACAGGATCATCAGCGCCTTCAAAAGCAGTCCACAGTTTAGCGGGACGGTGAGAATCCATGCATTTGAACGATCGAATACCGGCAAATTCTATGATGCAATCTGGGGAGCACTCCGCGAGTGCGCCACACGGAAATGCCTTCCGGCCACTCTTCGGGTCGGGCACATCAACATGCTCGATCAGGAATCGATTGACCGCTTTCAAAAGATCCATCAACGTTCCATGAGCAGGTATCCCAAATACCAAGGCATGAAAATCCGTTTTGAAGCGAACATCGAATCGAACATCCGCATCCATCAGGCGGAAATCAAGGACCTGGTCAAAACCATCGAGAAAATCCATCGAGCCGGAATGACCGTAGTGCTGGGGTCGGATGGTTACGGAATCCTCGGTGAATCCTCGCGATTCGCCGAAACCCTCGAAAGACTCCGGGATGCCGGCATGAAGCGTTCCAGTCTGCGGGCCCTGATCGATGATTCACTGATTCCCGTGCGCGGGTCGGATGACATCCTGAAAAACAATGAGAAACTGGCCCGGGTTCGGGATGAGCTCCGGGAACGGGTATTTGGCGTGAAAAAATCGAGTTTACTCGATTACTGCAATCTGAATTTCCTGAACCGGATGAAAAATATTTTCCACTAGTTCCCGATGATCTTCACTTCCTCGTGCATCTCAATCCCAAGATCGACTCGCGCGCGCACCTTCACCAGCTCGATCAAAGCGATCACCTCGGCAGCCTTGGCATCACCGAGATTGATGATGAAGTTGGAGTGCTTTTCAGAGATCTGAGCGCCACCGATGCGATGTCCGCGCAGCCCCAGTTGATCGATCACTTGCCAGGCATTGAGTCCGACTCCACCCTCACCGCTTTTTCCTTTGGGATTCATGAACACACTTCCACAAGAAGGATAATCCACCGGCTGGGTGAGCTTTCGACGCTGATAAAGATCATCGATCGTGGATTTGACTCTTGAAGGCTCTTCCTGATGATAACGGAGTTCCACATGAGTCACCAATTCGTGCGGTTGGAGAAAGTGATTGCGCCGATAAGAAAAACTCCTGAAATTCGGCACAACGGATTTCACCACGAAGTCCTCTTCTGAAGCTCCTACCGTAACCGTTTCCACCTGTGACAAGAGACCAGCCATTTCGCCCAAGTGGGTGCCGGCGTTCATCGCGACCATGCCACCGACCGAGCCTGGAATTCCGGTCAGGCACTCGAGTCCGCCATAGCCCTGTTCCTGTGCACGACGCAAGAGAGTGGAAGCGCCTACTCCGGCGCCAACTCGCAATTGCGAATCAGGCAATTCTTCGATTTGATTGAACAGGTTCTTGATCCGGATGACGACGCCATTGAATCCTTCATCTCTGAACAGCAGATTCGATCCCCAGCCGAGCATGAAAAACGGCACTCCCGTTTGTGCGATCGCGCGAGAAAGTCGCTCCAGATCGCGCACCGATTTCGGAGTGGCGAGAACCGTTGCTGGCCCACCAATGCGATAGTAAGTGACTTTGGACAACGGAGCACTGAATTCGATCAGGCCGTCGAATCCTTCACGAAGCTGTTCGAATGAGGCTATCCAATCAGGAAACGGCATGGGCGGAACCCGATGCATCTTTCTTCTTGCGGAAATGCACCCAAGCGCAGAACAGTCCCTGAAAAATCACGAATGATGCCATTACCGCCTGACCGCCATTCGAGAATCCATAGGAATGCAAGCCGACTCCGAGTACGAAATTGACACCATACCAAGCCATGAGCACGGTGCTGAAACAGATCACGGTCCACAGCGGGAAGGTGTACTTGCCCACCCAACCGGTGAATCGGCCGTGCAAAACTGCCATGTATGCAAGAAGAGCGATGAGGGCCCAGACTTCTTTCGGATCCCAACCCCAGAATCGACCCCAGGAATAATCCGCCCAAATCCCGCCGAGAATCGTGCCTGCGGCAAGCAAGACGGTTCCGAACATCAATGCCCGATAAGACAATTGATTGAGAAGTGAAATACGTTGCTCATTCGCTTCACTTGCCGGGCGCGTGAATCGGAAAAGCGAAATGTTGGAAATCCCCATCGCCAGCATGAATGCGGCATAACTGAGTGTGATCGTCAGAACGTGGATCGTGAGCCAGTAATTACTGCGCAAAACCGGTACCAAAGGACGAATGGTCGGATCCATCACCATCGGTGCGGCATCGGCGGCAAAAAGCGAAAGACCGGCCAAGATCGTGGAAGTGGTCAGCAGGATCACATGCTTGTGTTTGGCATAGATCAAGAGTGCGAAAACCATCACTCCCAAGCTGACCCAGATGATCGATTCATACATATTGGTCACCGGCGGACGACCAGCCACATAACAACGCAAGGCGAACCCGATGGTGTGCATGGAAAGCGCAAGGAACGTGGTGATTTTTGCCATGATCCGGGCAATGGCGTGTCCACTGGCGAACATCCACAAGATACCGGCCAGGAGATAGAAAATCATCGCCTGAAGGAACGGACGAAGAAGATTGTACAGGACCTCGGACTTCAACTCATATTGATGCTCGGCGAATCCCGGGACCGCAGCGGAAACCCGTTCACGCGCCAAACGCGATTGTTCATTGAAATCGTTAGAATTGCGCTCCAAATAGGCCTTGAGCATACCCACCACGGCTTGCATGGCAGGATGATCTGACTTCATGGATTCCTGAAGGGCGATCCATTTTTGATCCTGACCTGCAGACAATGCCACGGTCTGATCCGGCATGACCATCCACAACTGTCCTGCGACCAGGTTCTGGAACCGCGTGACCCGATCCACCACTCGATTGAGTTCTTCGGTGCGCGGGTTCTTCTTGCTGGTGGTGACCTCGATACCCTTGCTGGTGACCTGAGCTCCCTGCCCTTGAACGCCTTGGGCATATTGAAGGAACACATTGTTCTTCATCAGTTCGTTCGGCGTAAAATACTTGCGACCGAGGTCAAGGAGCATTTGTTTTTTCAATTCATCATTGGAAACACGGATGATGGGAAGATCGGACCAAACGCGCGGTTCAATCAGCATTGAAACCACCATCTCGCTCGGCTCCAGCTTCCCGAAGGAACGCATGCCGGTCATGGAAAGGACCGTCTCACGCGCAAATTCGTCAAACGGTTTCAAGCGACCGCCTGATTGGGTAGGAATCTGTCTGAGGTCGGAAAGGCGCGCGCCCTTCAGGGGCTCGGGGAAACGGTCTTCGGCACCGGCTGTTGCGATGAATGCAGAAGAAAACAAGGATAAAACAAATAAAACTGAAGCGATTTTTTTCATGATGCGACGACCGCCTTTTTTCGGGTAACGACTTTGGTAAGATAGAGAAGAATGGATCCGAGGACGAGCAACAGGGACCCGGCATACTTCAGGAAACGACCGGGATCCTGGTTCACGGACAATACGGTCGTGGTCACTCTCGGAAAATCAGGGATGTAACTCGCCTGATAGAAAGTGAACCCCTGAGCTTTCAATGGTTCATTCATCTGAATGGTGTGCACCGTTAATGCATCCATTTCTTCAGTGGACTTTTGAAAGTTCTCGATCACCTGCACGTGGGAAGCATACGCGGATGGATCCATCGTTCCGGGATTATGTTTCATTTCAAAGTTTTTCAGACGAAGTGCGAATGGAAGAATGACTCTCTTTTGGAAGTAACCCACCGAGATGCGATCCACCCCCTGACTGGTGAATTCAGCACGGTCGCCGAGCGCCAACCAAAGCTTTGAAGCCGGGTTTTCCAGAAGTGAAATGCGAATCGCCGGAACCGGATTATTCGAGCGTTCTTTTGCGGGCACATATTCTGTCTGATTGATCGCAACAGGAACGAACTTTTTCACCATCAACTGAATCGGCATGCGCCAGCCCGGATTGACGACCACCGGATCGGTTCCCATAAAGTTGATTTTACCGCCGCGCTTTTCACCACGAGGAGAGATCGCTTCAAAAGAAAGCTCGCCCTTTTTTGAAACGATGAATTCGAAACGAGCTTCACCCGGTTCGCTTGGTGGTAACTTCGTATCAGCGGAACGGATCAAGAATCGTGCAGGCCCCATTTTCTGGGTTGCCCAGGCAGGATCACCGGTCCACATCCAGATCTCCGGTGTGCCACCCATCGGTGCCCCCAAGATTTTGACCAGAACAGCTGAGCCCGTTTTTTCCGTGCTTCCTTCCGGAGCCGGATTGAATTGGAAGTTCGGCGTGGAATCGGCAATCAGTTTTTCAACGAGGACTCCGAATTCAGAATAAGGCTTGGGTTTGAAGTTTTCCGCAACGGATGCGGGCATCCATGGAAAACTAACCGAGTGCATGGATTCGTTCTTCTTGAACACGAGCACTTGCTGGTCGAGCTCGACTGATGAACTGACCTCGCCTTCGGTCAATTGCATGCTTCCGTCGATCCCTTTGGAATAAGTGAGCCAGGAACCAACGAGGATCATCAGGATACCCGCGTGGGCCATGAGGAACGGCGTGTGTTTTTTCTTCCAAGGCCAACGACTGATGGCAACAGCCAGAATCAACGCGCCAAAAGACCCGAGCAAGCTGAAAAACCACCAGGTCCGATAGACATAGTATTGGGCTGTTTTGGTATCGACGTTGGACTCAATGAACGTCGCTACGATCAGCGAAATCGTCAGAGCCACCATCACCATGACGGCGAATTTGAGGGAGATCAGGGTTTTCCAAGCCTGATTTGCGATTTTCAAAATTCCTTGAGCCATCGGTCCATTCCCGACGCTGCTTGCAGGATCAGCGTCTGATCTCGAGCGCAATTTCCTTACTGCGATCCTGAGTCACTCCGCCCTGGCGAACGACCGGAACCCCTGCGAGTTCCAGCACTTTACGTTGTGCCCAGGTTTCACCTGCCAGATAGTCCTTTGGTTTGGCAGAATCATTTTTCTCATCATAGATCCGGTCATACCTCTTGGACCGGAAATACAGACCTGCCTTGCGTCCGATCGCGTAGCGGGTCTTCTGTCTCATTTTCAGTGCAAACAACAGGGACTGACGGGCACCTGGCTGGGTGAAATCAATCAAGAGATCCACTTTGGATGGAGCCTTCTTGCCGATCGCCTGACCGCTGGTGGAAATAAAAAAGACTTTCGCCCCCGGATAGGCGTGATGGATGAAGTTTTCCAGAGCGGCCTCATCGAAAGACTGGGCCTTCGACGAGAACACCACGATCACATTCTTGATTCCTTGAAAAGAAGCGTAGGTCTTGTTTTGTTCTTCCTGATTCATTGCAGATCCTTCAGTACTTCATCGACGTGACCGGTGACCGATACTTTCGGATAGATTTTTGCGATCTTTCCGGATTCATCCACGATGAAAGTGCTACGTTCAATACCCATGTACTTACGGCCGTACATGCTTTTTTCCTTCCAAACACCGTAGGCTTCGCACATCTTGCCCTCTTCATCAGAGAGTAGATCGAACGGAAGCGAGTACTTGGTCTTGAACTTCAGATGGGATGCGACCGAGTCCTTGCTGACCCCGATGACCACAGCGCCGTTTTTTTTCACCGGTTCGAACTGATCACGGAAGTCACAACTTTCTTTGGTGCAACCCGGGGTATCGTCTTTCGGGTAGAAATAAATCACGAGTTTCTTACCCGCAAAGTCCTTCAACGACACCTTTTGACCGGCGTGATTCATCAGCGTGAATGCAGGAGCCTTTTGCCCCACTTTCAACAATGATTCCACTACCGGAGCGACTTTCGCCGCTTTTTTCGGAGTTTTTGATGCAACAGGCTTTGCGGCAGTCGCTTTTTTAGCAACTGCCGCTTTTTTCAAACCTGTTGTTTTCTTGGCTGCGGGTTTTACCGCGGCCTTTTTCACTGGTTTCTTAGCCATGATTACGCCTGCGGAGTTTCTTCCGTCTTCACTTCTGCCATGGTTTCCATTTTTGGCGCTTCCGCTTTTGCTGCTTCGGCTGCCGGAGTGGAAGATTTCTTGGAAGAAGTTTTGGACTTTTTTCCTACAGGAGATTTTCCCTTGATGGTGCTTTTCACTTTGGACTGAATGAGGTCCGCCGCTTCGAGCGCATTCACGGTTTTCAAAATCTTCTCAAGTTCCTTGGCTTGGGAGTTCACGAACTTGGTGAATTTCGCGATTTCACCCGGGATCTGCTTCTGGAGTTTTTGCAACTCTTTGGCTTCCTTGGTGATGAACGACTTCACTTTTTTCGTGTCCGTGTTCTTGATGATGTCTTTCAGTTCCTTGCCGGAAGCTTCAGCATATTTCTTCGCTTCCTTCAGGGTTTCCTTATTCATCAAAGTTTTAAGCTGCTGTTGCTTGGTCTTCAGCTGGCCCATCACATCCTTGAACTTGTTGAGATCGATTTTTTTATTCATGACGATTCCTTTGGATTAGAAACGGGAAATGACTTCAGAACGTTCGAAGAAGTAGCTGATTTCGCGCTCAGCAGATGCAAGGCTGTCAGAGCCGTGTACTGCGTTTGCTTCGATGCTGTCAGCGAAATCCTTACGGATGGTGCCTTCTGCCGCTTTGGACGGATCAGTCGCGCCCATGATTTCACGGTTAGCCAGTACTGCGTTCTCACCTTCGAGAACCATCAACAATACCGGACCGTTAGTCATGAAGCTGACCAGGCTTCCGAAGAACGGACGCTCTTTGTGCTCGATGTAGAAACCTTCCGCTTTTTCTTTGGAAAGCTTGGTGAATTTAGCAGCGGATACACGAAGACCTTTGGATTCGAAACGATCGATGATCTTTCCGATATTGTTCTTCTCGACTGCGTTTGGTTTTACGATACTGAATGTTTTTTCGATTGCCATAATACTACCCTTTCATTGCTTCTTTCAATGTGATGCCCATGGTTGCCGGTGAACGGGAAATCCGTACTCCTGCAGCCTCAAGCGCTTTGAATTTCTCTTCAGCAGTTCCTTTGCCGCCGGAAATGATGGCACCTGCGTGTCCCATCCGTTTACCCGGAGGCGCAGATGCACCGCCGATGAAGCCAACCACTGGCTTCTTGACTTGTTTCTTGATGAACTCTGCCGCTTCTTCTTCCGCAGTTCCGCCGATTTCACCAATCATGATGATTCCGTCAGTGTTCGGGTCTGCATTGAATGCTTCGAGAACATCGATAAAGTTGGTTCCATTTACCGGGTCGCCACCGATACCGACACAGGTACTTTGACCGATGCCGAGCTTGGTGAGCTGATAAACTGCTTCATAAGTAAGAGTTCCAGAACGGGAAACCACACCAATTCTTCCTGGAAGATGGATGTGTCCCGGCATGATCCCGATCTTGCACTGACCCGGAGTGATGATTCCCGGACAGTTCGGACCGATCAGGCGAGAGCCTTTTTCTTTCACGAAACGCTTGGTCGCGATCATGTCCGCGACTGGAATGCCTTCGGTGATCGCGATGATCAGTGGAACGCCCGCTTCTGCCGCTTCACAAATGGAATCAGCTGCTGCAGGAGGCGGAACGAAGATCATGGTCGCATTTGCGCCGGTTTTCTTCACCGCTTCACCCACGGAATTGAATACCGGGAAACCTTCGACGGATTGACCGCCTTTGCCCGGAGTGACTCCGCCCACTACTTTTGAACCATCGAACTTCAGGCCGTACTCATGACAACCTTTAGCGTGATACAGCCCTTGAGAGCCGGTGATTCCTTGAACGATCAATTTTGTATTTTTATCAACCCAAATAGACATATCTGTTCAGCTGAGAACCTTTCGGTTCTACTTCGCTGCCTCCACTACTTTTTTAGCAGCATCTGCAAGATCGTCTGCCGGTGTGATTTTCAATCCGCTCTCGGAAAGAAGTTTCTTTCCGAGTTCCACGTTGGTTCCTTCGAGACGAACCACGAGAGGAACAGAAAGCTGAAGCTCTTTTGCAGCAGCGATCACGCCCTCTGCAATCACATCACACTTCATGATTCCGCCGAAGATGTTCACGAGGATCGCTTTCACTTTCGGATCCTTGAGAATGATCTTGAACGCCTGGGTCACTTTTTCTTTCGAAGCGCCGCCACCCACATCGAGGAAGTTCGCCGGTGTACCACCAGCGAGCTTGATGATGTCGAGAGTCGCCATCGCCAGACCCGCACCATTCACCAAGCAACCGATGTTTCCATCGAGCGCAATGTAAGCAAGTTCGTATTTGGAAGCTTCCACGTCCTGAGCGTTTTCTTCGAGAAGATCGCGCATTTCAACCACTTCAGGGTGACGGAAGAGTGCGTTTTCGTCGAAGTTCATCTTGCAATCAAGCGCGAGCAATTTGTTGTCGCCAGTGATGACCATCGGGTTGATCTCGACCTGAGAGCAATCCATTTGCATGAAGCAATCGTAGATTCCTTTGAAGAACGCCACTGCGTCTTTCATCATCTCGGTCGGAAGACCAAGCGCAAGAGCGAGAGTGCGACCGTGGTGAGGCATGAAACCCGTACCCGGGTCGATTACCGCGCGGAAGATTTTCTCAGGGTGCTGTTCAGCCACTTCTTCGATTTCCATTCCACCTTCAGTGGAAGCCATCATCACGACTTTGGATTCAGCGCGATC